>NZ_CP099567.1:304767-609534 GCF_022530855.2 Candidatus Vondammii sp. HM_W22 | reverse complement strand
GCGCGTCATACACCGCATCGCCCACCGGCCGCCCGGTCACCGGATCGGTCACCTCCATCTGGTCGTCCAGCGCATCCTGCAGTCTGGCTGCCGTGGCCAGGGCCTCGTCCCGGGTGGCGTAGTCGGCCCGGCTCGATGCGCGAGCCGCCTCGATCACCGCCACCTGCTGCACTAGGCGATGCAGCGCGGCACTGCCGGCCGCCTGCTGGCGGCGGGTGGCCGTGGTGGCGGGTACGCTCGGCGCATCATCACCGGTACCGAACAGGGCGCTGTAGAGCTGCAGGGCGCGTTGCGGTTCAGACACCGTCCCGCCCAGGCGCTGGACACTGCCGATCAGCCGGGTGGCCATCCCGGCCGGGTGGCGGATCTGGTCCGCGATATCGGCAGACACGCCATCCACCTGGTTCTCCAGTCCCGTCAGGGTGGTATAGAGATCCGCCACCACCTCCGCCTCGCTCCACCCCGGCAAACCCGTCACGTCGAACACCTCGCTGAAGTCATCGCCCGCCGTGGCGACGGCTGCATCCGCCTGCCGGTCCACGGCCACCTGAGTGTCCCTGCCAGAAGTCGGAAAGCGCAGCTCACCCGCCTCGATAAAGGTCAGGCGGAAGGTGGCCCGACCGCCCTCGCGGGTGGACTCATGCACGTTGGCCTCGGTCACGCTGACGGTGAGCGTACCGTACCAGGGATGCACCAACGTGCCGGAGCCGGACTCTTCGAGAGCGCTGATCAGCGCATCCCGGGCAGTAAGGTAATCACCGCCGTCGGCCACCCGGCCGTCCACGAATACCTCCACCTGAAACTGCCGCGCCTTGCGGCCGAGGTCTTCCACATAGGGCAGATCGCGCAGGGGGTATTCATGCACCTCGTTGCGTCGTCCGATCGTCGCATCCGAGTTGGGTACCACAAAGCGAGCGGAGCGGAAGCGGCCCATCATGGCCGCGCTACCCTCGCTGCGGGACTTGAGTGTATCCCGCCAGCTCATGCTACACTCCGGCCTGAACAGGAAATAAAGGAGTCTTCAACATGCGTTACATCGGGATTATCGCCGCCCTGCTGCTGAGCGCCGCCGCCCAGGCAGGTGAACCCACCACGCCACGGGGCATTGTGTTTGCCTATGAATGCGATCAGGTCTCCCGGATGGATGTTGGCTTCACCTGCCTGTTTGATGCCGGTCGCCTGACCTTCCGGCTTCACACCAAGAAAGAAACGATGAGCCCGGAGCAGCGAAAGCGCAGAGATTACGAGTTCAACAAGCTGAGCCTGCGTTACATGGAGTTGGATGGCAAGGCGTTTGAGATTGTTGCAGACTTTTGGCATCCAAAGCAGCCGCGTGTTTGCAGTCGCATAAACAGCGCCTCGTTTGGCTGTAGCGGCTTCACCGCTGAATAACATCACCAAGCCCCTCCTACTCTAACACCAGCTTCCGTCTCTACCTCCAGCCTCAGGGTTCCACCCGGGTGCGGGCGATCGGCCCGCGCCTCGGCACCCTTCTCGGGCCGCACATGCACCACCACCTCACCGCGCCCCAGTTCGGCTTGGTTATTTCTGGCAATGGCCTGCCGGGCCTCGTCACTGCCGAAGAACGCCAGCACGTGGGCAATGCCCTCGCCGATGGCGTCCTTGATCTGCAGTCCGGTCTCGGTCTTGTTCAGCAACTGGCGATCGATCAGCGTGCCGATGCCATACCCGGCGGCACCGGCCCCGCCCCGAACATCGACAGCTTTGACAGCGGCGTGGAGGCCAACAGGCCCAGGGTGGTCTTGGCCCGGGAGAAGATCTTCCCCGCCACGCCTCCGGCAGCCATGCCGCCCGCCGCGCCGGCGGCGCCCCCCGGCCAGTTGGTGACGAACACCGGGGCCACGCCGGTGGCGATCCCGGCGGCGGCACCGCCCAAGCCCTTCAGGCCCTTCATCACCCGCAGGCCGGCCAGGCCGCCCTGGAACAGCTTTCCGACCCCGTAAGCGATGGCCCCGCCACCCACGGCCGCCGTACCATAGGTCACCGCCTTGCCGACGTTCTCATTTTCCAGCGCAGCCTTGCCCAGTGCCGCCGTCCATTCGTTGGTCTTTCCAATAACGGCGGTCAGTGGCTCCAGGGCCGGTTGAAACAATATCGCCAGCGTGGATTTGCCGGTGCCGCCCAGGCTGTCGATCTGCCGGTTCAGGCCCTTCATGGATTCATTGAGCTTATCGGACAACGATTGCGCATCGTGCATCGACTGCACAATATCCTCAAAGCTCTTCTCGCCCTTCTGGAGCAGAGCCAACGCCACCGGCAAGCCTTCCTGGCCGAACACCTTGGTCAGAATGCCACTGCGCTGTGCCCCCCCATGCCATCGGTCTTCTTGCGCAGGATCTCGATAATCTCGACCGTGCTCTTGAGTTCACCATTGGCATTCCTGAACATCTGCTGCTCTGCGGCCTTCAAAAAGAAGTTCTTCCGGCCATTAAACCCTTCACGCCCTGCTGGGCCATCAACGCGATCAGGGTCAGCATCTCGCTGGATGAGCGCTGCATCGATGCCAGCGGCCCGGCGGCATACTTGGCCGCTTCGGCGATCTCGGCGGTAGAGGCTGAGGCCGCACGGGAGATCTGATCCGCCAGATCGGCATAGCCGGAGGCGGCGATCTTGAACGGGGTTCCGATGCCGATCAGCGCCTTTCCGGTGAGCACCGGGTCAAGTTTTTCATAGGTGGCCAGGGCGGCCGCCGCCGCTATGCCGGGCCGCATCTTGGCGACGATGTAGCCGCCCACCGCCAGCGACTTGATGCCCCGGTTCACCGAGGTGGCCATTGTGTCGTAGTCCTTGCGGACCCGTCGGGCGGCCCCACCCGCGCCGGTAATACGGTTCTCGAACTTACGCATCACGCCGCTGAACAGGTCGGCGGCGGTAATGGTCAGGGCCAGGTTAAGTGCATCACTCATCGGTCGGTTTCGGCTTACCCAATCGCACGGTGTGTTGCCGGTATCGCTGATCTTGCGCTGGCTGTAGCCATCCCTGGTGATGCGCTCGGAACCGATAGGAACCCACTTGCTGCCGCGTAGACCGGGTTTGAACCTGGTCTCTGCTGATCGCCCGCCAGCCCTATAACTAATACCTTTATTCCACGACTGATGACCGGGCTTGAATCGGGTTTTGCCTCCCTTGTCATTGCTTGGCTGCAGACGCCCGCCCGCAGGGCTGGCCAGATATTCCTCGGATTTTTTCAGCCCCATAGAATTCGCTTCGGAATAGACTTGGCAAACCGTGCGCTGGAATTGCACGGCCAATTCGTGGCTTGGTGTATCGGAATACTGCTGCCGTAGAAGCATCTTTTCTGCCTCGGTCCACTTCTTACCGTTACCCATCACTCTCTACCAGCCCATTCTTTGCGTTGAGCGCAGCATTCACCACGTCCAGCGGCTCAACAAAATATCCAGCAGCCTCTCCAGCTTTGGTGATGGCAATTTCAATGTCATCTGCATTCTCATAGATCCCACCGCTTGTAAAAAAACAGCCGACCTTCTTTCCGGCAGCGTACATCCACACCGTTGTTGCGCAGCTCGTCGATGATGCTGTTGACGGCGCAGACCTGGGCCTCCTGGATGATGGCCATGGTGGAGTGTTCCCGGCCGCCGGATAGCAAGTCATAGACGCGCTTGAGGCGATCACTGGTTTCAAGGTTGGCTGGATGCTGGCTCATCAGTTGATCCCTTTATAGCTCGTCGATCAGTGAAGACTCGGCCACTACACCGCCGCCAGATCGAGCGGGATCACCCGGTACTGGCCGCTGTCGCCGATGGCTCGTACACCCGCACGTGGATAGCGGTCCCCACGGTCTGGATGCTGTCCCGCAGGGCGTCCATCGCGCGCTGCCATTCTGCATCGTCGATCTCCAGCCGCAGCAGCTCCAGCACGGCAGCGCTCTTGATCTGCCCCTGGGTGTCGGTGCGGAACGCCCGATCGATCAGGGCGCGAATGTTGTTGTTGGCGCCCTCGCTCCAGCGGGTGATGCATCCGTTGATCAGCATCTTGGCCGCCTCCAGCTCTTCAGTGAAGGCAATCCGACGCTGTACCTTGTAGCGCCCGTCGTAGCTGGCGAGCTGGACGTTGCCCCTGCGTCCACCTATTCGGGTGTCGTAACGCTCGGCGGCGATCTGGATCAGGTCCTCGATATCATTCAGGGCCTGCTCTTTGAATTTCGCCAGTTCTGCGTTCAGCTCGTGGGCACGGGCGGCCAGACAGAGCACCAGATCATCGCGCAGTTTGTCCTGCTCGCGCACCTGGCCTTCCGGCACCAGGTGGCCGACGGCGTTGCGCATGTAGCCATCGGGGATCTGTTCAGTTGTCTGCATGGGTCTCTCCTCCTGTGTCTGTTGTATCGATGTGATCGTAATGTCATCGCTTCCCGTGCTCATGCCGACACCTCCCACTCAACCTGACAGTGTTCATAGTCGGTGGCATAGGTGATCTTTTCCGGGTTTATCCGCAGCATGCCGCCTTTGAGACCACCTGGCTCAAGGTAAGGCGCATCGATGATGATGCGCGGTCGCGGCAGTGTGCCGAGTTCGACTCTTGCAATCGCCAGTCCTCGCTGTGCCAACTTGGTTATGCACCGTAAAGCATCTTCCATCTGTGCGACCAAGCGGCCATTACAGGTTGGTCTGTTCATCGGTTCCTCCGGTTTTCACAGGTAGGGCAGGTCTTATGCAGCTGCACCCGCAACGGATTTGTGGATGCAAAGTTGTTGCTGCGGCGCTGATGTTCGATGCAGCGATTACGTGGGATGGTTCCAATCGCAGGACATTCAACCGTTGCCCCCATTAAAGCCCCTCTTACCACCTCTTCAACACTGATTAAGTCGCCGTTGTATGTGCCTTTAAACACCTGATTGACTACCGCTGTTGAGTAGCCTATGAGTGCAGCGGCCTTGCTTTGTGATGTGCTTTCACACTCTGTCCGCAGTACGTTAATCCAATTACTCACTGTGTGAGTCCTCCGTCATATACTTTGTGTTCATTGGGATCATAGGTACGGCCATCCGTCTGCAGCCGGGGCGCTTTTGGCCCGGTATTGCGGACTAACCGATAAACCTCATGGCCTCCCTTCCGTCCTTCATCTCTTGCTTTGGCGATGGCGAGATACTTCGAGCATCGCAGACCAGTCACATATTTACGGGCGTTGTATTGTCCGATATCGGCCGTGGCCATCAGGTCAGGCAGCGTAAAACGGACAAGAATCCGCATGCTCTGCCAGGCCCTGTCTCGGGCGCAGGGTTGTCGGTTCGACACGCGTGACCTGGACCCGCGAAGTCTGGCCATCAAACGCTCCGGATACTGGCCACTTTGCCGGCAGGCACCGGCCTGGCCGCCTGACCCTTGAAGAAGTCATCTCCCCGCGTCCACTGGGCTTCGCTGATGGTGTCCAATCCACGGGATCGGGCGAACTGCTCAATCTGCTCCAGCCCAACCAACACGCGACGAATCTCCGCACTGCCAAGGACTTCATTCTGTTTGTTCTTTGGGCTGGCTATACGATGCAGATGTTCGAGCAGGTCCTCCGCCACCTTCACCTCACACAGTCCATC
Source organism: Candidatus Vondammii sp. HM_W22 (assembly GCF_022530855.2). Lineage (GTDB taxonomy): Bacteria > Pseudomonadota > Gammaproteobacteria > Chromatiales > Chromatiaceae > Vondammii. The sequence continues at coordinate 603,965 of NZ_CP099567.1, read as the reverse complement.
CGCCAGCAGCTGCGTATCTTCCATGTCTGCCCCGCTGAACTCCACCCACTGTGCAATACGCCCGGTGAATTGCTCCATGCCCCTGCGATTGAGCTTCTTGCAGATACCCTGCATACTGATCAGAATGACCGGCACACTGGAAAGGTCGTGAATATCGCGCAGGGTATCGACCAGACGCTGGCTATCAATCACGTAGTCCGCCTCATCGATAAATAGTGGGCGACCCGTTTCTGCCAGCCCCTGGATAATGGCCTCGACCCTTTGCCCGTTGTTCATGCCTTTTCCATACAAATCCAGTTCCCGCATCATGGCGTCCAGCATGGAGCGAGGAGACCAGAGCCGTATAGCTCGAATATACACACCGTGGCACTGGTTAATGAACCAGGTGGCCGCAGTGGTTTTGCCGTATCCGGTAGGCCCCCAAATCAAACCCATACCGGGCATTCCCATGCTGCGACTGATCAAGGCATCACCAGCGTCCTTGATTCGGGAAATGTTTTTGACGGGTAGAATGCGATAACGCATAATATTTACTCCAATGTCGATGTCGTTTTGACGTTGCTCTCACGCCCCGTTGCACCCGGGCGTCTCTTTTGTCCACGGATGGACTTATGTCGCATGAGCCATGGATGGCGGTAGCGGCTCAAACAAAATCATCGGCGGTCAGACCAAAGGCGTCGAATAGCTCTTGCCGTGAGCGGTACTGTCCGCTCTGTCGATAGATTTCCAGACCGCGACGAAGCTCCAGGCTGACAGGCTCGTGAGACTCGATGTCGGCTTCCACGCGCAACCAATGCGCGTGAATGCGGCGACCATCCTCTTCGGCCAATACCTGCTTGTTGTTCTTCTCAAAATCTGTGCGGAAGGCGTCGTAGTCCACCACCTCTGCCGTGGTGGGTTGCGCGATGATCTCGCCGGTGGCCGTATCGGCCAGACTGCCTTCGTCAAGCCGGGTGCGCGCCGCCTCACCCGTCGCCTCCAGGGCCGGGGTGCTGTACTCTTCGGTGCGCTTCGGCAGGTCCACCACGTTTTCTGATTGCGACTTGCGGTAGTCCACAATGGCTTGGGCCGGGTTCTTTTTGACCTCTTTGGTGTACTGCTTGAGTTCAGCAGCCTGTTCGCCCATGAACTTCTTTCTGGCTGTGCTTGATCGCCTTGGCGCACTCACGCCGACTAATTCCGGTGGTGTCCGGGTCTTCGACCCAGCAGAGAAAGGCCCCGTCCAGGTAGACCGCCAGGTGGCCCATGTCCTGTTCGTCCAGCCGCAGCATCACCTGGCGCCCGACGTGGTGGAATATCAAACCATCCTGATCGAAAAAATGCCGGTTGTCGTAGCGGATGCCCTTCTTGCCGATGACGCGGATGCCGCCGATCTCTGTCATCAGCTCATCCAGCGCGTGTTCGTCTGTGATCTTGCGCAATGGCTTGTTCCAGGCGCGCCACACGTCCCATGGGCTCTGGTTGCTCAGCCCGCCATGTGGGCTCTGCTCATAGTAATGCTCGACCCACTCATCGAGTTTCTGCTGCAGTTCAGAGGACGACATCTGCACCTCGACCACGGCAGCCTTTTTCATGATGCGCTCAGCGAAACTTTTGCGGGACTCGATCTCTTTACGCTCGGCCACGTTGTGTCCGATGAATCCTTCCAGCAGATTGAGCACACCGTGGCTCATGGTGCGGAAAAAGCGCTCGATGGTGCCCTTATCCTCCGATGCGAAGGGGATGCATATCTCGAGATCACACAGCAGGCTATCAACTTCATCGGAAACGTAATCCTTGCCGTTGTCGGTGCGAACCGCCTCCGGAACACCCCAGTCCAACATGCTGCGCCTTAGTACCTGCTTCACAGCGGCCGCCGTGCTGCTCTTGCTCACGAACAACTTCACCCGGCGGGTGTGCATATCGATACAACCCACCACCGAGTGACGGCCATCGGTCAGCAGCCAGTCATCGGGCGTGGAATCCAGCTCCCACAGCTGGTTAGGCCGGGCGATCTGCTCGAACACTGAGCCGACGCCCGCCATGTAGATGTTTTTCCACTTGTCCGGGTGGCTGATATAGGTCCAGATCTGTGAATTTTCATCCTTCCAGTGCTTGAAAAATCGCTCAATGGCCTTCTGTGAGCAGATATTCAGCTCCGGGTGCTCGGCCGTCAGGAACTCTTTAACCGTACGGGGAGTGATCTGTGGATATTTGATCAGTGCGCCAAGCACCAGGCGAAACAGGCCGGAGTTGTTGTTGATCCTGGAGTTGCCGAGGCTCTTGCCCCAGCCTGGGGTCAGCCCCCAGATGCCATCTTCTTTATAGGTGTAGACCCATCTGCGCAGGGTCGGCTCTACCAGGTGGCGCTGGTTTTCTCGCTTCGGCATATGCGGCTCAACCCACTCCGGCAACACGATCTCACCGCTGGCTATCTTGGCACAGTATTCGATACGGGCCTGTTTGCCGCCCAGCCTGTGAGTGCGGCGATATTCGCCTACCGAGTGCAGCACCCACTCCAGGGCCTTGGCGCGCTTGCGCTTGGGATCATCCTTTGGCAGTTGGCCGAATTTCCTGCGGCCTTCCTCTATACGTCTTATCCGTTTGGCACGCTTCGCATCTGCCTTCTCCTGTTCCATCTCTCCCAGGCTCTTGCCTGCCTCGGCCATCTCACGGGCATAACGGGCATCTTCCTCACGGGCCATTTCGTTGACACGGGCAACGGCGGCGACGGCACGTCTGGCTTCCTCCCGGGCGTCTATGGCCTTCTGAATGTCGGTTGGGAGATTGTCGTAACGATGGAATATTGCCCAGCCACCCTGTACTTTCTCTCGCTTAGCGATGGGCCAAGAGGCTTCGGGCTGGCGCTTTTTGTTACCCTTCATGCCGTTTGATGCGCGGTATTGAATCGCCTGCCTAGTTTTGCCCATCGCCTCGGCGATCTGCTGATGGCTATAGAGGCGTTCCTCGCTCATACCGGCGCTCCATCGGTAACCCGGTAGATGAATACCTCAGATGCCAGTGCCTCAAGCTCATCCTTATGATCCAGCGCGATTATCGTTTCTAAGTTATCCAGGAAAGTCTCTATCTCATCAGTGCAAAAGTTGAACTTGAGGCTTGTGCCTTCTTGCCACTGCTTCTCCGCTTTCATTTACGTGCCTCTAAATAGCGTTTTAAGGCCGCTTTTTGATGCTTTAATTCAGCTTCCATCTGCTCCACCCGGCCCAGCTCCGCCAGCAGCGCGTCGTCCCCCACCAGGACTTCGCAGCCCCGTGCCTTCGCAAGCAGATTCGTCAGGCAGAAAGAGCCGGTAACAGACTCGAATGCGCTGGCGTAACGGAAGGGAAAATTGTGATCAGAGCGACTATCGGCAGTGTAGGCGTCGAGCATATACTTGCTGATATCGTGACCAGTGAGCCGACTCATATCAGCAGCCACCCGGTAGCGGTCCTGCTCGCAGTGTTTCAGTGCCTCGGAAAGGGCACACCTTAGCGCTATATCAAGGTCCAGATTGCCGGGGGTTGGTGCCTGTGCTCGGGGGATATTGAACAGGTCCATGGTCAAGGGGTCACGGATACGCCTGGGCATCGTCTATTACTCTCCCTTCAGGTTTACATTGCCGGAATCAGCAGAGGTGCTAGACTTCTTACTGGAAGGTCCGCTCCGGCTTCGCCCAATTTGCGGGTCGACGGACAGGAAAGGTGCCCCGTTTCCGGATGTGGCAGTGATTCTCGTCATAGCGGCTGGGCCAGATTTTCCAGGGGTCCATGCCGATGGCGTCAGCGATCAATCGCTCACCGTTTGGATATGGTTTCACTAGGGCATGGATCGCCATGCTAGGGGGATAACCATGGTGAATGGCAAGCCGACGTAACGACCAGCCGGCCTTCTCCAGGGCAGCCTTGATATCGGCACGATGCCAGTCTTTATGTCTGGCTTTTTTTGACTGTATGTGATTGCTCATACTTCATGCACTAAACACGTTAGAGTCTGCTGTCAACTACGATCGAGTGTATTCCGCAGTCGATTATGTTTCTTTGATTAGATTGACTTGTAAATAACTTATAAAACAATGAGATAATACTTCGGATCTTCAGATAATGTTCCGTATTGAAAACTTAATATGACTACGGAACCTGAAAATACCATAGGGAAAGAACTCGAACGTGTCCGTAAGAAGCGATCGAGGCCAGATTTTTCAGCCATTATCGGCGTTCATCCGAACACGCTTGCATTATATGAGCGAGGAGAACGCCTGCCCGAAATTGATTTTCTTGCTGTCTTCGCTGATCGTACTGGCGCGGACTTCAATAAGTTGCTGCGCCTGCGCTTGGCGTCTAGCAAAACCGAGGAGGCCCGCGCGCGCGAAGACCCTGGTTCCAGTCGAGCCAAACCTGGCTTTCCAGGAAAGGGCGTGTGAAATCCGGGAGCCAGACACGGAGTACGCCCTGATCCCGCTCTACGATGTGCGAGCGGCGGCGGGCCACGGTGCGGTGGTGGAAGAGGAACGGATCATTGATTTACTGGCCTTCAAGCGCCGGTGGGTGCGGCAAGAGCTAAATGCCAACCCGGACGATTTCTATCTGATCTATGTGGATGGTGAATCGATGGAGCCCACCCTCTGCTCTAAGGACGTGATCCTGGTGGACCGCCGCAACGCCCAGGAGGTGCCTCGGGATGGGATCTACGTACTGCGGATCGATGGCAGCCTCTTGGTCAAGCGCCTCCCCGGTCGTCAGGTGAAGGTCACTAGCGACAACCGGGCCTACGAGCCGTTTAACATCTCCCTGGAAACACCAGGTGAAGACCTGGCGATCATCGGCCGCGTCGTCTGGACCGGCCGCCGGATGTAAAGCGTGTAACCTCGCTAAAACAGCTTGGTGAACGCCGTTTAAAGTCGCTTTACAGCGTCATTATGTCGGTGCCGCACTAATCGCATTTCATCTGTCGTTGACAATTTTTCGGCGACTTTCGTGTGTCGTGCCGATTTTCGCTTGAATCTGTGAAATCGTCGCCATAACTTCTCCAAGCCATTGATTCCCTGCTCACTATTGCTCACTATTGCTCACTATTGCTCGGTATTGCTCGGTATTGCTCGGTATTGCTCGGTATTGCCCACCACCCTATGTTTCGCTAATTAAATGTCTCTTCACATGACGCTCAGAGCGAGATAAATCGCTTTATTGATCACTTTCTTGTCTTGCCGGATTTTAACGACAATGCAGTCCAGATAAACAATGGGATAAATCGCATCCAGGGGGCGAGATTGCCATTCGTCAACCTGCTCGATAACCGCATCAGTAACTTTGGATATGAGTGTGGCGGAGACATCGGCTCCGTACATTTCCTTGAATGTCGTGACGATTTCGCGGGTCGTCATACCCTGAGCATACAAGAAGAGGATCTTGTCATCCATTGAGGTAAATCGACGCTGGTGCTTTTTAACCAGTCGGGGTTTAAAGCTGCCCGCTCTTTCTCGTGGAGTATCCAGTTCAAACTGGCCATCTTCCGTTTGCAAGGTCTTTCTGGTCGTGCCGTTGCGGCTATTACTCGCTTCGGGTTGTTCATGTTTGGCAAAGCCAGGATGATCTGCCGGTTCAACGTTGAGTGCTGCATCGACCGTGATTTTTAGCAGCATTTGCCGAAACTCGTTGAGATCTTCTTCAGTTTTGATGTGATTAGCGGCCGCCTGGGCTATCGCCTGGAGCTCTTTCTTGTCGATCGTCTGCCTATCCTCACCCTTGTTTGGGTTTAATGACAGGCAGTTACACAGAATTCAGGTCTGTCTCCAGAGCCGAGTTTGTATTGATCCGGCACATGATCCCGGATCGCTTCAATGATTTTTTACTCCTGAGCTTCAATCAGGCAACGGTGTGCATTTTTTGATCCTCGCTTCGCGATGGCCAGAGCTTCTTTACCACCAACACGGTTAGTACTTATACCGCTGTCCAGCCGTATTTGGATAAACATTCGATAAGCCGCCTATTTACTTAAAGCTCTTTCCTTGCAGGCGGAGCTGAACAGCTTGTTGTCTCAGGAGTTCTTGTTGCTCGATTCTGAGCTTGCGTGCATCTATTTTCATATAAGCATTATATCAATATGTAAATGTCCGCCGGGTTAATATAAAGGCCTGGGTTTTAGAAACAGTTAGTCAATAAACAACATTGAAAAATCAATGGCAGTAACATCCTTGGTCAATGCACCCACTGAAATATCATCCACTCCGGTCTCAGCTATCGCTCTTATGGTATCCATATTCACCCCGCCGGACGCTTCCAGCCTAGCTTTTCCACCGGCGAACACAGCGGCTTCACGCAGCTGTTCCAGACTAAAGTTATCCAACAAAATACGCCGTGCACCGGCATTGATCGCCTCGGATAACTGAGCCAGGCTTTCGACCTCCACTTTAACTTCAATATCCGAGGCGGATGCCAGCGCGGCCCGAACAGCAATCGAAACTGAGCCGGCAGCACGAATATGATTCTCTTTGAGTAAAATGGCATCATAAAGGCCTATGCGGTGATTATCGCAGCCACCGCAAAGAACCGCATACTTTTGTTGAACCCTCAATCCTGGCAGCGTCTTTCGGGTGTCCAGAATACGCACTCCGGTACCGGCGACAATATCGGCATAACAGTGTGCCAGAGTGGCAGTCCCGGAGAGTGTTTGCAGATAGTTGAGGGATGTCCGCTCTCCGCTCAACAGTGCCCTAGTGTCACCATGAAGCTCACAGACGGCTCTACCTGTATCCACCCAATCTCCATCAGCAGCCAACCAGAGAATATCGACGCCGGGTGCCAACTGCCGGAAAACCTCATCAAACCACACCGTACCACACAGCAGCGCCCGCTCACGACAAACCACCTCAACCCGGGAGAGCGCCCCTTCAGAGATCAGATCTGCTGTGCGGTCGCCGGATCCTATATCCTCATCCAGCGCTAGGCGCACCTGTGCCTTGATGAGGTCTGCGGATGGCAGCTTCAAAGAATTTCCAGCAATTCAACATCGAACACCAACGTGGCATTGGACGGAATAGCACCACCCGCTCCAGCGGCACCGTAGCCAAGCTGAGGAGGTATGGTGAGCTTGCGCTTGCCCCCGATCTTCATGCCCTGTACACCCTCATCCCAACCTCGAATCACACGGTTGACACCCAGAGGAAAAGAGAATGGATCATTACGGTCTACGCTGGAATCGAATTTTGTACCATCGGTCAACCAGCCCGTGTAATGCACAACCACCGTCTGTCCGGATGCAGCGGTCTCGCCTTCACCTTCAGCTAGGTCTTCGTACTTCAAACCGGAATCCGTCATTTTCTCACTCATTTGATCTCCAAAATATTCAGTCCACATGAATCACCGGGAACTCCCGATTGAGGTTACATAAAGAGGCATTATATACTGAGTGGACGGTTTGGTTAATGCTACCCGCAGACTATGAGGAAACATTGAATAACACCCGTATTCAGTGTTTTTGACCACGGAATATCGAGGACAAGAAAACGTATATTGCAGGGTGACAATTTGCACACAGCATTCACTCTCCAGACTATTTTCATGGTGATGCCAAGCTATCTTTATGCAGCGCTTTCATCATCGCTGACAAAGCTCGATCCATCAGCGGCATGCCTGTCTCTTCCAGGACAGAGATCTTCCCTTCCCTGAACCAAATGGCCAATCCCCCAAGAGATCTCTCATACGCTTTCATCCCTTTACGGTCGACGAACAATGATGTACCGCTGATATCGCTTCGCCAGGAGAGTTTGATGCGAAGCACAGCATCTTCCTCTTTCAACTCAAGCCAGGTGCCAATATCGAGAGACGCTGCCATATGATAGAACCTGTCACCTTCGCCATCTGCCGGAGAAGCATAAGGTTTTGCCGTCTCCAGCGCGATCTCCTCGATAATCTCTTCCAAGACATCGCCAGTTGCTTCGGCATCTACAGGAGGAGGAACAGCCACAATTCCCACCGGATGTGCATACTCCTCATCCCTCAGCGAGCTGACATGATAGAGTTGCAACTCCTTAAAAATTTTGTCATTTTATGCATCTCGAAGGAGATGCCGTTCAATCCAACTCTTAACCCCTTAAGCAATCCCGGTATCGTCTGCAGCAGCTCCTGACGCTCCTGGTTACCCTTTTTGGGATCCACGCTCCAGATTAATCGTTCCATCAGGCGCACGGCCTGACGCCACTCTTTGCTTTCGACCCCTTTACGCAACCGGATAAGCAGCAGAACATCTTTCCAGGCATATTCCAGAATGGTTAGCACAACCGCAGGTATAGACTGTCGGTCACCAAGACAACGCCTGATCTCCTGCTCAACCCGCTCCTTGGCCTGATCCAGCTGCTCTTTGCCTTGGGTAACCTGGGCAGCCCGCTTTTCGGCAACCTTGACGCCCTGTTGCTCCTGCTCGAGGAATGCAGAAAACTGGTCATTCAGTTCGGCAAACAGACCCACATTATCGTCGAACTCGGAGAGTACGCGGCCAATAACAGACTCGATACGGCCATAAAGGCCATCCGGGCTCCGGACCGCCTGCTCACTCCAGCCAATCGCCGCTTGAGCCAGATTGTTCAGCAATTTTCTGGCTGGCTGCTCTTTCCTGCTAAAGAAGGTTTTATCAAGAATGGCCACCTTCAGCATGGGTATCTGCAGGCGCCCCAGCAGCGCCCTCATTGCATCACAGAGCCCCGGATCATCCAGAATAAACTCAAACAGCAAGGCGATGATATCAAGCGCATCTTCATCCCCCCGTTTAATTCTCGCCTCCTGCTGATTACCTGGCTGAATACCCAGCACCTGGAATAAGTTGTCACGGATGCTATCCACGCCCTGGTGCTGAAGCAGGTTTGTTCCGCCCACGACACCATCATGTTGCAGGGTAGAGAGGGCGGAGAGGACATCCAGGGTCTCAAACTCATAATTTGGCACCACAGGGAGGGGGTTGCCACTGGAAAGACTGCCTCTGCGCTGCCCCAACAACTGCTGCAATGTAGAAAACAGCTCAGACTGCATTAGAGAACCTGCCGCTTCAGCCCGGCTACTCTCCAGCTCGCCTGAATCGTCACGTCCCACAGGCTGATGCGCATATTCTGGATTACGCCGCACATGGTGTTTCAGCCTCGGCAGTACGCCAGCTTTAGCCAGAGTAACATTGAGCTCGTCATAAAACTGCCCAATGCGGCCAATGACTTCGCGTTCAAACTGCTTATAAATAATCAGCTTGATCGGCAGTTCGATAGATATTTCGGCAATTGAAGCTTTGAATATTCGGCAGAAGAAAGCAGGGGATACGGGATTTCCTGCCCCTGCAACCTGCAACCTGCAACCTGCAACCTGCAACCTGCAACCTGCAACCCATTGAGCAGATAACTGAACCTTTGATCTAACGCATAAAGGTCGCGGAAGTAGGCGTTTTCACCCTTCGACACCATACTGTCAACCGCCAACCCTTCTTCCAGATCGTAGTCTTCCACTAGGGAAAACTCGTCTCCAGGCTGGGGGGCACCGGCAGGATCAGAAAATCGGGGCCGTGGACCACTTTTCCAGAACTGATCGTAGCCTTCCAGCAGGCTCTGATTGAATCTGTTCTCGATCCCTTCACGCTCCTTGCGGAGCTCACGCATAGAATCGAAATAGAGAAGTTGACTCTGATTGCTGCCGGCCTTATCAGCCAGAGAGTAAAGAATATCGTCCAGGCATTCAAACAGATCATCCATCCGCTATGGCAACATTTTGAGCAGGGCCTGCCTACAGGCATTAACCGCGTTACGGTACTCCTCTCTAAACGACATCATATGGTCAGAAGACTTGGCGCTGTCAAATGCAATGATGTCGTCGTTTATTACTGCCATACCTTATCCAAACCACCCGGAAAAAAGCCTCACAATCACGGGCTCAGTCTACATTAGATTCGTAGCACCACAGACATCCTGCCGAGAACCACATCACAGTTCACTTCATAATTGGAACATCGTTCTGCCAAATATGGCGTTTATCAGTCGCTGCCAGCCATGGAGAGAGAAACGAAGGCCTGCAGACCCCGATGACCGTGAGGCCGCACTGCTTACCCATCATGCGATAGCGTAAAAAGGGAAGCAAGGCAGGCTTCCGAACACAGCGTCCAGCCATTTGCGGAAATGCCGCATAGTCTGCGCCGAGCAAAACAATGGTGTGGCGAAGTGGCACATACGCAGGGCGGCCGGGGCAATAACAGGCTGTCGAAGATTGAATGCGTTTTGTAGGAACTAGGATGCCCCAAAATGCATCACGAGGCCGAAGACATACTTGAAAATCTTTGGGCTCATGGTTCTATCACTAAAAATGGCCCAGTGATGCCATCTGCACATCTCTCCACCGACAACAGTTAAGAAGCCTCTGATCAATTCATGAATCGGTGTCTGGCGGCTGAAATCTTCCGGCTCTAGGTTAAAAATCTCGGCAATAGACCAGCTATTATCAGCATTTTTTGCCTTGATCCAGAAGATTTCAACTCGTCATCCATCCGATCCAGAATTAATCAGAGGCTCCTTAACTTGTAAAATAAGCTCGTGTATTGTGTAACGGTGAAAACACTATCCAAACATCTTGGAAAAGCGCTGCTAGACAGTATCCGTGATCTGCTTCCCATTGCAGGCGTCATCGCATTTTTTCAGCTGCTGGTTTTTCAGCGGCCGATACCGAACCTGCTTGGGCTGCTCTCCGGCACGCTGCAAGTGGTGATTGGGCTCGCCCTCTTCGTCCATGGACTGAAAATGGGACTATTCCCCATTGGCGAGTCCATGGCCCATGACTTTGCGAAAAAAGGCAGCCTGTTCTGGCTGCTGTTGTTTGCATTCGCCCTCGGTTTTGGCACCACAGTGGCAGAACCCGCTCTGATAGCCATAGCAGATGAAGCAGCTCGTGTTGCAGCGGCGGGGAGTATGATCGAGAGCACCGATATCGCAAAACAGAGCTATGCCGATGGCCTTAGGTTTACCGTGGCAATATCCGTCGGGCTGGCCATCGTCATTGGTGTATTGCGCATTATCAAAGGCTGGCCGATACAATATTTGATTACTGGTGGTTATATCGGCATCGTCATCATGACTTTTTTCGCCCCGGAAGAGATTATCGGTATCGCCTATGACTCTGGAGGGGTTACCACCTCCACTATCACCGTCCCTCTGGTTACCGCACTTGGGGTCGGGCTGGCCATCAGTATCCGGGGGCGCAATCCGATGACGGATGGTTTTGGCCTGATCGCCTTCGCCTCACTCACGCCGATGATCTTCGTTATGGCCTACGGGATGATTTTATGATCAGCTGGGCCATCTCATTTTTCCACACACTGCTAGATACCATCACCGATGTACTGCCCATCGCAGGCATCCTGTTCGGCTTTCAGCTGCTCATCCTGAGAAAACAAGTAAACAACACCGGACAGGTTTTGGGCGGTTTTGTCTTTGTCCTGGTCGGTCTCGCCTTCTTCCTCCAGGGACTCGAACAGGCGCTGTTCCCTCTCGGAAAATTGATGGCCGAGCAGCTAACCTCTCCTGAGTTTCTCGGCATTCAGCAGACCGCTGACGAAATATCAGGCAATTGGCAATACTATCTGTGGGTCTACATCTTCGCCTTTGCCATCGGCTTCTCCACCGCCATCGCCGAACCATCGGTGATGGCCGTCGCCATCAAGGCCAACCAGGTGTCCGGTGGTGCAGTGGGCACCTGGGGACTGAGACTTGCCGTGGCGCTTGGTGTTGCCGTGGGCATCTCTATTGGCGCCTATCGTATTGTTACCGGCACACCGCTGCACTACTACATCATCACCGGCTATGTGATCGTCATTGTACAGACACTCTTTTGCCCCAAATCCATCATCGCCCTGGCGTATGACTCCGGCGGTGTCGCCACCTCTACAGTGACGGTACCACTGGTAGCTGCGCTGGGGCTGGGACTTGCCAGCAATATTCCTGGCCGAAATCCTATGCTGGACGGATTCGGTCTTATCGCTTTTGCCAGCCTCTTTCCCATCATAAGTGTCATGGGCTATGCACAGATCAGTGAATGGCTTGCCCACCGGGCACAACGAACCCAACCAGGTGATCTGGGGGATTAATCATGCATTTCAAACTTATCATCACACTCATTGAAGATAACAAAACAAACGATATTGTTGAGGCGGCACGAGCGGCCGGGGCCACCGGCTCTACTGTCATCAATCAGGCCCGCGGAGAAGGAATACAGAAGAGCAAGACCTTCTTTGGGCTGAATCTGGAGATCCAGCGTGACGTAGTCCTGCTACTGGTGGAAGAACATCTGAGCAGAGTCATTCTGGAGACGATCGCGAAGGTCGGGCAGTTTGACGAAAAACCGGGGACCGGTATCGCCTTCCAGATAGATGTAGAGGATGCAGTGGGTGTCAGACACCAGATCGAAGAACTTACCAGCGTAGTGGAGGAAGAGTTGTGAGCCATCATAAGTTAATCCGTGTCCGGGATATTATGAAGACAAATCTGGACAGAGTGGACGGCATGGATACCGTTGAGTCCGCATTGGAAAAAATGATCCATGTGGAGACCAAATCTCTCGTTGTGAACAAACGCAACGAGCATGATGAGTACGGTATCGTCATGATTTCGGATATCGCGCGCAAGGTGCTGGCAAAAGACCGTCCACCCGGTCGTGTCAATATCTATGAAATCATGACAAAGCCGGTTATCTCGGTAGATCCCGACATGGATATTCGCTACTGCGCCCGACTGTTTACCCGTTTCGACCTCTCCCGAGCTTTGGTGATTCATGATGGTGAAATACTCGGTATTGTCAGCCTCACCGACATGGTAATGAAGGGATTGCTGGATCAATGACTGAAGGGGGTTCCTGCCTGCTATCCTCGGCACGGCAGTGCCCCTCACCCAATCAGGACCGTCGCCCGGAAGGGTGTGAAGTCGACCTACTGGTACTCCACAATATCAGCCTGCCACCGGATCAGTATGGCGGCCCATGGATTGAGGATCTTTTTCTCAACCGCATGGACCCGACTGTCCACCCCTATTTCAGGGAGGTTCATCAGCAGAAGGTCTCGGCCCATCTGCTGATTAGGCGTGATGGAGAGTTACTCCAATTTGTCCCACTGGACCGTCGCGCCTGGCATGCCGGCATCTCTTCATTCAAAAACAGGGAACGCTGTAACGATTTCTCCATCGGCATTGAGTTGGAGGGAAGTGATGAAACGACCTACACAGAGACACAGTACAGCATCCTGACAGCGACCACCCTGGAGATCATGAAACGTTTTCCATCCATCAATCCGGAACAGATCACCGGTCATAGCGACATAGCACCGGGCCGCAAAACCGATCCTGGACCGGCATTTGATTGGCCACGCTTTTACGCATCACTGAAGGCAGAACAGTAGAGCCACCGGGAGGTAACCGTTTGCCGCATTACTCCTGGCTACCCTAAGCTCTCAACAAGTCGCTTCGGTAGAGAGTATGGCAATATCACCGGCTCTCGTCTTTTTCAAGAAAGGCATCCAGCAGCATCAGCACCACCCCGACGCTGATTGCAGAGTCTGCAATATTGAACGCAGGCCAGTGCCACTGCTGATAATAGAGATCGATGAAATCGATAACATGGCCATAGAGCAGCCGGTCAATCAAATTACCCACCGCACCACCGATGACCAGAGAGAGGGAGACCGCAAGTATCTTTTCACTCTTCAGGTGCCCAAGCCAGCCGACCAAAATCAACGTCACCACAATGGCCAGTCCGGCAAACAGCCAGCGCTGCCAGCCACCCTGATCGCTAAGAAAGCTGAATGCCGCCCCTTCGTTATAAGCCAGAGTCATGTTCAGAAAAGGGATGACAGGCACCCTTTCGAACACCATCATACTGGACTCAGCCAGCTGTTTGCTGACCTGATCCAGACCGATAACAAGCAAAGAGAGCCCGAGCCAGCGAAGCATCGATTTATCCAATTATTCTTAAAAGTTAGTTAGAATCCGTTCGAAAGTTCTCAAAAAAGGAACGCAGAGAACACAAAGGAGCACAAAGATCGCAGAGAATTTCTTTGTTTTTCAGTGCCCAACATTTGCGTACTTCACCTTTTTGGTGATCTTCGCGTCTCTTTACACAATTTCCGGACAAAAATTAGACGGAAACCACTTAAGTCCTACCGTTCACACTCTCTGCGCCGAAGTACCGACGACAACACGGGCACCCCTCTTACAAAACACACCGTAGACCTCTGCGCTCCTCTGTGCTCTCTGCGTTCCTGTTTTAAAGAATCTCCGTATGAAAATTACTCAGCTCTCACTGCACGATTATGCAAAATTTCGTGTCTCTCCCGAGGCATCGACATTGTCAACGCAGCGACTGCAAAGCTCAGGGTGGTCTGCATTGCTCCCCACATCTTCACGATGATGCCAGCAGCGAACGCACTTGCTATGGTCAGATGCTTTCACTGTCATGGAGAGTCCCGCCACATCCGTATCAACCGCTTCGACAGGTTTTTCAGCAAGAGGGTAAACCCGGACATAAGAGACAATCAGTACAAACCTCAATTCATCACCCAGCTTTCCAAGCAGCGACAACAGCTCATCGCTACAGTAAAGATCGACCTCGGCATCCAGAGAGGAACCGATTGCACCATCGATGCGGAGCTGCTCCAGCTGTTTACCCACGGCAGTACGCGCCATCAGCACGCTATCCCAGAAGGTGCGATCAAAAGCGTCGCCCTGATCCAGCTCAAACAACCCTTGGTACCAGGTTTCGGTAAAAATAGTCTCTCCCCGCTCCCCCGGCATCCGCTGCCAGATCTCTTCAGCGGTAAAACTCAGAATCGGCGCAAGCCAACGGGCCATCGCCTCAATGATGTGATACATGGCGGTCTGGCATGAACGGTGTGCCAGGCTCTCTTGCCGAGTGGTGTACTGCCGGTCCTTGATGATATCGAGATAAAAACTGCCCATATCACCGCCGCAAAAATTGTAGATTTTCTGGTAGATCAGATGGAACTGATAGCTCTTGTAAGCCTCCTGGATCTCCTGCTGGAGCAGATGGGCACGATCCACCGCCCAGCGATCCAGTTCAATCATATCTTCCGCTGCCACCAAATCCTTGGCCGGATCAAAGCCGTTGAGATTGGCCAGTAGGAAACGGTTGGTATTACGGATACGGCGATAGGCGTCAGAGGTGCGTTTCAGAATCTCATCCGAGACATTCATCTCACCACTGTAATCGGTGCCGGCCACCCAGAGCCGGATAATATCGGCACCCAGAACCTTCATCACCTTTTGTGGACTGACCACATTACCCAGGGATTTCGACATCTTATGCCCCTTGGAGTCAACGGTGAAACCGTGAGTCAGTACGCCTTTATAGGGAGCACAATTGTTGATGGCAACCGAGGTAAGCAGTGAAGACTGGAACCAGCCACGGTGCTGATCAGACCCTTCCAGATAGAGATCTGCAGGAAAATAGAGATCTTCACGCGGCCCCAGTACGGAGAAATGGGTCACGCCGGAATCAAACCAGACATCCAGGGTATCCTGCCCCTTTTCATACTCTTCAGCCCCGTCCCCAAGCAGCACTTCCGGATCAAGAGAGAACCAAGCCTCAATACCCTTCTCCTCCACCAGTTTTGCCACCGCCTCGATCAGACGCGGCGTTTCAGGGTGCAGTTCACCCGTGGTTTTATGGGTAAACAGCGCAATAGGAACACCCCAGGTACGCTGACGCGAGATACACCAATCCGGTCGGCCTTCCACCATGCCTTCGATCCTGGCTCGCCCCCAATCCGGGGTAAACTCAACTTTGGCGATCTCCTCCAATGCCGTCTTCCGCAAACCTTCTTGCTCCATGCTGATAAACCACTGAGGAGTGGCTCGGAAGATGATGGGGGTTTTGTGCCGCCAGCAGTGTGGATAGCTATGGGCCAGCCGCTCTTCGTGAATCAGGGCGCCCTTGGCCTTGAGCACGTCAATCACCTTTTCATTGGCCGTGAACACATGCTCACCGGCAAACAACTCCGTACCCTCGACGAAGCGGCCATCGCCTCCCACTGGGTTATCCACGAGCAGGCCATAACGCTGGCCAACAATATAATCGTCCAGGCCGTGGCCGGGCGCCGTATGAACTGCACCGGTACCCGCTTCGAGGGTGACATGCTCACCCAGGATCACCTGCACTTCGCGGTCGTAGAAACAGTGCTGTAACTTCAGCCCCTCAAAGGCATCCCCCCGGCCGTAGGCAATCACTTGATAATGCTCTATACCCCAGCGATCCATGGTCTCTTTGAGCAGGCCTTCAGCCACCATCAGACGCTCTTTACCTTTTGGGCCGTCAGCCTGAACCACCGCATAATCCAGTGAGGGGCTCAAGGCCACTGCCTGGTTGGCAGGCAGAGTCCAGGGTGTGGTTGTCCAGATGACAATAGATAGCGAGCCTTCGCCATGCCCATTTGGGATGGAGTGGCAGCGGGCCATCAGGGTCTCCTCATCCAGCACCTGGAAGCGAACATCAACGGTAAAAGACTCTTTGTCTTTGTACTCCACCTCAGCCTCAGCCAGAGCGGAGCCGCAATCGGTACACCAGTGCACCGGCTTGGAGCCCTTGTGAACGTGGCCGTTCTCAACAATCTGACCCAGCGCACGAATGATATTCGCCTCAGTCTCGTAGGCCATAGTCAGGTAGGGATTATCCCAATCGCCAATCACCCCCAACCGCTTGAAGTCGATCCGCTGTTTATCTACCTGCTGGGTCGCATATTTACGGCAAGCAATCCGGAATTCAGAGGCTGTCACCTTGGCGCCGGGTTTACCTACTTTCTTCTCGACCTGAAGTTCAATTGGCAGACCATGGCAATCCCAACCAGGCACATAGGGGGCATCATAGCCGTCCAAAAAGCGGCTCTTGACAATAATATCCTTGATCACCTTGTTGACCGCATGACCAATATGGATCTCACCATTTGCGTAGGGAGGGCCATCATGCAGAATAAACTTGGAACGCCCCTCTGAAGCTTTGCGAATCCGCTTGTAAAGGTCCATCTCCTCCCAACGTTTGAGCATCATGGGCTCACGTTGAGACAGATTGCCACGCATCGGAAAAGCGGTCCTAGGAAGATTGAGGGTGTTTTTGTAATCAGTCACGGCCTGTCGCCTTCTACATCAAAAAGTTTTATATAGTAAATTATACAAAGGAGCACTAACGCCCCCTATATATCAAAAAAATCTCTTGCTTCTCTGGCATCCAATTCGATCTGCTGACGCAGATCGTCAAAATTGTCGAAGCGTTTCTCATCACGCAACCTCTTCCGGAACTCCACCTGCACATGTTCTCCATAAATCATCTGCGAGAAGTCAAACAGATGCACCTCCAGCAGATAGCGGTCATCCCCCTTCACCGTTGGCCTGACACCAATATTGGCCACTCCTGGCAGAGGGTTATCTCCCAGCCCATACACCTCAACGGCAAACACGCCTCGCAACGGACTTACCTTTCGATGCAGGTCCACATTCGCGGTAGGAAAACCGATAGTGCGCCCCCGTTCATCACCATGGACCACCCGCCCGCAGATACGATAGGGACGCCCAAGATTATGTTCCGCCTGCCTCAAATCGCCCTGTGCCAAAGCTTCACGAATGCGCGTACTGCTCACCCTCACCTCACCGACAGCAAAGGTATTCATATTCTCAACATCAAACTGATGCTCCCGGCCAATCTGCCGGAGTAATTCAATATCCCCTTCCCGGCCATGGCCGAATCGGAAATCGTCACCCACAAACAGGTAGCGCACATCCAGACCATCCACCAGCAGTTCCTGGACAAACGTCCGGGCTGGCATGGCAGCCAGTTTCCTGCCGAATTCCAGCAGAACCACCCTGTCGATACCGGCGTCTTCAAGCGACGGCAGCTTCTCCCGCATTCGCGTCAGCCTTGCCGGCGCCCGCTCCGGAGCAAAAAACTCCAGTGGCTGAGGCTCGAAGGTGATAACCGTTGCCGACACCCCAAACTCAACCGCTTTCTGACGCAGATGATAGAACACAGCCTGATGACCGAGATGCACCCCATCGAAATTACCGATGGTGGCAACACAGCCCCGGTGCTCGGCACGCAAATTGTGTAGACCGCGGATAATCTGCATTGATATCGGATTCAGATCTAAAACGGTGCATTATATGCAGAGTTTTTGCTCAAATCCCTGTTTTTCAGTGAAAACAGAAAGAATTTCTCTACTTCCTTCTTTGATGGCCTGCGAGCAACTAACCGGCATCTACCCAGAAACTATAAAATAAGGGGAGCAAAGATCGCAGAGAATTTCTGGCTGGACACTAACTTAGGCACCTCGAAAATGGCGGAGCCTGATCCCGGCAATAAACAGGGTGACAAAATAGCCGGCACCTCCTGCCAGGATAATCAGCAGCAACCGCCAGATCCGCGCCCAGCCCTCCATCTCCACCCAGCTATGAAGGTTTCCGGCACCCAGGAACAGTATCCCACCCATAATCAAACAGGCAAAAACAGCACAGATAATCAGTGAACGCCAGCCTTTTTCCGGGGTATAGACCTCACTTCCACGCAATCCCCGATAGAGCAGAAAAGCGTTGAGCGCGGCGGAGAGCGTGGTAGCCAGAGCAAGGCCCGCATGGGCCAGGGAGAACACCAAGGCGATATTCAGCACCATATTGGAGATCATGGCAACAATGGCAATCTTCACCGGCGTTTTGGTATCCTGCCGCGCATAATAGCCGGGGGCCAGTACCTTGATCAGGATGAAGGGAACCAAGCCCAGAGCGTAGGCCATCAGGCTACGCTGGGACATGGCAACATCACCAGCATCAAACACCGCCGACTGGAACAAGGTGGCGATCATTGGTCCAGCCAGTAGAAAAAGCCCGACAGATGCGGGCAATCCCAGCAACAGAGCCCAGCGTAGTGCCCAATCGATGGTGTGTGAGAACCCCTCTTGAGATTCAGTCGCATGCTTTTTCGACAGACTGGGTAGAATTACCGTGGCAAGCGCAACCCCCAACACGCCCAGAGGAAACTCCATCAAACGGTCCGAATAATAAAGCCAGGAGATACTTCCAGTCACCAAAAACGAGGCTATCAGAGTATCCAGAAGTAGATTCAACTGAGTCACTGAAACGCCAAACAGGGCTGGAATCATCAGCCTGCCAATCCGTCGCACGCCCTCATCTTTTGGCGCAAAAGAGAAACTGGGCAGCAATTTCAGCTGATGCAGAAACGGCAATTGAAAAAGAAACTGCACGATCCCGGCAATAAACACACCCCAGGCCATGGCAACAATAGGGCGATCCATCAGCGGGGCGAGCCAGAGGGCACAGCCGATTAGCGAAACATTCAGTAGAACCGGGGTAAAGGCAGGCACACCAAACCGGTTAAACGTATTGAGAATACCTCCGGCAAAAGCCGTCAGAGAGATAAAGAGCAGATAAGGAAAGGTAAGCCGCAACATCTCAGCCGCCAGTTCAAGCTTCCCTTCTGCACCGATAAAGCCTGGAGCAAACAGCATGACCAGCAGAGGCGAACCCACTACGCCAATCAGGGTCACCGCCAATAGAACCACACCCAAAGTTCCAGCCACATGATCTACAAAATGTTTCAACTCGGCAAAGCTGTGCCGCTCTTTATATTCAGTCAGCACTGGCACAAAGGCAACAGAAAAAGCCCCTTCAGCAAACAGACGGCGTAGAAAGTTGGGGATTTTGAAGGCCACAAAAAAGGCATCGGTACCGGCACTGGCTCCGAAGGTATGGGCCAGCACCAAATCCCGGACAAAACCCAGAACCCTGGATATCATGGTATTGGAGCCAACCTTGGCTAGGGATTTGAACATGGAAGTCAGTTTTCTACCCTCAAAATTAATGACAACTTCCCGAGAACATCTTTTTTAGATGGCTTCGAGAGTATATGGCTATACCACAGGCGAAAGTGTCGACGGCATAAATCCCGCCGTCAAGCATGCAGGCGAGCACCTATGGAGCCTCCTGGAGGTGGCATCTCCATATATCCCACCCCACAGAGGGCCGTGAGAAGTTATATAAGACCGGGATTATAAGCTTTTATCCCTGGATGAGAGAACCTATAAACTCAATTTCTCAATGAGGAACATAGCAGAATCAGTCAGGAAAGGGTCTGTGATTTCCTACACCAAAGTCAGAGGTAGATAGAGAGTGACGACCAGCCCACCTTCCGGGTGATTTCTGGCCCGCCCCCCTCCACCGTGGGCCTGCATGGCCCGACGGGCGATGGCCAACCCCAGCCCGGCCCCACCGCTCCCGCGCTCCCTGGCTTGTGTCGTGCGGGTAAATGGATCAAATATGGTTTGCAGCTGATCTTCCGGCACCCCTGAACCTGAATCCCTCACTTCAATTTCATATTGATCGCCACGGGTCGTCAGCACCACACTTACCGTGCTCCCTTTCGGGGTATGGCGGATCGCATTTCGTACCACATTCTCCACAGCTGATCTCAACAGCACAGGATCACCCTTGACCTCAATCGCTTCACTCTGCGCCAGCACCACCTGCCGCCCTCTGGCCTGGGCCTCAAAGTCGGCATCCGTCACCACCCTAGCGACCAAGTCATCCAGTCGCAGGATATGGCGCTCCAATCCGGCCTGCCCCGACTCCAGACGGGCCAGCGACAGCAGCTCAGCAATCAGCCGCTCCAGCTCGTCAGCCTCTTTTTCGATGCGGCTCAATGCTTTTTTGCGATCGTCTGACCATTCTGCCAACTCCAGTGCCACGCGTAGGCGGGCAAGAGGAGAGCGAAGCTCATGGGAGACGTCACTCACCAACTGCCGCTGACTCTGCAACAGATCATTCAGCCGCTCTGCCATCAAATTGAAGTCACGACCCAGAGCGCTGATCTCATCTCTGCCGGAGAGGGTAACCCGGCCACTCAGATCTCCTTGGGCCATATGCTGGGCCGCTTCCCGTAAAGGCCGAATCTGCCGGGTCAGTACTCTGGCAAGCAACAGGCTGACCATTCCGGAAATAATCGCCGCGATCAGCAATCGTGTCCAGATCGGCAGTTCATGCAGTTTTCCCGGATCGAGTTCAGTTACCAGAAACAGACTGGGGGTCACCTCAGGCAGTGCCACGGCCAGCATCAAGTGTCCTTCGCTTATCCGTTCCACACCAGCAGAAACAGGCCGGGGCAACCATCTTCGGAGGTGCCGGGGTATGGGCTTGCGAACTTGCAACTCACCGTCCTGATTGACCAGAACCAGACGGCGGTTGGCGCGATCGCTTCTCAGCCAACGCTTGAGGGCACGCGTGCCTCCCTCATGCCAGAGCACCGCGGCAACTTCTGCCTTTGCAAGCATCACTGCCTCAGTGCGCTCGACAAGCTCCCCCCCGTAAAAACGTTGCAACAGGTAGAAAGAGCCGGCAAGCAAAATCATCGCGAGCCAGAAAGAGAGAAAAATGCGGAGAGAGAGACTCATCCACTCACCAGATACTGGTAACCCGAGCCTCGCACGGTTTTGATGCGGGACGTTCCATCCGGCAAGGGACCCAGTTTCTTACGTATCTGTATCATATGTGTCTCAATACGTCGGTCATAGGCCTGTAGCGCTCGACCCAGCCCCTCTTTAGCCAAGATCTCTTTCGACACCAGCTCTCCGGCATGTTCGAGCAGCAGAATCAGCAGGTTGAATTCGGCACCGGTCAAAACCACCGCCTCACCCCTGACGGTCACCCGTCGACTGGCCGTGTCGAACGCTAGGTCGCCGACACTCTTCAGGGTCTGCACGGTCTGAATATTCATTTTTCGCCGCAACAGATTACGCAGTCTGGCCACCAGCACCCGGGGGCTACAGGGCTTGGCAACATAGTCATCCGCACCCAGCTCAAGACCGAGCACCGTATCGGTATCTTCCCCCCTGGCCGTCAACATCAGCACGGGTGCTTTTACAAATGGCTGAATCTGTTTCAGCACATCGAACGCCATTCATCCCCGGCAACATGACATCAAGAATGATGGCATCCCAATCGCCACGAAGCGCTTGGGCAACACCCTCAGGACCCGTATGTACGTGCTCAACAGTGAATGCTTCATTGACCAGATATTCCGTCAACAATTCACAGAGCGCTTCATCATCGTCGATTAACAGTATTTTTTTCATTGAATTAATCTCTCTGACACCATTCTGGCATCAGCCACCTCAAGGTAAAAGCACCTAAAGCCTGGCTTTACACTTCTTTGCACTCGCTTGCATAAGTTGCCACTCATACATATTGGAAAACCCTATCCTATGTACAGATAAAGTTCATAGGGAGTCCCACCAATGACCCTGGCCCAAATCAAACCTACGCTTATCATGCTGCACCGCTGGATCGGCCTGGCACTGACGCCACTTTTCCTGCTGATTGCGCTCTCTGGCGCCATACTCGCTTTTAAACCCATCCTGGAACAGGAGCGATCATCACCAAACGAAAGCAAACCGGATGCTGTTGAGCTCTCCCGCGTAGCTTCACTGATCGATTCCATCGACCCACTGGGTGGAGAGATCACGGCGATCAAAATCGATAATGAACGCCAGCAACTGGTGGTTCGTTCACAATCCAGCGAACCGGAAGGTCACTATGACCTGACAACGGGGGAGAGAATCACCTCACTTAGAGAGGAGCCGACAGGTGACATCTTCGGCTTTGCAAAGCGACTGCACAAAGGTCTGCTGCTGGATCTGAGGATCGTCGTTGAAGTGGCGACTTATCTGATGCTATTCACTGTTGTCGTTGCACCACTGCTGGCCTGGCCACGATGGAAAAACAATTTGACGGGTTGGCATCGGGGCATCGGCTGGGTACTCCTCCCACTACTGGTCATGTTACCGTTCACCGGCGTACTGATGACTCTCCATGTTGGTATGCCGAAACTACCCGGAATGAGTGAACGGGGCATCAGTCTGTCAATCAATCAGGCACTGCAAATAGCCTCTGGCAAAGAAAACCCCGGCTACCTGACAATGGCAAGAAAGTTCCGTGGTGGCAGTGTGCTACTGGCCGCTAAAGAGCCACAGGGTGAGCAGCTGTACATAATAACCGATACGGCGATGACGGCGATCAACCCGCAGGACAATCTCATCAAGTCACTGCATGGAGGCACATTGGCAGGTTCCTGGAGCGGACTGCTCAACCTGCTTGGCGCCATCGCGCTCAGCCTGCTGGTCATCACCGGCTGCATTGCCTGGTTTCGCCGCAGCCGGCAATCCGCCCGGCGCATGAGTAACAGTGATGCGGATATTCTGGTTGCCTACGCCTCGCAAACCGGCACTGCCGCCCGTCTGGCTCAGGCCACTGTCAACGCACTACAAGCCAGCGGCACCCGTATCGCACTGGCTTCGATCGGAACCCTTTTACCCCAGGAGATGAGCCGCTACCGCGATAATTTACTCCTGGTCTCCACCACGGGTGAAGGCAACATCCCGGATAGCACCCAGGTTTTTCTGAAAAGCCTGAATGGCTGTTCACTGACCGGCAGCCGTTTCTCACTGCTAGCGTTGGGTGATCGCCGTTACCAGCATTTCTGCGGAGGGGCAGAAACTCTACGCAAAGAGCTGCTCGCATCCGGGGCAGCAGAGTCTCTCCCCATGCAGCGAATTGATGGAAAACCGGAAGGGATTTGGCATGAGTGGCTGACAAGCATTGCCGAAACACTCAAGCTCGAAGTGGACAATACCGTGACCCTGCCACAGGAGCAGGAGATCAGGGTCATACTGAAACAGAGGCAGCGTCTCGATACCGCGGGCATGTACGGAAGAAGCCACCCCAGCTACAGCCTGTTGCTTAAGACTGAATCGCAGATTGAGTCCACGGCAGGAGACTTGCTGCTAATCGCTCCCAAAGCATATGAAAAAGAGCGCTGCTACTCCATAGGTTCCTCGTCATACATCACCCCCGGGCACATCAGACTCACCATCAGCCTCCATCAGTGGCGTGATGACCAGGGAACACAGCAAACAGGATCTACCAGTGACATGCTTTGCCGGCAGTTAAGAGAGGGCGATGAGTTCACCGCCAGAGTCCGACAGCATCCCGGCTTCCACGCTCCGAAAGATGACAGCCGACCGCTAATACTGCTTGGCACAGGTTGCGGCATTGCGCCCTTTATTGGCTTCATTGAAGAGCGTGAGCATGCCGTAAACGCAGGTCCACTGTGGCTGTTCTATGGCAATCGCTGGCGGGAGATCGACTACCTCTATGGAGATCAGATCGAGTCACTTCACGCTATGGGGGTCATCACAAAACTGGACTGCGCTTTCTCGCGTGATCAGGTATCACCCTGCTACGTCAACCACAAACTGCACGAGCAGGGCGCTGAGCTAACCCGCTGGTTAATTGAAGACGATGCCGCTCTCTATATTTGCGGACGCGGCTCAACCCTGGGCAAGAGCATAGATCAGGCACTGAAGGAGATACTCTCTTTGCATACAGACTATTCTGCCAGCGACATCGATCAACTGATCATTCACTGGTCTGCCAGTGGAAAATTACGACGTGACCTCTTCGATTAATCAATCGGTGTATTTGTTGGCACTTCTTTGCAAAGCGTTACTTCTCTCTACCCATCTTAATAGCGCATTTAGTTAGGATTTAATCACCTTCCGGCACAACGGCAGAAATCGATACAACACAGGAGAAACCCGATGAAACCGATAAACAAAAAGATCACTGCGATCGCCTTTTCAACCCTTTTTATTGCCACGACGGGAAGCGCGATGGCATTTGGCGGATACCCTGACCGATCCGGCAACTACCAGCGAGAGAATATGACGGCACCCATGCGGGCACTCTCTCAACTAAACAATCTGACTGATGAGCAGAAAGACCGACTAAAAGAGTATCCGCAAAGCATCAAGAAAGGCGATGCGCGACCTAGGCAACAAGATGCAGGATGTACGCGACGATCTCCGCGACTCCAGGACAGAACGGGAAAGCCTTGATACCATTCGGGCGCTGGCAGAAAAACAGGGGGATCTGGTGACAAGAATGATCATTCTGCGTGCTGAGACCCGGGATAAAACCACGAACATTCTGACCGATGCACAACAAAAACACCTCACAGCACTGTCACGGCCAGGCGATAGTCTGTGGAGACCTTATGGCAAAGCACGCTACGGGCAGTCATTTTCACCCCGTCACAAAATGCACCGCGGATCTCGATGCTGGTATTGAGCAGCCGCGACAAACGCTGGGTCAGGACCATACTACGGTCCTGACCAGGGGATATGTTATTGCCAAAATGGCTTCAATCTCTATGCCGGATATATTCAGCAGGAGATTTTCTCCAGCCATCTGTTGACAAACAGGAAAGATGCCCGCAGAATATTGCGCTCGTTGAAATTCAAATATTTTTTGGGAGATGTACCTTGGCCAACACAGCACAAGCCCGCAAACGCGCACGTCAGGCGGAAAAGCATCGTCAGCTCAATGCCTCTGGCCGCAGCACGGTGCGGACCTCCGTAAAGAAGACGTTAAGCGCGATTGATGCCGGCTCCAAGGAAGACGCTTCTGAAGCTTATAAGCAGGCGGTTCCGGTTATCGACCACGCGGCAAACAATGGTCTTATCCACAAGAATAAGGCAGCACGTTTTAAAAGTCGTCTGAACACGCAGATCAAAGCGCTGTAAACAGCCGCTGCGACGATACAGAAAAATCGGCCACAAGCTGGTTTTTTGTGCCTGAATGAAGAATAACTCCATCAAACAGGCCTAAAGATGGACGCTCCATACCCACCAGCGCACTGGCTGATTGGAAATTTAGTGAAAAAAAGAAACTGATGAGCTCAACCTGATATTGAGACCTGGATACCTTTTAACTTCAAGGCAACAAGTACGGCCATAGCCTTCCCCTCACTCAAAGTTACCCGTATCCCGCCCCAAAAAGCACCGTGTTTGTCCAGATACAGCTGTTCAGCCCGCATCTTCGCACCCATGCTTTTCAAAACGGATCCAATGATCGCATGGACCGCCACATGGACAGAAGCAACGAAATAAACCACATTGCGCCGAGGACAACAGTGGGCCCGGTCCGTGGTCAGATTGTAGAAGATCTGCTTTTCATTCGCCGAGGCCGACAACCGGACATCCCGCTGAACATGGCGCAGAGCCGTTACACATTCAGCATTGACCGGGCCGATACCACCGGGCATCACAGCGACTCCTTTCCAGCATTATTAATGTCAGCTGTCAGGCTAACACAAGATTATCCCGGTGGATCAATTCGTCCTCATCGACATAACCCAAGATCGACTTGATCTGAGCTGAGGCACACCCTTTGATTTTATCCGTCTCTTCGGCACCATAATTCACCAGACCGCGCGCCACCTCATGGCCCAGCCGGTCAACACAAGAGACAACCTGCCCGCGGGAGAAACTCCCCGTTACCGTGACCACCCCTATCGCCAACAGGCTGCGGCCGGACTCCCGTAACACTTTAACCGCACCGTCATCCAACACCAACTGTCCGCGCACCTGGAGATGTCCTGCCAACCAACGCTTCCGGGCAGCCTCAGGCCCTCTGACGGGTGTCAGCAGAGTCCCGATAGACTCCCCTGCCGCAATACGGCCAAGTACATTCCGGCCCTCACCGGGTGCAATAATTGTAGCCGCCCCTGATCTTGCGGCAAGACGAGCCGCACGAACCTTCGTTGTCATGCCGCCTTTACCCAGACCGCCCGCACTGCCCGCTGCAACTTTATCCAGCAAGGGATCGTCAACACGGCTCTCACTGATCAGTAAGGCGGCCTCATTAAAGCGTGGATCACTATCGTACAAGCCTTTCTGATCCGTCAGGAGAATCAGCAGGTCGGCACCGATCAGGTTGGCCACCAGGGCGGCAAGCGTGTCATTATCACCAAACAGCAACTCGTCATTTGCAACTGTGTCGTTCTCATTGACCACAGGAACCACACCCAGCTTCAGTAGTGTATTCAGAGTACTGCGGGCATTGAGATAGCGTTCACGATTGGCCAGGTCATCGTGGGTCAGCAACACTTGTGCCGTATGCAGTCCACGCTTCTGAAAGCAGGTCTCATAAGCACGGATCAGACCCATTTGCCCGATGGCCGCTGCCGCCTGAAGTTCATGCAGCGCCATCGGCCGACAACTCCATCCCATGCGGCTCATACCCTCAGCCACAGCGCCGGACGAGACCAGAACGAGCTGGTTACCGGCAATCACCCAAGCTGCCATCTGCTCTACCCAGGTAGAGAGCGCCTCACGTGCCAGCCCCTTACCATTGGCCGTCAGCAGGGCACTACCGATCTTCACTACCCAGCGGCGTGTCGATGAAACCTCATTCCGCGATAGCATCATATGCTCAACCCTACTGCAGGGGATCCCAAGGCTTATCTTCCGCCTCGCGAACCTCATCCGATAACTCTTCGCGCCTTAACTCCTCCAAGTGCTCCATCAGTGCAAACATCAACTCTTTCGTACCTTCACCAGAAACAGCTGAGACTGCAAATACAGGCCCTTGCCAATCCAGGTCTTTCAATAGTTTTTCCCGATGCTCGGCAAACTCCTCATCCACCAGCAGGTCTTTTTTATTCAACACCAGCCAGCGGTCTTTTACTCCGAGCTCAGCACTGTATTTTTCCAGCTCTGCAGCAATACCCCGCACCTCATCCGCCGAATCAATGGCTTCATCCAGTGGGGCAATATCCACCAGATGCAGCAACAAACGGGTGCGTTCAAGGTGCTTTAGAAAATGCACCCCGAGCCCGACTCCCTCTGCCGCACCCTCAATCAGACCCGGAATATCCGCAATCACAAAACTGCGTTCACTGCCAACACTGACTACCCCCAGATTCGGGTAGAGGGTGGTAAAAGGGTAGTCTGCAACCTTGGGACGTGCACTCGACACTTTACTGATCAAACTCGACTTACCGGCATTTGGCATGCCAAGCAGGCCGACATCAGCCAACAGGATCAACTCCATCTGAAGCTCCCGATGTTCCCCGGGGGTCCCTGGCGTAGACTGCCGTGGTGAGCGATTGGTACTGCTCTTGAAGCGGGCATTGCCAATACCATGGAAACCGCCCCTGGCAACCAGCAGTTCGTCACCATGATTCAGCAATTCGCCGATCAGCTCCTCCGTCTCCAGGTCCATGACACGGGTTCCAACCGGAACCCGGATATAGAGATTTGCGCCTCGTCCTCCGGTACAGTTGCGCTTCATCCCTGAGCGGCCAGCCTCGGCACGGTGACGATGGAGATGCCTGAAATCCACAAGGGTATTCAAACCCGACTCAGCAACGAGGTAGATGCTGCCGCCATCACCGCCATCACCGCCGTCAGGCCCCCCTTTTTCAATAAATTTTTCACGCAGAAAACTGACACAGCCTTGACCGCCGCTACCTGCTTCCACGCGAATTGTGGCTTCATCGACAAATTTCATACTGCTGTTCCGATTTATTCTAGAGAGAACCCAAGGGAGCCTGTCCAAGAATAGATAACCTGCTGTGGAAAAACTGCTTTAGTCCGCTTCCCTTCCCTACAGCTCTTGACATATCTTGCGATCCAGAGCCCCATAACGCAAAAAGCCCCATCAAATGACGAGGCCTTCCGGGATAAATCACTGGGCGTTGTCAGGCCGGAACTACGCTCACGTACTGACGTTTCTTCGGACCCTTGACCTCAAATTTCACCACACCATCCGCTTTAGCGAAAAGTGTGTGATCCTTGCCACAGCCCACGTTCACACCGTTACGAACACGTGTGCCGCGCTGACGAATGATGATACTACCTGCGGAAATGCCCTCACCACCGTATATCTTTACGCCCAGACGTTTCGACTCTGAATCGCGGCCATTACGTGTACTGCCGCCTGCTTTCTTATGTGCCATTCTCTAACCCTGCCCCTCAGCTTGCCTGATACAGGTAATCTCAAGTTCGGTAAACCACTGACGGTGACCCTGACGCTTCAGGTGATACTTACGCCGCTTGAACTTGATGATCTTGACTTTCTTGGCTCTACCGTGAGACTTCACGGTGGCAGTGACTTTACCGCCGTCTACATAGGGAGTGCCAACCTTGATCGCTTCACCATCGGCAACCATCAGCACTTTATCGAGATCAACAGAAGCGCCCTCTTCGGCACCCAGTTTCTCAACCCTAAGCGTATCGCCTTCGGAAACCCGGTACTGTTTACCCCCGGTCTGAATTACGGCATACATACCAAAATCTCCGCACTAAAATCTACTGTTCTGAGCGCACATCCGTGGGGACTGCGTCGACGAAAGAGGCCGAATTCTACCCATGCCAGCCTCTGAGGTCAAACAATAATGCACATTTCCGGCTTGATCTCCCACTCTCGGCCAGAGATGATTACCCTCATAGCTTGACAGCAGAAAAGCACACTCCTAGCATGCTCCCTCCTTATATATTGTTGCAAAGCTGCCAGGACCTGTAATTCAGATGGATATTAACGCCATCCGCGACCTGACTGCGGACGACATGAAGGCCGTCAACGTCTTAATTCTAGACCGGCTTCAGTCCGACGTAGTCCTGATTAATCAGATTGGACATTATATCGTCAATAGCGGCGGAAAACGCCTGCGCCCGATGCTGGTACTGTTGGCCGCCCGTGCACTGAACTGCCAGGGCGATAAACATATCGATTTGGCGGCAGTGATTGAATTCATCCATACCGCCACACTGCTGCATGATGATGTAGTGGATGAATCTGACCTCCGGCGCAGTAGAGAGACGGCAAATGCTGTCTGGGGCAATGCCGCCAGCGTGTTGGTGGGCGATTTCCTCTACTCACGCGCCTTTGAGATGATGGTGGACGTCAATATGATGCGGGTGATGGAAATTCTGTCACACGCCACCAACCGGATTGCCGAAGGCGAAGTACTGCAGTTGCTCAACTGCAACGACCCGGACACCAGTGAAGCACAATACCGCGAGGTAATTCTGAGAAAAACCGCCACCCTGTTTGAGGCAGGCACGCGCCTTGGCGCGGTTCTCTGCAACGCCTCCGACAAAGAGGAGCAAGCACTGGCAGACTATGGACTTCACCTTGGCATCGCTTTTCAGATCATTGATGACGCACTGGATTACAGCTCTTCGAATGAGGAGATCGGCAAAAATATTGGTGACGATCTGGCCGAGGGGAAACCAACACTACCACTTATCCGGGCCATGCAAGTCGGCACTCAGGAGCAGAAGGCAGCCTTAAGGGAGTCCATTGAAAAGGGTGGCAGAGAGCGCATTGATATCGTCATGGCCGCCATTGAATCAACCGGTGCTATCGAGTACACTTCGCGGCTCGCAGCAGGGGAGGTTGACAAGGCAAAACAGGCGCTCAGCCTGCTGCCATCCTCCCAATTCCGCAGCGCCCTGGAGGCACTGGCCGATTTCGCTATAGAACGCAGGAACTAGCCTGCATTTCGGGGTATGGCGCAGCTTGGTAGCGCGCTTCGTTCGGGACGAAGAAGTCGGAGGTTCAAATCCTCTTACCCCGACCAACTTTATTCAGCTGTGACAATAAAAAGGGCAATGATCTGTGCGTTGCCCTTTATTTTTTCGGATGTTCCCCACGCCCTACCTGCGACCCGGCATCTCGCCACCCTGGTGAGAAATGCGGGCTGGTCACAGTCAGAGATTATAACCTGTCTCTTCGTGCTCAACGTGATCAAGACCCTCGAACTCCTGCTCTTCAGTGATGCGTAATCCGCTAGTCAGCACACTCACCACTTTAAGGATCACATAAGTCACTACCGCCGTGAACAAAACCGTTATGGCGACGCCGATAAATTGAACGTAAACCTGATCACCCATGGTTTTGATGCCATCGGAAAAACCATAACCACTGAATACACCCAGGCTGGTGGAGGCAAAAACACCCGCCAACAGAGTACCCATCATACCGCCCACGCCGTGAACAGGAAAAACATCCAGTGAATCATCTATTTTCAGCACCCGCTTAAGGTACTGGGTGGCTGCAAAGCAGACACTTCCCGCAAGCAGGCCGACAATCAGTGCGCCGCCGGGGCCAATGAATCCGGATGCCGGGGTAATGGTGCCCAAGCCAGCGACCATACCGGTTACCGCACCCAGAGCGCTGGGCTTGCCAAACCGCTTCCACTCAATCCCCATCCAGGTCATGGCACCGGTTGCAGCGGCAATATGCGTCACTAGCATGGCCATTGCCGCATCACCATTGGCTGCTAGGGCACTACCACCATTGAAGCCATACCAGCCTACCCAGAGCATGCCTGCACCGGTCACGGTCATGGTCATATTATGAGGCGGCATCGCGGTAGTCGGAAAGCCTTTGCGCGGCCCAATTACGATGGCACAAACCAGCGCAGCCACACCGGCGGTAATATGCACCACAACACCACCGGCAAAGTCATATAACCCCATCGCATCCAGCCAGCCGCCGCCCCAGACCCAGTGGGTCACGGGAATGTAGACCAGCACCAGCCAAATACCGCTGAACAGCAGCATGGAAGAAAATTTTATGCGTTCCGCAAAACTACCGATAATGAGTGCGGGTGTGATGATCGCAAAGGTCATCTGAAACAACATAAACAGGGATTCCGGAATATCCCCGGAGAGCGTCTCCCGGCTAATCCCACTCATCATTACTTTGCTGAAGTCTCCGATCCAGCTGTTGCCTTCACCAAACGCCAGACTGTAACCGAAGACCAGCCAGATAATTGAAACCAGTCCGGCAATAGAGAAGCACTGCATCAGAATGGAAAGGACATTCCTACTGCGCACCAACCCACCGTAAAACAGCGCCAGTCCCGGCAGAGTCATAAACAGCACCAGGGCTGTTGTGGTGAGAACCCAGGCAGTATTAGCGCCATTCATGGTTGTCTCTCTTCCGCCAGTGTCACTCCCGGGGTCAAGATCAAGGGGATCAACCCAAAAACTACTTTTTTCACCGAACTTACCTCCAAACCAAAAACCACCAGCGCAATAACATTAAGGCCAAGAATCACGCACTATTCATGCCCTTTAAAATTACCCATTGATTCCAAATAGTTAAAGATTGCCCGACCTAATGTGGACCAGTAAATGCACTCATTCAGTACAAAAGCAGAGCTGTTACGCACTGTATTGATGCGGCAAAACAGGCGGCACCAACCCAAACTTTTGCCCAGAGAGGGGGGATTTCAAATGAATAACACGCGTATTTTAAAAATGCCCAAAGGTAGACCAGCTTAACAGATAAAAGTTTCAGAATTATGGCGAAATTTAATTATCAGACGCTGCTGCCGATACAAACTTTAACGTTACGAGCATTCCGCTACAACCATTTAAGAAGCTATCGCTAGATAAATAAATTATTTTAGGATTACGAAGTGAGAAAGAGCATACTCGGTAGGCACAAACAAAATCGATTCATCGAGTTATTTGTAGCGGGTACAACAGCACGAACAGCCGCCTCTTTAGCTGGCGTCAGTGAAACAACGGCGGGATATTACTTTCATCGACTTAGACAGGTTATCTATGACACAGTAAGCTGTTCGCAAACAAGCCTAACTACAATAACAGAATAGAGAGTTTTTAAAACCAAGCAAAGCGGCATATGCGTCAGTTTAACGGCGTACTAAAAGGCCATTCTCATCTCTTTTTGAAGGAGTGTGAATGGCGATTTAACAATAATGATCCAAAAAGTCAGCTAAAACAACTAAGTCAATGAGCCTGTAAAGTTTTCTGTGTAACTGCCTGGGCTAAATATATTCCGCTAAGCGTTCTACGAACTCAATCATAAATCTATTCAGTGCTGGTTTCCAATGACGGATCGGCATTGTCCACTTTTTCGATGCGGCCTGGATTGCCAGATAGATTACCTTCTTTGCCGAGTCATCGGTTGGAAATAATTTCCGTTTTTTGATCACTTTGCGAATGACGCTGTTCAGCGGCTAATGGTGTTGTTCGTGCAGATCACTTTTCGTTTGTCCTCCGGGTAGCTGAACAGCGTGTTGATATTCTGCAGATGGGCACGCCAGGAGCGGCTGATCCGGGGGTACTTGTTGTCCCATCGGTCAGAGAATTTATCCAGCGCCAATAAGGCTTCTTCCTCGGTGATGGACTGGTAAATCTTTTTCAAATCAGCCGTGACAGGCTTGTAGTCTTTCCAAGGCACGTACTTCATCGAGTTCCGTACCATATGCACGATACAGAGCTGAATCTGGGTATCCGGAAAGGCCATGTTGATGGCATCAGGAAAGCCTTTTAAGCCATCGACACAGGCAATCAAAATATCCTTCACACCGCGGTTTTGAAGCTCTGTCAACACGTTCAGCCAGAATTTGGCCCCCCTCATTCTCCGATAGCCACATCCCTAATAATTCCTTGTGGCCTTCCAGGTTAACGCCCAGAGCGAGGTAAATCGCTTTGTTGATCACTTTCTTGTCTTGCCTGATTTTAACGACAATGCAGTCCAGATAAACAATAGGATAAATCGCATCCAGGGGGCGAGATTGCCATTCAACAACCTGTTCGATAACTGCATCAGTGACTTTGGATATGAGTGTGGCAGAGACATCGGCCCCATACATCTCCTTGAATAAAGCTGCCCGCTCTATCTCGCGGGGTATCCAGTTCAAACTAGCCATCTTCCGTTTGCAAGGTCTTGCTGGTAGTGCCGTTGCGGCTATTACTCGCTTCGGATTGTTAATGCTTGGCAAAGCCAAGATGATCAGCCAGTTCAGCATTGAGTGCTGCCTCGACCGTGATCCTGGTCAGCATTTGCCGAAACTCGTTGAGATCTTCTTCAGTTTTGATGTTTTTAGCGGCCGCCTGGGCTATCGCCTGGAGCTCTTTCTTGTCGATTATCTGCCTATCCTCTCCCTTGTTTGGGTTTAATGATAGACAGTTACACAGAATTCAGGACAGTCTCGTGTCATTCCTTAACGGTGAGCAATAGTCCCCGAACCAAAAACGCCCCATGACATAGTCATGGGGCTTCAATAATGGTGGCTACGAGTGGAGTTGAACCACCGACCTACGGGTTATGAGTCCGTCGCTCTAACCATCTGAGCTACGTAGCCAAGTGGCAGGAAAATATACCGGGGGTAGCTACAGGTGTCAATATGTAGTAGCTGTTCGGGTACAACGCCGAAGGCATAGGTCTGCCCACAAGATTTTTTCAGTGGATATACGTTGCGTTCTGCAACGCTGCAATAATCCACTTCAGATCAAACATTAAACCTAAAATGAACCACATCACCATCCTGAACCACATACTCTTTCCCTTCGAGCCTCAGCTTGCCGGCCTCTTTAGCACCCTGTTCGCCATTGCAGGCCACAAAGTCTTCGTAAGAGGTCACTTCGGCACGAATGAATCCACACTGAAAATCTGTATGGATAACCCCTGCCGCCTGAGGAGCAGTCGCACCAATGGGTATTGTCCAGGCACGCACCTCTTTCACTCCCGCAGTAAAGTAAGTTTTGAGGTTTAATAATCTGTAACCTGCCCTGACCACCCTATCCAGACCAGGTTCATCTAGGCCCATATCAGCCAGAAACTCCTGTTTCGCCTCATCATCCAGTTCCGCTATCTCGGCTTCAATGGAGGCACAGACAGGAACCACATCTGAACCTTCCGCTGCAGCCAACTCTCGTACCGCATCCAATAACAGGTTATCGATAAAGCCGTCTTCAGCGACATTGGCAATATAGAGGATTGGTTTGGCAGTGATCAGGTGCAAATCATTCAGAGCGCACTGCTGATCCTCATCCAGCTCCATTGAGCGAATCGGTTCACCCGCATCCAGATGAGCGACAACAGACTCTAGCAGCGCTTTCTTAGCCAGTGTTTTTTTATCGCCCGTCTTTGACTGACGAGCTACTTTGTCCAGAGATTTTTCAACACTCTCCAGATCAGCCAGGGCAAGTTCTGTATTGATCACCTCAATATCCGAAATGGGATCTATCGTACCCGCCACGTGCACCACATCGTCATTTACAAAACAGCGCACCACATGGCAGACCGCATCTGTCTCACGGATATTGGCAAGAAATTTATTACCCAGGCCTTCACCCTTGGAGGCACCCGCCACCAAGCCCGCTATATCCACAAATTGCATGGTTGTAGAAACAATATTCTGTGGCTTGACGATACCCGCAATGATGGCCTGCCTCGGATCGTTCACCGGCACCACGCCGACATTGGGGTCGATCGTGCAAAAAGGGTAGTTTTCCGCCGCGATGGTCGCCTGTGTCAGCGCATTGAAAAGTGTGGATTTACCCACATTAGGCAGACCCACAATACCGCACTTAAAACCCATGATTGTTTGCCCCAAAAAGAATAAAGAGGGAAGGATAGGTGAATTGAAAGCGCGTTGCCAGTCCAACAGAGACGCTGTTCGACTAAATACATGAAGGAGTAAAGGATGTACTGCTCTGATTATTCATCTGACACTGATAGAGTTTATCAAAATCAGCGATTCATAATATCTCACTTACGCCTTCATTGGCATCGCGCAACGCAACACTCGAGGGTTTCTCTGCATATTCTCCGAGCTGAAGCACCATCCCCATGGCAGAGCTGTCCATGTACTCTGCCTTTGCCAGATCCACCACAAACTGCTCACCCTTAGAGTAGCCTTTATAGGCTTCAAGAAACTCCTGCAATCAACTACCAAATTGTCTGCCAGATTCCCTTCTCTCTGTAATCTTAAAAAAATGATCCTGATAGTGAGCCCAGGGCCACAGAAAAGCGCCCCTCAAAATTGGAGCCGGTGATAGGAGTCGAACCCACGACATCTTCATTACAAGTGAAGCGCTCTACCAACTGAGCTACACCGGCGTTAACTGCAGCAACCTTCTCTTTTTCGACAAGCTTGCGTTTTGCGCGGGCCTATTCTAGAAGATCCCACTTGGCGTGACAATGCTGGAACAGCTATAAATTTCGAGTTTTAGCTTTGGATACTGCTCCAGAAGCTGTCTTGACATTTTTTCACTCAAGATCTCTTCTGCCCGATAATCCACCCAATAGAGAGGCGCATCAATATACCCTGGCTGAACTTCCGTCGGCTGACCTTTATCAGTAAGCTCCTGTTGACGCTTTTCAGCATTGCCCTGTTTTGAAAACACCCCTAATGAGATGCCATTCTTCCGGTCTCCCCTTAAGAACCTGCGGATATCCTTCACCCCCTGCGCTCCCAACTCTTTGACCATCTTAATTGCCACCGCCTGGCTCTCCAGTGGCGGAATAATAACCCAATATCCAATCGTCTTTTTGCGTGTCTCGCTGCGTAGCAATGCCTTAATGTCAGCTTGCAACAACTTACCCAAGATAGATCTCGCACGTGAACCGTATTCCAACGGTCCGAAGGCGCCACAGGACATAGTCACCGTTTTTTTAGGCACCACTGCTTGTTCCTGACGCTCTTCAGAATCCGACTCATTCTCCTGCATAATCTCCACTACGACAGTGGGTTCTTCATTTTCGGCTGCCGGCCCCTGAGGGATATTTTCGATTATCGTTTCCCCAACCAGCAAATCCTGAGATGGCAATTGTACCGAAGTTGGGATCGTTCCAGCTTCTGACAGTAAACGCAAATCACCCAGGGCTGCGGGGAAAGCCAGGGTAGTAGTGTCAGCAGATTGCTCACGCTGAAAACCCCATCCAAAAATCACCAAATTGCCAATCAGCAGTAACAGAAACAACCATTTCATAGCCCCCCCCCCATCACCAAACAACCCAACCCTCTCATCACAAGATCAGGGATTACTTCATAAGGTGAATCAAGGGCACCCGACAGTAGTCCGGCATCACTACCAGTAAGCACCAGTGAAGGCCTCACTCCCCGTTGCTGCGCTGTAACCACCACGACACGATCTATCAGGGTAACTGCAGAGTACAGTGCGGCTGAAGCAATACACCCAGCTGTATCCTTCCCAAGGAACCCTTCCGGTTGTGCAAGTTCAGTCCAGGGAATTCGGGTTTTGTCCAAAAGCGCCTCCCTCATTAGATTGAAACCAGGTAAAATGAGCCCCCCCTGATGCCTTCCCTGATTATCTATCACATCGATGGTAATTGCCGTACCGCAATCCACGATACAAACATCGCCACTCATCTGCTGGTGGACAGCAATCAAGGCCAGCCAGCGATCAATACCTAATTTTCGGGGATCACTGTAAGCGTTAGTCACACCCAATGCCGTGGCGGTTACTCTGACAACTGCAGGTTCAATGGCCCATTTATTTTTTATCCACTCACAAATCAACTCCTCTAGTTCAAAACTAGCAACGTTAGCAATCAGCACTTGAGAAGACGGAGTTTGGTCACTCCAGCAGGTGTCTGGAAAACGGCCATCCATCTCCCCGTGAGCAACACGTTCCACCGGGGACAAGCCCGCCTCGGTCAACCAGGCCCATTTCAGACTAGTATTACCGATATCGATCAGCAGTGCATTGACGTTGCTATTTACTCCTATCATCACCGTAGAGCGCCTTCATAGTGGACGTAAACTAACTTCGCCGCCATGATAGATCTTTATCTCACCATTTTCCTCTAACCGGAGCGCCCCTGAAGAGTCTATGCCTGAATGGATGCCCTCAATATGCCGTGTTCCCATCCGCAGTACTACGGCTTTGCCGTGATAGAGGTCGTGCCTCTGCCACTCTGCGGTAAACGGAGCCAAACCTTCTTGTTCAAATCCTGCCATCACCTCCAGCAGATTACCCAGTAAAACGGCAACCAACTCATTCCTTGATATACCACCTCCTCCGGGAATCTGAATCAGATCTATCCAGGGTTGGTCGATATCGGCACCCTGAGCTTTGGTCAGTAGGGTATTCAACCCCAAACCCAGTACCACACAACTGGGCCCAGTCTGCTCCCCTGTCACTTCAAGAAGTAAGCCCGCCAGTTTACGCCCGTCACAAAGTAAATCATTTGGCCATTTCAGCCCAACGCCATTGACGCCCAATGCCTCCAGGCTACGCATAACCCCAATGCCCACAGCAAGACTTAGGCCAGTGAGCTCAACAGGAGCCAGAGTATAACGCCACAATATCGAGATATAGATATTACTGCCGTAGGGCGATATCCACTGCCGCCCCCTGCGGCCGCGCCCGGAGTATTGCTGTTCAGCCAGTGCGACACACCCTGAATCCACGCCTTCAGCACCAAGCGCCATAAGATAGCTGTTGGTGGATTTAATCCGATGGTGAATCTCAAGCCTGGATAATAGCTGGCGCGACTTAGGCGGAATTGAGGAGGTAATAAGATTTTCGTCCAGTAGATCCAGTGGCTGCGCCAGACGATATCCCCTACCCCGCACCGCAAACAGATCCAGGTCGAGCTGTTCCCGAATATGTCTGATCTGCTTCCAGATGGCAGCACGACTAATGCCCAATTTTTTAGCCAACGCTTCTCCTGAGTGAAAGCGGCCATCCGACAACATTTTTACTATTTGGTAATGGATCTCCATACAACTAGTCTACCAGAGCACTAAATTATTAGTGCTGCTCTGTTATTTTACCTTCAGCCAATGCCGCAGCCTCTCCAACTGACTGCTCCGGCATCATTCATCAACCACAGACGCAGGTATCCATTGGCGATGGT
The DNA here is from genome assembly GCF_022530855.2 of Candidatus Vondammii sp. HM_W22. GTDB lineage: Bacteria > Pseudomonadota > Gammaproteobacteria > Chromatiales > Chromatiaceae > Vondammii. The sequence goes on along the minus strand of NZ_CP099567.1, from coordinate 565,420 downwards.
TTAGGGGTCAGGTGAAAACACATTAATTCATCTCTCCTGAAAGCGTGAATCTCAATTGACTGCCCAGCGGGAATTCTCGCGATAAGTTTATCAGCTCTTCCCCTAATCGGAGAGGGTAAGTATCATCAACCACTCCCTCAGGATAAAGATTCAGCCCTCCAAGGTGAAGGTAGATTGCACTGGCAAACCGTTTCTTGTTGCGGAAACCTCTGCTATGCACCTTGATCATCTTGATTCGGCTGCTGAGACTTTCTGCCAGACCATTACTCACTTCCAAAACAACAGCGTTCAATATTTCCCACAGATGATCCTTGATTGTTCCTGCCACTTTCTTGATTGGCTCCAGGCCGCTGCCCATGACAATCACCGCTCCCAGCCTTTACTTGCTCATGTCTTGAGAGTGACATGGCAAACTCTTTGATCCCTCCAGGCACGGGCAGTCTTCAGCGTGCTTCACGTAGCACCTTGAACCGCAATTTCGGTCTGCACGTCATATCCTCCGGGTTATAGAACCAGTCATACTGGCTGCCTTTAAGGTCTTCAGAGCTTTGTGCTCTTGACAGCGTGCCTTGTCTACCGCCTCACCGAGGTACTTGGCGACATGGAATTTATCAAAGACAATCTTCTCTTCAGCCCTAGGCAGGCTTTTCAGTGTGGCATTGATAAAGGCTGGTCACATATCCATGGAGACACTCTCTATCGCTTCTCGCTGCTCCTCTACTAGACCTTCGTACCATGCTTTGAGCATCGCCTTTTTGCGGTCACTGCCCACGTGTAGCACTGTACCTGCATCCTGGTCTGATAAGACTGTTGCATAATCATGGCGTTTCTTGAGGGCCATCTCATCAACACCAATATATGTTGGGCTGATCTCTATTCTACGTGCCAGCCCTCGCTTAACCGCCCGCTGCATAATTCCATCAATGGCATTCCAACTCAGCCCCATCAATCGGGAGACTGCCGAGATGGACGCCTCTTTCAACCAATCGATCACCAGCGCCTCAAACATTGCAGTAAACCCAGAGCCCGGTTCCACCAGCAGCGCTTGCATGAGTCATAGCCCGGTAAGACCTGCTCCACAGGTTGAACAACACTGCTTGGCACCTGCCTCCTGCTCAACCTGTACCGTTACCTCTCTGACAGAGCCAACTCTACACTGCTGACCTGCCAAGAGCTTGATACCCAGGATCTGGGCGTGTAGATCTTTATCTCTCATAAATAGGGGGGTACGTTAATCTACCCACCCTAATTTAGGGGAAGAGCCTCAATTTTTACACCGCTACACCATTAATGAACTCTACCCTTTTAGGAAAATTCAGCGCGGGGAGATCAAATCGCAGATTAAACTGACACGCTGAAAAACGACTTTAATCAGGATTTCCGGTCTTTACCTGTATAAAACTGCGGCCACTGCCGTTCAACAACAAGACCATCGCTGGCCAGAGCATAGCAAGTGTCGAGAATTCCCGGCTTGGAGTGGCTGGCTTCATTGTTTGCGCGCTCTTCCAAAGCTTTATGCATGGTCTGGAAAGCAGTGGTTGCCAAAGGACCTAATAACTCCAACAGATGGGTACACCCTTGGGTTCGCCCTACCCTGGCACGTACGTCACGCATCCATCCCGAACCGATCTTCAATCCGATCAACAGCCGCATTCCCGCTGCCGTCTCTTTACACACCTTAAAGGGGGTATCATCGGTAACCGCCACCACATCATGAATGTTAAAATCCAGGTCAAGAGTCACCCTCAAGCTCATATCATGAACCGGCTCACCTGCCTCGATAATTCCACCCCGGTCCTGATTGGGAAATCCATAGGTCTTGGTATCGGTTAGATGCGCTTCGATATCCCACAGGCCATCGCTTCGGCTAAAGCCTTCACAGACAATTCGGCGGGTGTGAAGGTGTTTTCGTGCAACAGGCTCTAGTAAAGGCACAGGCAATCAGTCCAACTATGGCTCCGGAAAGGCCGATTATAACTTACAGACAACCACCGGCCTAACCTGTGTCTCTCTGGAAACCGTCAAACAAAGGAACACAGGAGAGACCGGTAAGGGAAAGAAGCTTGGAGATAGCTATCGTTTCTGGATAGACACTCACTGTTAATTGGCTTCATGATGATATACTTGAAGCATTCAAATCCTCAACATAAGCGTTCTGATGACGGTAACAACCCTTGGGTGGAAGCACAGGTGATCTATTTTGAGTTATTGAGATAGGGTCAGTTTTGCAGGCCAAACTATCGCCGGTGAAAGAGCACTACTCGGAACGGCTGACATAACCCGGTAATAAAGGCTCAAGCTGACGCCAGACATTATCCAGCATCACTGGCTGTCCATTGCCATTTGGGTGAATATTATCGCCCTGCATCCATCCGGGTCGATCGGCTACGCCATCGAGAAAAAACGGGACTAGTGGTACTGCCGTCCGGGTTGATACCTGCTGGTAAATTCCAAGGAACTTTTCAGTAAATACCTTGCCGAAATTAGGCGGTAACATCATGCCCAGTAACAGTACACGGCTTTCAGCGTCGAGGCCCAATCTGACCATCTGTTCCAAATTACGCCTTGTCTGCTGAAAACCGAAGCCGCGCAGGCCATCGTTGCCACCCAGTTCAATAATCAGAACGGCAGGTTTATGCTGTTGAATTGCCCGGGGAAGGCGATTAAGCCCACCAATCGTGGTGTCACCTGATATGCTGGCATTGATCACCCGATGGGGATAATGACTTGCCACCAAGCGTTTCTGTAACAGGCTTACCCATCCGGCCTCCTGCTCGATACCATAGGCGGCACTAAGACTGTCACCCAACACCAGGATGACGGGTGGACCGGCCTGGCAGGCGATGGAACTCAACATAAGAAATATCAGGAGCAGTTTTTTCATGACAACTGATTCTATCACTTCTCCCGTGAAGGCCAACCAGCTTGGAAAACAAGTGGATGGTCCAGACGGCAGACTCACCATCCTGGAAGACGTCACGCTGCAACTGGCACCGGGTGAGGTAACGGCGATACAGGGGGCATCCGGTTCGGGAAAATCGACTCTGCTTGGATTGCTTGCGGGACTGGATGATGCCACCAGCAGTGAGATCCATCTCTTTGGTCACTCACTCACCGGCATGAATGAGGATGCTCGTGCCGGCCTGCGTGCCGGGCGTGTTGGTTTTGTATTTCAGTCATTTCAACTGCTTACCGGGATGACAGCACTGGAGAATGTGATGTTGCCCCTGGAACTCTCCGGACATGCGAACACGGCCGCCGAAGCAACGGATGCCCTGAACCAAGTAGGACTGTCACAACGGCTGGATCACTACCCCGGGCAACTCTCTGGAGGAGAGCAGCAGCGTGTCGCTATCGCCCGTGCTTTTGCCGCCAAACCTCAACTACTGTTTGCCGACGAGCCCACTGGCAGCCTCGATCAGATCACCGGAAACATCATTATCGACCTGCTGTTTAAAATGCGTGAGCAGACAGGGACTGCACTGCTGCTGGTCACTCATGATCAAGGTCTTGCGGCTCGCTGTGACCACCGGCTTCTGCTGGAAGCGGGCCGCCTGAAGTCCGGAGCATGAAGGCACTGCTCCTGGCATTCCGCTTTCTTCGCCGTGACTGGCGCAGCGGAGAGTTACGTCTGCTGGTGCTGGCCCTGGTAGTCGCCGTTGCCGCCGTTACCGCAGTCGGTTTCTTTACCGACCGGGTTGACCGGACTATGACACTCCAGGCCGCTGAGATTCTCGCTGCAGATCTGGTGCTTTCCAGCAGCAATCCGATCCCAGCAATGTTCCCTGAACAGGCCACCGGTTTTGGCCTGGAAAGCGCCAAAACGCTCAGCTTCCCCAGCGTAGTAATGCAGGGTGAACAGACCCAGCTGGTAGAAGTAAAAGCCGTCAGCGCCAACTACCCGCTGCGTGGAGAGCTGCGAATTCACCCCACTCTCGGGGCAAAAGAGCTGACCATAAAACAGACACCACAGCCGGGGGAGGTCTGGGCCGAAGCACGTCTGTTGACCAGTCTTGGAGTGACACCCGGCGAGATGGTCTCCCTTGGCGAACGAAAATTCAGGATAGACAAAATCCTCAGTCGTGACTCCGGCGAAGGCAGCAGTTTTTTACGACTTGGTCCGAAACTGCTGATGCACCTCGATGACATCCCTTCAACAGGATTGGTCACCGCAGCCAGCCGGGTACGGCACCATCTACTGATTGCAGGCTCACGCAATGGCATCGAGCAGTTCATTGAATGGAGTAGTGGCAAACTGCCACAAGGTGTCCGATTACAGCACATGAGCAATACCCGGCCGGCAATGCGTAATGCACTGGACCTTGCAGGCCGCTTCCTCGGATTGGCAGCACTTGCAGCCGTGCTGGTGGCCGGCGCCACAGTGGCCTTATCGACCCGCCGTTTTGTTCAGCGCCAGTCAGATACCAGCGCCATCATGCGCTGCCTCGGGGCCAGCAGCCATCTGATTCTTAGCGTGCTGATGTTAAGATTGTTTCTCCTCGGCACCCTGGCCAGCCTGGCGGGAACCATGATCGGTTATTTTGGACAGTTTCTACTGGCTGACCTGCTGGGTAGCTGGTTCCCCGGTGGACTCCCCACCCCCGGCACTGGAACCAATTGCTATATGCCTGGGTACCGGCCTGATCACCCTCATCGGTTTCACCCTCCCACCAGCCACTCGGCTAGGCGCAGTCCCGCCGTTAAGGGTGCTCAGACGGGATCTCGGTGCCCCACCCCCAGGCGCCTGGCTGTCCGGCTTGAGTAGCCTTGGGGCGATCGCCCTGCTGATGTTCTGGCAGGCGGGAGATCTCACCTTGGCAACCCTGGTGCTGCTTGGCACACTGCTTGCCACCGGACTGCTGTTGCTGACTGCCTGGGCGCTAGTCCGGCTACTGTCGCCCCTGCGTCACCGGGGTGGAGCTATTTGGTGCTATGGCCTCGCCGGGTTGGCACGAAATCCGGGGATGACCGCCCTCCAACTAACCGGATTCGGTCTGGGAATACTGGCTATTCTGCTATTGGCCATCGTGCGTCTTGACCTGCTGACCGCATGGCAACGAACCATTCCAGCCGATACGCCAAATCAGTTTCTGATCAATATCCAGTCTGAAGAGCGTACAGCCCTGAGTCGTTTTCTGGCCGACACAGGCATATCAGAAAGCCATATCTATCCTATGCTGCGCGCCCGGCTTACCCATATCAACGACAGGAAAATTTCTGCCAAAGACTATAAAGAGGACCGGGCACAGCGGCTGGTATCCAGAGAATTCAACCTCTCCTCAGCAATGCAGATGCAGTCTGATAACCGCATTGTCAGCGGACGTTGGTGGCAGAAAGATCAACGTGATGCCGCCATCTTCTCCGTAGAGCATGAGCTGGCGAGCACACTGGGTATTCAATTGGATGATAAGATCACCTTCAATCTGGCCGGATCGGCAATTGAGGGCAAGGTAACCAATCTGCGTAGTGTCAAATGGGACTCATTCAAACCCAATTTCTTTATCATTGGCACCCCGGGGATGCTGAAACAGTACCCAACCAGTTACATCACCAGCTTCTTTCTCCCCCCCGGACGGGAAAAGCTGCTTTCAGATCTGGTCCGGCAGTTTCCATCGGTTACCACCATCGATGTTAGCGCCATTATGCAACAGATCAGGGAGAGCATAGCCCATGGTTCCCAGGCTGTGGAGTATGTTTTTTTTTACCCTGGGTGCCGGTCTGTTAATGCTTTACGCAGGAATTCAGGCCAACCGGGAACACCGGCGGCAAGAGTCTGCGATACTTCGTACCCTGGGAATGCAACAGCGTGAACTGCTGGCGGCAATATGGGTGGAGTTTTTCACCCTGGGTGTGCTGGCAGGCCTCCTGGCAAGCAGCTGCGCCAGTCTGACAGGCTGGTTACTGGCAACCGAGGTGTTCGGGTTTGATTTTCACCTCAACCCCTGGCTCTGGATTGTTGGGGTCTTCGCCAGCGGCGCCGGTATCGGGACTGCCGGTCTCCTGGCCAGTTACCCGCTGACCGTTCAGCCGCCGCTGCAAACTTTACGGGGAAATTGACCCTCCCATGCAGTTGAAGTCACACCCGGCTTTTTTACTCACCCGACACTGGAGAGATGGCCCAAACGGCATCGAACTGACTTTCTGGGCCTGCACTCCGGATAGTCCATTGCGTTTGGTTATTCCAAACCAGAAAGCTGTCTGCTTTATCGCTGAAGAAGATGATCTGGAAGCCGCAGGATTGCAGTTCGAACGCAAGCATCTGGCATTGAGAAATCTGGCAGGGGAACCGATTGACGGCCTCTATTTCAATCAGCAGAAAGAGTTGCAATCGACGCGTGAAAGAGCAGCCAACCAGGGAGTTCTGCTGCTAGAGTCGGATATCAAATCATCCGACCGCTACCTGATGGAGCGTTTCATCACCGCACCTATGACGATCAGTGGTGAGTCCCGGGTGAAATCGGGTTTTCAGGAATTGACAGCGCCCGGTATCAAACCCGGTGACTACCGACCGGAGTTCAGTTATCTGAGTCTCGACATCGAGACAGATGGCATGAATGGTGAAATTCTATCTATCGCCCTCTGCGGTCGCGGGCATGAAGAGATATTGATGCAGGGAGAGGCTGAGGAGTGGCAGAGCACGCTCCCCCTGTACTGGTTCAGAAATGAGGCTGATCTGCTCCGGGGCTTTCTCGGTCGATTCCAGCAGCTCGATCCCGATCTGATTCTTGAGTGGAACCTGATTAATTTCGATCTCGACTATCTGGAACGGCGCTGCCGCCACCACCGCATCCCCTTCACGCTGGGACGAGGTAGCGAGATTGCCGCTATCCTGCAACCGAAACAGCAGGGACAGTTACGGGGCGCCAGTATCCCCGGACGGGTTGCCCTGGATGGCATCGACAATTTGAAAAGTGCCTTCTGGTCTTTCAGCAGTTTTGCCTTGGGCAATGTGGCCAGTGAACTACTTGGGCGCACAAAACTGATTGCCAGCACAGAGGACAAGATTGCAAAGATCCGTCGACTGTTCCGGGAAGACCGGCCGGCGCTGGCAGCCTACAACCTGGAGGATTGCCGCCTGGTAGAGGCGATCTTTAAAAAGACCGATCTGGTCAACTTCATTACCCAACGCAGTCTGATGACAGGACTTCCCTTGGGGCGCCAGGGTGGGTCAGTGGCGGCCTTTGATAACCTCTATCTCCCTCAGCTGCATCGGGCCGGGGCCTATGATATTGGCGCCATTCAGCACACGATCTCCAGCCCCGGTGGCTATGTCATGGAGTCTCAACCGGGGCTTTACGAGAATGTGCTGGTGCTCGACTTCAAGAGCCTCTATCCGAGTATTATCCGTACCTTCCGTGTCGATCCACTAGGCATGGCATTTCCCGGAGATGACCCGATACCAGGCTTTCTCGAGGCCCAGTTTTCCCGGCAGAAGAGCATTCTGCCTGAGATCATCAGCCAACTTTGGGCGCAACGGGACCAGGCCAAACAAGCCAACAACAAGTCACTCTCCCAGGCCACCAAAATTATCATGAACTCGTTTTACGGTGTCCTCGGTTCCAGCGGCTGCCGTTTCTACGATCCCCAGCTGGCCAGTAGCATCACCCGTCGTGGCCATGAGATCATCACCCGCAGCAGGAACTGGCTGGAAGCCAAGGGCTATCGGGTAATCTATGGTGATACAGATTCGGTATTTGTACTGCTCGGAGAGAACCACAACGAACAGCAGGCGGGAACTATCGGAACCCGGCTTGCCCAAGATCTCAATCGCTGGTGGAATCAATTCATAAAGGAGACTTTCAACCTGCCCTCCTATCTGGAGATCGAATTCGAGACTCACTTCATTCGTTTTCTGATGCCGACTATTCGCGGCTCTGAAACCGGCCGTAAAAAACGCTACGCGGGGTACATTCGTAACGGGAAAGGAGAGTATGAGCTGATTTTCAAAGGTCTGGAGAGTGTACGCAGTGACTGGACTCCGCTGGCCCAGGTATTCCAGCGGGAACTCTATCGACGGGTTTTCTTTAATGAACCCTATAACAATTACATTTCAGATACGGTGCAGCAGCTCAACGCCGGAGAGCTGGATGGGCAACTGGTCTATCGCAAACGGTTACGCCGTCCCTTGAACGACTACCAGCGCAATATCCCACCCCATGTACAGGCTGCCCGCAAGCAGAAAAAAAGCGGGCGTTGGGTGAGTTACATAATTACCGTTAATGGTCCAGAACCGGTTTCTGAGAGATTCAGCGCCATCGATTATCAGCACACTATCTGGATCGTCAGTTGGCCCCAGCGGCAGATGGCATTCTCTACTTTCTGGAAGACAGTTTTAAACGTATTACCGATGATCAGATGGCGTTGTTCTGACGCGCAACAGCTTGATCAGCGCCTCCACTTTGTGGAAAGTCTCCTGATATTCCGTTTCCAGTTGTGAGTCGGCCACCACACCACCACCGGCCCAGAAGCGCATGGTGCCATCGATATGCAACAGCGTTCGAATCGCGATATTGCTATCCATATCGCCATTGAAGCCAATATAACCTATGGAACCACAATAGACACTCCGCCGGTGAGGTTCCAGCTCTTCAATAATCTCCATCGCCCGCAGTTTTGGTGCGCCGGTTATCGAGCCACCGGGAAAGCAGTTGCGCAGCAGGCTGATAGCATCTTCACCTTGAGCCAGCCGACCCTGAATAGTGCTGACCAGATGATGCACCGTGGAAAAGGTCTCAACCTCAAACAACCGAGGTACCCTGACGCTGTCAGGGGTACAGGATTTGCTCAGATCATTACGCAACAGATCCACGATCATCAGGTTTTCCGCTCGATCTTTGCTGCTTCCGGCCAATGCGGTTATTTGTGCGCAATCCGATTCCGGGGTGGTTCCTCTTGGAAAAGTTCCCTTGATCGGCTTGCTCTCCACTTCACCACTGCGTAATTCCAGGAAGCGTTCCGGCGACGAGCTAAGAATCTGCACATCCGGCGTATTCAGGTAGGCCGCAAAGGGGGCCGGATTGAGTTGCTGCAGTTTTTTATAAGCGAGCCAAGGCTCCCCTTCTGTCTCAACTGAAAACCGCTGGGCAAGGTTAACCTGGTAGCAATCACCTTCCCGGATATAGTGCTGAATACGATTGAACGCATCAGCATAGCATTCTGCCGACATGTTGGAATGAATATCACTCATCACACTGAACCGTGTAAAAAATTCATTCTCCTGGGGCTCGCTGAAAAGCGCTTCGAGTTGACTCCACTTCTCCTGAGTGGCCGGATCACGCCCCTGCCCTGCCAACCAGCTGCGCTGTTGTTGATGGTCCACCACCAGAGCCCAGTCATAGATACCCACCGCCATTTCAGGCAGCGAGTCGCCTATCTCTTCCAGGGAAGGAAGACGTTCCAGCCGTTGACCGAGATCGTAGGCAAAGTAGCCGATAGCACCACCACAAAAAGGGAGTCTGCAATTTTCAGCATAAAACGGACTCAGCACCTTCCGCAGTAGTTCAAAAGGATCATCTTTAAACCAGCAACGTCCGCCTCTGTCCACTATCTCCGTTTCTGCCCCTCTGGTCACCAGAGTCATCATCGGATCGCATGCAAGAATATCGTAGCGGCCCTGGCTACTGCCGGGTTTGCCACTGTCGAGAAATACCGCCCAGAGACGCCCGGCAATCGCATCGAAGAGGCGATGGCTATCAGCAATATAGGGGAGATCCTGCAACAGGGATGGAGCCATATTCAGTCTGAGCGTTCGGTTGAGTCTTTCACGAAAGGGATGCAGAGATTTAAGATGTATTTTTGCTGAACGCCATCCGGTTACCAGGCAAAGCATGGGAACCGAATAAAATAGAAATGATAAAGCGCATTAGTTTGCCAACCAATCCTTTGGCTTGAGGTATTTCTGATACAGTTCAGCCTCTTCAGATCCGGGCTCGGGATACCAATTATAGCGCCACTTCACCAAGGGGGGCATGGACATGAGGATTGACTCGGTACGCCCACCCATCTGCAGGCCAAACAAAGTCCCACGGTCAAACACCAGATTAAACTCGACGTATCGGCCGCGACGATAGAGCTGGAAATCCCGCTGCCGTTCACCATATTCATCCGTTTTCCGGCGTTGCATAATCGGCAGATAGGCCGGGATGTAATGATCGCCAACACTTTTCACGAAATTAAAGCAGGTATCAAATCCCCATTCGTTCAGATCGTCAAAAAACAGACCGCCTATGCCCCTCGGCTCATTCCGATGTTTCAGGAAAAAATAGTCATCACACCAAGCTTTAAACTTTGGGTGAACCTCCGGGCCGAAAGACTCACAAGCCTCTTTGGCAGTTTTATGCCAGTGTCGGCAGTCTTCATCATTGCCGTAGTAAGGTGTCAGATCGAATCCCCCGCCGAACCACCAGACAGGCTCTTCACCCTCTTTCTCAGCGATAAAGAAACGGACATTGGCGTGTGTGGTCGGCACATAGGGGTTATGCGGGTGTATAACCAGTGAGAGCCCCATAGCCTCAAAGGTACGGCCAAACAACTCCGGCCGATGAGCAGTAGCTGATACAGGCAACTGGTCACCGACCACGTGGGAGAAATTGACACCACCCTGTTCGATGACGGCACCCTCTGTCATCACCCGGGTAATTCCACCACCGCCCAGACCATGGCTGCCATCGCATTCCCACCTATCTTCAATGAAGTGTCCAGTGCCGTCTTCTTCTTCCAAGGCAATGCATATCTGTTTCTGAAGTTGCTTCAGGTAATTCAGGAAGGCCTCTTTATCGGGTGTATTCATTCATTTTTCTCTAGCATATGACCTTCCCCCCATCTTAATACCAAGACTTGGATGAGATAATTCATTCTAAGCGGCCCTATTCACAAAGGCCACAGGTGACAAATAATTTAATGCGCTATGAAGCCGCACGTGATTGTAGTGCTCTCGCCATTGATCAATTTCATGTCTAGCGTCATCAATGGACCTGAACCAATGCTGATTTAAGCATTCATTTCTGAATTTACCGTTTAAGCTTTCTACAAACGCATTCTGAGTAGGCTTACCTGGCTGAATAAAACCTAGCTTAACGCCACTTTCTTTTTGCCAGTAGAACATCGCCTTGCTAGTAAACTCAGTACCGTTGTCGCAGATTATTTGATCCGGAGCGCTCCTTAGCTCAATCACCTGAGTTAAAAAACGAGCGACCTAGTGACCATTGATCGAGAAGTCAGAGAGCTGGCCAATAACTTCTCTTGAGTAATCATCAATCACATTAAATACTCGAAAGCGGCGACCATTAGCCAACTGATCACTGACAAAATCCATTGACCAGCGTATATTTTTACCAATGGGCATAATCGTTGGCATTCTTGGTCGTATTATCTTCTTGCGTTTTTTAGTCCTCACTTGAAGACCTTCTTCGTTATAGACTCGGTAGGTCCGCTTCTTGTTTTTCACAAGCCCCCTCTCCTCTCAGGAGGCCATGTAAAAACAAATAACCATAACTCGGATGCTTTTTTGCCAGCTCAAGTAACCGTTTGCGTAGAGGCTCATCTTTTCCCCATTGAGTAACGTACCGAAAAGCGGTTCTACTTAAGCCTACTAATTGGCAAGCTCTACGCTCACTTAATTTGAACCGCGACTTAAGGTAGTTCACGATTTGTTTTCTATCAGCAGGCTTTACCACTTTTTTGAGAGCACATCCTTCATCGCCTCAGCTTCAAGCATTTTCTCGGCAAGTAACTTCTTAAGCTTGTTGTTTTCGCTTTCAAGCTCTTTGAGCCGTTTGGCTTCTGAGACATCCATCCCGGCATATTTGCTTCGCCAGTTATAAAAGCACCCGGTTGAAATGCCGAACTGACGACAAATGTCATCAACTTTTACCCCTGACTCATGCTGCTTGATGGCACCAATAATTTGCTCTTCTCTGTAACGCTTCTTCTTCATCTTGAGATCTCCTAATACACAGACTAATTGGAAATCTCATCCTTGTCATGGCTCTATTTCTGGGGGAAAGGTCACATAGTATCGTCATAAGATTCTAGCCCAAAGCATCATACACCTAATCTGGACAGCGATAATAAATGAACGGGTGTTTTTTGCATAGCATGTCGCAATACCACGCCAGCGTTGGAGATGTAGAAACACATTCTCAACCAAATATACTAATTCAGTACAGATGCTTGTCATATTCTCGCTGCTCTTTTCTATTCTTCTTTGGTGAAATAACAACACTTATATCCTGTGATATTGCCTCCTCTAATATCTCTTGTGTATCGTAAGCCCCATTACCAACCAAAAGATATCGCCTAAGCTCATTAATCGGTGTGCTAGCCTGCGTGCAACCAGCTCCAGTACCTCTGTAAGAATCTGGTCGGCATACCATGCGCATCCACGGCCAAGTGTACCTTGGTGTTAAGGGAACCTCTAAAAACCCGACAAAGGCCAATAGTCTCTAGCAAATCAGAAGAGTCCGGTATCTTCACGCTCAAAAAATTATTTTTAGCAATATCCATACCAATCTTCACGTCGGCCCTGACTTGCCCGATGCTACGCACCGGTCGATTGGCCCGCTGGGCAAACACGTGCTCAACTCGAATCCAAACTCGAGACAGACCTGAATTCTGTGTAACCGCCTGTCATTAAGCCCAAACAAGGGAGAGAATAGGCAGCTGATCGACAAGAAAGAGCTCCAGGCGATAGCCCAGGCGGCCGCTAAAAACATCAAAACTGAAGAAGATCTCAACGAGTTTCGGCAAATGCTGACCAGGATCACGGTCGAGGCAGCACTCAATGCTGAACTGACTGATCATCTTGGCTTTGCCAAGCATCAACAATCCGAAACGAGTAATAGCCGCAACGGCACGACCAGCAAGACCTTGCAAACGGAAGATGGCCAGTTTGAACTGGATACCCCCCGAGATAGAGCGGGCAGCTTTGAACCTCAGCTAGTTAAGAAGCACCAGCGTCGATTTACCTCAATGGATGACAAGATCCTCTTCTTGTATGCCCAAGGTATGACAACCCGCGAAATCGTCACGATATTCAAGGAGATGTATGGGGCCGATGTCTCTGCCACACTCATATCCAAAGTCACTGATGCAGTTATCGAACAGGTTGTTGAATGGCAATCTCGCCCCCTGGATGCAATTTAGTCTATTGTTTATCTGGATAGCATTGTCGTTAAAATCCGGCAAGACAAGAAAGTGATCAATAAAGCGATTTATCTCGCTCTGGGCGTTAACCTGGAAGGCCACAAGGAATTATTGGGGATGTGGCTGTCGGAGAATGAGGGTGCCAAATTCTGGCTGAACCTGCTGACAGAGCTTCAAAACCGCGGTGTGAAGGATATTTTGATTGCCTGTGTCGATAGCTTAAAAGGCTTTCCTGATGCCATCAACCCGGCTTTCCCGAATATCCAGCTCTATAATTGTGCATATGCTACGGAACTCGATGAAGTAGCTGCCCTGGAAAGACTACAAGCCTGTGGCGGCTGATTTGAAAAAGAGTTACCAGTCCATCACCGAGGAAGAAGCTTTACCGGCGCAGGATAAATTCTCTGACCGATGGGACAACAAACACCCCCGGATGAGCCGCTCCTGGAGTGCCCATTGGTAGAATCTCAACACGCTGTTCAACTACCCGGAGGACATACGAAAGGTGATCTACACGACCAACGCCACTGAGTCACTGAACAGCGTCATTCGCAAAGTGATCAAAAAGCGGAGGTTGTTTCCAACCGATGATTCGGCGAAGAAGGTCATCCACCTAGCAATCCAGGCCGCATCGAAAAAGTGGACAATGCCGATCCGTCATTGGAAACCAGCACTGAATGGATTTATGATTGAGTTCGAAGAACGCTTGGCGGTATATATTTAACCCTGGCAGTTACACAGAAAACTTTACAGGCTCGGCATTACTTTCCAAAGGTATTGACTGGCCGGTCTGTCTCGCCGTGCATAGTACCCGCTGGATAATACCTCCAGCGCCTAACAAAGTTGGGCAACGTTATACTCCATACTGTGAGCTCGGATAAAAGCGTACTTCACTTGAGCTCCCTCGCGAAATACACCGCGGCTTTTTTTAGTATTTCAAACTCCTCCTTTTTTAGCCGCTCGTTTTCCCGTTGTAGCGTGATAAGCTCACTTTGGCTCTCTTTTTTTGGCCTACCCCGATTACCGGTAAATGCCTGTTCACCTTTGCTATCCAACTGCTCCTTCCACTTGTAAAGTTGGTTTCTTCGGATTCCAAGTCCCAACGCTATCTCTGAGGCAGGTTTGTCTGATTCTTCCATCAGCCTGACCGCCTCCTGTTTGAACTCTTTCAGGTCTTATATGGTTTGCACTTTCCAGTCATTGATAAACACTCCTTTAAGCGACCTTGTCGCTGATTAAAAGTGTCCGTTAAACTTGGGGAGGCTCATTCTGGAATTGGGCGAAAATAATAGGGATATTGTTCTTGATAACCTCGGCGTCCTATACGAGTCTTTACCCTAAAATGGATTTCGCACTGTTAGTTGAGTTTAGACCTCGATAATCAATTAGAGATCAGAAAAGCTCAAAACAACACCCCCTGTGAAAGGATCTGCAACAGGAACCCTCCCTATGCTTTTACCCAGAACACTGACCGGACTGCTGGCCGCCGGCGCACTCCTCACCCTGCCTGCGAGTCCGCCGGCACTGGCGGTGGGCGGCATCACCAGCGACAACGCCAAGCCCTACTACAGCACCGGCCACAACTTCGAAGACCACGAAGACCTGCGGGTCAAAGTGCTCGGAGGCCATGTCCGGATCAACCGGCGCTGGAACGGCAAACGCTGGGAGTGGAACCGGCGCTGGGACGGCTTGCGGATCAGCACCGGGGAAACCCTCGCAGAATACAACACCCGTACCGAAAAAGAGAGAGCCGCCCGGAAAACAAACAGCGACGAAGGCAGAGACACCAGCGGCATTGTCGGACTGGACCCGGTCTACAACGACCTCTACTGGCTCAGCCGCAACAACATGCGCCTGATCAGCAGCATAGACGCCAACCAGGGCAAAACCACCTACCGTTACGACAACCGCGACAACCTGCTGCAAGTCGAGGATCCACAAGGGCGGCAGACCCGCTACCATTACGACAAAAACAACCGCCTGCAAACAGAAATCAAACAGACCGGAACCGGCACCACACAACGCCGCTACCACTACGATGCCAACGGCAACCGGAGCCGAATCATCAACCCCGGAGAAGAAAAAACAGAACACCACTACGATGCCGCCAACCGGCTGATCCGGACAACACTGTATAGCCACAAAGCCACCGCCCACCCGGTGAAAGTGATCGACTACCACTACAACAACCACGACCAATACAGCGGCTACAGCCAAACCCCGGGGAGCGACAGCGACAGCGACAACGCCACCGCCGACATCCAGAGACTGAGCGAGACCCGCCGCTACAACAACCTCAACCAACTGACCAGCGTCAGCATCAACACCGGCCACTTCGAAAAAACCACCCGCTACAGCTACCGGCCCAACGGCCTGAAAAACAGCTACACCAGCCCCGAAGGCAAAACCTACCGTTACATCTACAACAAAAACAACCGGCTCATCGCCGTGATCATCCCCGGCAAAGGGACCCTCAGCTACATCAACCACCGCTGGCTCGCCCCCCAAACCATCAAATACCCCGGGGGCAGTCAACAGAACATCACCATCGACGACCTGCAAAGACCCACCGGCATGATCTTCAAAGACCCGGCGAAAAACCAACTGGGCAACGCCCGATACCACTACGACAACGAAAGCAACCTCACCCGGATCACCACCGAATAGAGCGAAAACGACTACCATTACGACAACCTCTACCGCCTGACCGGTGCCCGCTACCAGACCTGGCGATACACCATCAGCACAAACGGATCAAAACCGCCGAAAGAAAAAACAAACGACACAGAAACCTTCGCCTACGACAAAGTGGGCAACCGCACCGTGCATACCCAAAACAACAACCGCGTCACCCACCAATACAACAACCGCAACCAGCACATCGCCAGCGATGCCGGCGTCACCCTCAGCTACAACGCCAACGGACACACCGCGAGCAAAACAGACAACGGAAACACCACCGAATATCGCTACAACCACGAAGAAAGGCTTATAGAAGTCAAAGAAAACGGCAACAGCAAAGGAGAATACGCCTACAACCCCTACGGCCAGCGGATCAAAAAAACCGTCAACGGCGAAACCACCTGGTACCTCTACACCGACCAGGGCCTGGCAGCGGAATACACCGACAGCGGCGAGCTGATCAAAGAGTACCACTACAACCCCGAAGCCAGCTGGATGACCGAACCCCTGTTCCAGCGTACCGCCGACGATCGGGTATACTATTACCAGAACGACCATCTGGGCACGCCGCAGAAGATGGTTACCCGCTCCGGCGGCGTGGTCTGGAGTGCCCGATATCAGGCGTTTGGGGAGGTGGATATCCTCGTTGAGGAGGTGGGGAATAATCTGAGGTTTCCGGGGCAGTATTTTGATGGGGAGACGGGGCTGTATTACAACTACTTCAGAACTTATGATCCGAGTACAGGGAGTTACATCACCAGTGACCCTATAGGGCTGAATGGTGGACTAAATACTTATGGGTATGTTGAAGGAAACCCTGTTAAGTATATTGATCCATTGGGGCTTGATGTAAATGTTTGTGTATACCCTAACGGTGCCCACGGATTTAGCCATATAGGATTTGGCTTTCCAGGTGAATCAGGCACCCAAGGCTTTTATCCTAGAGACGGAGGCATGGTTGGCCCAGGTGATGTCAAGCCTGATGAGGGAGAGAGTCAATGCGAAACTATCGAGGCTACCCCAGAAGAAGATGATTGTATGATGCGTTGTCGGCTACAGCGTACTGCCAGACCCGGTCGTTACAATATACTTACTCGCCAGTGCACTTCTTTTGTAAGAGATTGCTTGAAAGAATGTGTTTTACCATCCGGTTCTGGGCGTGAGCCCCACCCGCTAACCTGGTTTAGAGACTTAATGCGAGGAGTTCGCTAATTATGATTTTAACTAGATTAAATGGATTAAGTGCATGTGGGCTATGTTTCTTAAATTTATTGAAAAATAAAACCTTTATTGGCTTATTTATGGGTTTGATTTACTGTGTTTACATTGTATCCACAGTAAGTATTAAAGAGCTTGAGAATGAGGAGGTCATTAATATTGCCGCCTTTTATATAGGAGGTATTATTGGTATACCGGCTACTTTAGCGGTGTCATTTCTTCCAGAACAATATGGTTATCTTGATACTATTATCTTTGCAATACTATCTATAGCAACGGTATTGATACTTATGACCTATATTGGATGGCTTATTATGGGATCAACAAAATCAATTGAATCGGATTCGATTAAAAAAGAAGATTGATTAATTTAGTTGTAAAAAACCTACCAAAAACCCTGCAAATGCAGGGTTTTGTTGTTTATTTACATCGCTTAGTTCTGCGCTGCTTTAATGAATGTATCGATCACTTGGATAATTTATCGTTTCTCCTTGGGACTCAACATGCGGAGCTAACAAGACAGCATGTGATTTTACTTTTCTTTTGTTGAGCGGTTCACCAGCATACTATGGAGCAGTTTCGTTTTTCGGAGGCGGTGCATTTGAGAGAGCGCAGGAAGAGGCTTGTAAAGATGAAGATTGCAAGTAGTGCTAACGGTTGTTGCTTAGGATGAGTATTGCAAGAATAGTTTTATTGGTCTTTGCATTCATCAATGTACTTGGTCTAGTTTGGTTTTTTGAGGATGTTTCAGGCTCCACATTTATTTATGGGATAACTACAATTAGCTGTGCTTTAATTGTTGCGTTCGTGCCAGGCAGTGCTATTGATTCCAGCAAGCATATAGGGATGATAGTGCTTTTATTGTGCGTGATTGGAGTTATCGCTATCTCATTATTGATATTGCAAGATTACCAGCGAAAGTACGGTGCTGATACGGGGGCCATTTTTATGCGAGTATTATTCGCTTCTGTATTTGTGTCTGTTGGGCTTGAAATACGCCGACGCATAAGCAAGTAATTATCCAAATAACTACCGCGCTTCCCAGCATTCTTCAATTAATCCCAACTTCACCAACCGCGCTTTGATAGAACGGGGCGTGCGTTCATGCGAGTGGGCAAGTTGTTTTGGCGATGCACCGTGCTGAAAAGCCCCGGTGAGTTGCTGATCTTCTTCTACGAGGTAAAGGGGTCAGTACCGAATGCTACTTACTTAAGCAATAACCTGCTGATATAACGAATAAAAAAAGGCTGGTTCAGGTGATAAGATGCTAATCACAAAACCATCAACCATCAACCAGGGAAGCAGCCTTAATGCATCCTAATCAACGCGCCTGCATACATCAACAAAAACGTATCACAACCTACGCTACAGCCAGTGATTCCTATGCTTTCTTTAATCTGCTAACCGGCCCAGAGTTTCTCAATCAAGTCGAATCGTTGCTACCGGAACATCGGGAAAGGCTGTTTCCGCCAACAGAGACGCTATCGATGTTTCTGGCTCAAGCAATGAGTGCTGATCGTTCTTGCCAGAACATAGTTGATGCTGCTGCAGTCAAGCGATTGATGGGTGAGCTGCCAATCTGTAGTACGCATACGGGAGCGCGCACGGAAACGGCTGCCATTGGACATGGTCTCTACGCTAGCCCGTTACACGGGGCGTATGATGACTGAGCACACCCCGGATTCCTGGCACTGGCGGGGACGACCGGTCAGACTGGTGGATGGAGCTACCGTTACGTTGCCCGATACAGAAGAGAACCAGGCTGTCTATCCTCAACCCCGTAGCCAGCAACCCGGATTGGGTTTCCCTCTTTGCCGGGTGGTTGGTATCGTCTGCCTCGCCAGCGGTGCTGTACTTGATGCAGCATTGGGACCTTGTCGCGGAAAAGGAAGCGATGAGCAGTCATTGCCTGGAACCATGCCTGGTACCCTGGACGCTGGTTATATCTTTCTGGGGGATGCTTTTTATGCCACCTATTTTCTGTTGTGTGCTCTTCAGGCCAAAGGAGTGGATGGCGTTTTCGAGCAATATGGTTCACGGTGGCGTAGCACGGATTTTCGCCAGGGAGAGCGTCTGGGCCCGCGAGATCATCTTATCGAAATAGACAAGCCAAAAGTCAAACCCGCCTGGATGAGTCAGGCAGAGTATGATCAAACCCCCGATAGATTGAAAGTGCGGGAGTTGCGTCCTGGCGGTAAGATCCTGGTGACAACACTACTTTGCTCAAAAAGTACAAGCAAAGCCGCCCTGAAGGCACTCTGTCGGAACCATTGGCAGGTAGAGTTGGATATACGCAACATCAAGGCCACTCTGGGAATGGAAACATTAAGTTGTCGCACACCGGAAATGGCGAAAAAGGAGCTGTGGGTCTATCTTTTGGCTTACAACTTGATCCGTTTACTGATGGCTCAGGCGGCATTACTGTCTGACATCATTCCTCGACAACTTAGCTTCAAGCATGCTTTGCAGCTATGGATTGTGTGGCAAAAAAGCGGTCGTTACGACATTGATAAAATTGAGGGCCTTTTTATCCTCATTGCACAGCAGCAGGTTGGAAAATAACCGGGACGTATGGAGCCGCGAGCTATAAAACGAAGACCCAGGCAATTCCCGCTACTTACCAAACCCAGGGCTATTCCGCGAGAGAATATTCGGAAAAATGGCCACCTCAAAAAACTTAAGTAAGTAGCATTCGGGCTTGGTTTGCTTTAATCACTGGTATTTTTCAGGCTGGATAGCCTACGTTTAAACTCTTTCATCGCTTCAGGATCGTGGTCAACAAGATCATAAATAAGATTGTCTTTATCTGCCGCCCAATGAAGAAATAAATCTTCATCTGCATCATTTTTTCTTAAAATAAAGACATCCTTAATTTCTGGATCAACAACCTCAGAATCCTTTTCACTTAAAGTAACAAAACCTTCATGCCCTTCATAAGGGATGACCCAATAGATTCTCTCTCCATCAATCCAATAAATACCATAAACTTCTACAGGAGTCTCATACCCCTTTTCTAACACCAACATTATCAGTCACCAACGAAGGCCCTGGTTGCAATTCCGGCGGAATACGTTGAAGGGTAGTGAATTTCATATCGTACGCCTTACCTGTATTACCATTGTATTGATAGTGAATTATGATTTTTTTCCCATCGGGTAGAGTATGAGTAGCTTCCATTTTTCTCCATCCTTCATTACGAGGAAAGCGATCATCGCCTGCTAATTTGGTGTCCTTTCCAGCAGAGGGCTTATCTAATACCCGATTCCAAAGCGTCTGCTCATTAAGATCACGCGGCGCTGTTGCCTGATGCGGTTTTGCCGTAGAAATCTTTGAATAATCAATCCCGTTATCCGGCAATCCCTTCTTGGGGACATCCCCCCCCCGGCGCCTCTACATTTTTTCCAGTCCCTTTACCACGTGTTTTACCAGCAAGCCGCTTAAGCTGCACTAGTTTCGCAACACTAACCTCCGGAATAACCAACGCGAGTATCTTACCCCCTCCAACTATTTGATTCCGTGTTTTCTCATCTAGCTTATGCCATTGGGCACTCACTTCATTACCCGTGGAATCATCCAGCCAGGTTACCGTGGCAGTAATACCTTCTCCTACTGCACTCAACACGTCTAATGTCGCTATCGTGGCTTCCGGAAACTGTTGATAGGATAGCTCAACGGCCTTTGTGACCCCTGAATTAATCGCTCGGCCTAAATCATCCTCACCGGTACCGATTTTTTCCAAACCGGCAAGCAGGTCACCATCACCTTGATCTGCGCTATAGATTGCTCCCGCAAGCAAGGCAAGTGCACCCAAACACAAGCCGCCGCATAATACGTTGTTTTCAACCGCATTTCCTGCGGCGTCAACCGCACTATTCAGGTCTTCTCCGGCGGCAAATGCCGCCAACCCTCCAGCTAGTCTGGCAATATCCACACCACGACTTTGCAAATTATGTATTTCTAACTGCAATGCTTCCGGGGAAAGGGTTGCGGTACGTGGATCGTTGAGTTTGTCTTCAAGCCAACTACTTAAATACGCTTCTCCGGCTATTTCTCCGGCAACAGCACCAATCGCCCCGCCGGCACACTCCCCTCCGGTACCCGCCCCGACGGCACATCCCAATACAGCATGCGCAATCTTATGAACGGCATAGTTGATACCGCCTGAATCTCTTGCTCCTCCTATCTCTCTGGCCAGTTTTGCTCCAATTGCATTCACAGCTGAATATTGCAGGTTTTCCTTGAAACTGCTTTTTCCATATACCGCTGCATTCACACCGGTTTTAACCGCCGCATCAACCAGGCTTCGCTTGACGAGCTGTTCGGTGGTAAGTGTTGAGAGTTTCGCCGTTTGCGGGATACCAAGCTGGCCATACAGACTATTGGTCATCCCCGCCGTAATACCCGCTGTCGCCAGTGACAACAGACCTTCTTTGGAAGTAAGGTCTTTAAACACCGCACCGATATCACCACGGTTGATAATCAGGCTGACGGCCGCTTTGTTGATCAAGGCATCCACAACGGCAATTTGTGCGGCCTCCACCGCTGTCAGGGTGCCGGCAGCAGCGCCTTGACTCAGACCTAATAGTCCAGCGCCCGCTCCGCCGGTGGCGATGGCGATGGCTATCAGCATGAACCCGGGGCCACCCATCCCTGACTCATGTTGCTGCCAGGCATCATGCGCCTCTTCTATCGCTTGCCAGTTGATATCCTCTCGCTGCTGAAGTTCTCCCATCCAGGCCAGTTCGGGCAGTTGGCTTAAGTTGGAAATAGACTCTGCCAGACTATCTTGTTGTTTGTACTCGACTATGACCCCATTGCCTGCATCGATGCGGATATCACCCCCGGCAGTCATTTCGGTATGACGCACGGTTTCGTCTAAATGGCCTTCGCTACCGGTTTCCCAGCTGAAGGCACCGGTTCTGTCGTATTCTTCGTCGGCGTAGTCAGTATCTTTGGCGGTGCCAAGGTAGACGTTGCCTGCCTGGGCATTGATGGCGATGTCGTTTTTTGCCGAGAGATTAGGGGCAATCAGGACGATGTGGTTACCCGCCGTCAGATTGATGTCGTCTCCACTGGCGATTTTGGCGCTTTGCCGGCGCTGTTGACTGCGGGTCTGTTTGTGGCTGCTGCCCGTCAGGCCACCTAGCCCTTTTTTTGTTAATTCGTAGTGGTAGTCGTCGAAATCCGTACCGGAGGCCGCTTCCAGGCGGTCTCCCGCATAAACCAGAATATCCTGCCGGGCCTTGATGTTACTACCGATGATACTAACGTTTTTTGCTGTATTGAGGACCAGACCGGCATCGGTTTTATCAACGTTGACAAGTACGTCACCGCCGGCTTGTAGAGTGGAAGCAACGTTTCTGACCCGTGACTGTTCCAGAATGGTGGTTTTACTGCGCCCAAAGTTCTTTTTAGTGTACTGGTAGTGGTATTCCGAATCCTCCACTGACTCAATGGTGGTATCACCTTCGGCCGATAACGCAACATCACCTTCGGCTGCGATATCGCTACCAATAACTGCAATATCCTGCCCCGCGTTAAGAGTGACGTCACCACCGGCAGTGAGACTGGATTTTTTGTGCGTTATCACTGTGTCGATATCCTGAAAGTGCTTACTTTCCAGGTGCCGATGCCACTTGTTTTCTACAGTTTCAATGCGGATATCACAACCCGCAGTAGCAATCAGGTCATCACCGGCTTCGATATCGCTGGCTGATATGCGTATCTCTTTTTCTGCTTGCAGTGTTATCTTGCCATCAGCCTTAAGCTTGGATGCATTGCCTATTAGAGTGACGATACTGTCGCTATTCCGCTGATAGGTGATTTGTTTAACTTGTCGTTCCAGTTCTATATTGCCTGTTCTGGCAACCAGTAGCACGTCACCACTGCTGATGATATGTCCACCGGTATTACGGATAGTATTTTCAGCCACAATGCTCAGATTTTTACCCCTCAAACCACCCCGATTGAGCAAATCGCCGGCACTGCGTATGTTCAGGTCATTTTCAGCTTCAATGCTTCCTGTGTTGGTCATCTCGTCAGCGGAAATCGATAGTTCTGACGCTATCAGCAGCGATCCGCCAGGGCTGATATCATCCGCTTTGAGAGCAGCGGCATAATATACCGGCACTAATACTTTTTGCCCTTGCACTTCCTGCTCAACCATCCAGACTATGTCGTGTGTCAGACGTGCCACTTGCTCAGGACTCAGTGTAATTCCGGCACTTAAGCCAAGTTCTTGTTGTGATGCTATGGCGTTATCCATCAGGAAGCGGAATTGTTCCTGATCATTGGTCTGGCCGGCCAGATAACGTCTGCCGGTTGCTTCAAAAATGGCATCCCGGATCAATCGATTTTCATAGAAACCATCCCCCAGACGTTTGGCTGTCTGTTCAGGCTTCAGCCCTACTTTGTCAAGGAAATAGTCAGAGCTGATGAAGTTTGTGTACTTTGTGAATTCCGGATTGGTCTCTACCAGATAGGGATGGCCTGGTTGGTTGTTGACCACAAACAAGCCTTCGGATTTTGGTAATTGAACATTATCGGTGTAGGCAGATTTTCCATCAGCGGTGGTTACAGTATCTATGACTTTGTCGGGGCACCATTCAGGGCGTTAATAGTTTCAATGCTATCAGGCACAGCGCCTATATGGCCTGGAGCAACTGTTTGCAGCTCTTTCCCATTTGCAGCGGTCTCTGCTGTACGTGAAGTATGGGTTGGTTTGCTGGCGCTTTCCTTTACATCCGTGTTGTTGACCTTGCCGGCAACGATAACGGTGGCGCTTCCGCCTGCCTGAATCGTTGCCGAGCTGGCTTGCCCGGTATCAGTTTTTACCTCTGTTACACCCACATATTTATAACCAAGAATTTGGCTTGGCACCGCCAAAAGATTATTTGGATCGTAATTGGGATTAGTATTGCTGGTAACCACCGTGTAGGGTCGCCATTTACCTCCAGATAAGGTCTGTGTCGTTACTGGTGAGTTGCGATCATTATAGTGTTCGCTTGAGGACACCGCATCGTTATGAGCACTAAGCTTGACTTTGCCAGTTGCACCAGCACGATAGGTTCTGGTTTTTGTTATTTTATAGTTCGTACTACTGATATTTTCCAGGCTCTTGCTGATTGATATATCAATATTACGATCTGCGGCGATTAAGCTGTGCTGGTTAAGTAAACTGCCCCCTGTCAGAAAATAATCATTGCCCGCTATACTATTTTGGCTGCAGGCGAATCAGCGGTTACAGCTGACTCAAAGACATCGTCCACGATGTAATCGGCAGCGATATTATTACGGCATTTTCCACAGGCGTAGGTAATGACACCGGATACTCTTTTTCCATCTGAAACCTCAAATCTGGCTTTCCGGTTAATAAGTTCTTCCGTATAAAGTTTTGATATCACCGCCATAGGCTTCAATAGTGGCAGATTCGTTTGTAATATTCTTGTTTGCATTGTTGTTACTATTTGCTGCAATGATGATGTCGTTCAATGCGAAAATATCCGCACCTTCAAAATTATATAGTGTGTTGCTGACATACAGTTTTGCATCGTTACCGGCAAACAGCGTGTTATTGTTATTCAGATTGTTGGTGAGGGTGATGTTCAGATCTTCCCCGGCGGAAACCGTACCGTAATTATCCAGATTCTCTGCATCGAGCGTTATATCTTTCGCAGCACTGAGCCTGTTTCTGTTGGTTATTGTCCTGTCGAAATCCAGCGTCAGATCATTACCCGAACTGATAATTCCAGAACCCTCATTGCTTAAGCTTGTTCCTGTCAGTGTTAAATTCAGCAGGCTGGATATTTCACCTTCATTGATGATACTCCCATCCGTATCGACGATTAAATTACCATCCGTAAGTAACCGATTGCCTACACCATTAGTGACATCACCAGAGGTACTGATTATCAGGCTTGTTGCAGCGTTGAAACTTCCATCACTAAAATTGAACGCCGGTAGATCCAACGTCAATATGCTGTCTGATTGAAACGATCCCCTGTTGTTGCTCAGTTGTTGCAGTGTCAGGTCAAGATTTCCCTCGCTGTTTACCGTACCTTTATCATTAATCAGCGAGTCGGCGGTTAGATCGATGCTATTGCCGCCTGTGGCGTAGAGGCGACCGCCGGTATTGTCGATGGTGGTGCCATCCAGCTCTATATGATCAGCCTGGATTTCAGCCATGACTCCATCCCATAGAGAGTTGTCAAGCGTGCCGAACTCTCTGGCAATAAAATGCCCGAGTGAACCAATGCTCCCGCCCCGATTACTTATCTCAGCCGCTTTGACGGTCAGATGGCCATGCCCTCTATGAACAATTTTACCTTTATCATTAGTGAGGTCACTTCCAGTCAAGCTCAAATTGTCAGCATTTGATTCAATGGTGCCGCTGTCATTGTTCAGAATTCCAGTGGTGGTGATGCTCGCATTGCCACTGCCGATACTGGTCAAGGTACCGCCACTGTTGGTTAAGCTGCCGGCTATGATTGTCAGGTTATTTTCAGCTTCTATGAGTCCGTCTGTATTGATCAGACTATCCGTTAGTGTCAGGTTAAGATCTCCCTGATTGGTGCGTATGATTGCATCAGTGTTATCTAAGCTTTTTCCGGCCATCGCCAGATGCCCGTTACTGGTGATTTCACCCCTGGTGTTGTCAGTCGCACCATCAGTGATTTTCAGTGTCAGAGTCCCATTGCCGGTATGAATGATTTTTCCGCTATTGCTCAAGCTGCCTGCGGTAATAGTGCTCGTCTCGGCATTGGTCTGGGTGGTGCCGGCATCATTGTCAAACCAGCCTTCGACAGTAAGTTTTAGTGCATCAACTGCTGTGGACAAAGCACTGATCAAGCCGGTTTTTTGTTCTGGGTTGTTACCATTCAGGAGATTGCCAGAGAGGTTGATATCGACCTTGTCACCTTCAATACTGCCTCCATTGCTAGTCAGGTCATCAGCATTTATGTTGATGCTGGTGCCGCTGATGTCACCGGATGTGTTTTCAATATTCCTGCGCTCGTCCTCTGGTCCCACGATGATCTCTAAGGCTTGGTTACTGCCTATCTTGCCTTTTTGGTTATCTATACCGGTTGGCTCTCCACCTGTTGTTGTAAGCTTGAAAACACCGTGACCCGCATGAAGGATTATGCCTTGTTTATTCAGCAACTGATGGCCTTTCAAGGTCAGGTTGTCAGCATTGGCCTGTATCTTTCCATCATTATTGTTCAGAATCCCTGTGGTGGTAATACTGGCATCACCACTGTCGATGCTGGCCAGGATACCGCTGCTGTTGGTTAAACTACCGGCAGTGATCGTCAGCTTGTTGCCCGCTTCCACGGTTCCATCGGTATTGGTCAGGCTGTCGATCAGGGTCAGGCTGATATCACCCTGGCCAGTGCGTAAAGTACCGGCACTGTTATCCAGACTTTTAGCAGTCATCGCTAAATTGCCTGTGCTGGTGATATTGCTTTTGTTGTTGATTGTCTCACCCGTCAGGATGAGGCTTTTGGCACTGTTTATTTCGGCTGTATCCTGGTTGTCGGTATGTTTGGCTTAAATGTCTATATTACCACCGCTTAGGATACGACCGCTATTAATTAATTTTCCCGTGAGCACCAGGTCGAGACTGCCATCACGGCTGACTTTATATTCGCCGTCTTCAACCGTAACCCCGGAGGCGCTGCCTTGTTGATTGAGTGTATTGGCCCGCAGAGTGATATTGTCGGCAGCAGTGGTTAACCCTTTGTTGGTGATGGTCTCTTTGGCTTGTAAATCAATCGTTTTATTGCTGCGGACATCCTGGTTCAATTCGATGCTACTGGAAACTGAGTGCAGTGTTATGGGACCCGCACTCTGTACTTTGTTGATACTGATTTTGCCATCGGTACTGAGGTGCAACTCTCCCGCGTTGGTTGCGACATTGCCCAGCATTTGCACTCCGACACCCGCTTCGGTACCCACAAGCCGAATCGCATTGGTATACATTCCACCCAGAACCGAGGAGTCCAGGGCAAATTCCACATCGGAGTCTGGGTGGATGGCAGTCGCTTCCAGGCTAGCGTAATTTACTTGGTTGCTACCAAGGATCAGATTGAGGTCCCGGGCGTGGAGATCGGCGTTCACTTTTACCGCGCGGGTGATAATGTCGAACTGGCTGATATTACCGGCGTTAAGGCCTTCTCCCTCAGTGATGATATCGCCACCGTTAACAGTTAAGCCTGTCAATTCGCCATTTTGAATGGTGGGTTTACCGGTTGCCAAGCTAACCCGTGGCGTATTGATAAAACCACACCCGTTACAACTGATACCATTAGGATTCGCTACCACGATACCTGCTGCCTGACCCGCAACTTCGGTATAGCCGTTAAGCATTGAACGATCAGGTCCGAGAACCTCGTTAATGATCAGATTGGCAGACGAACCATTTTGCAGATTGGGATTGGCATCAATATAACCGGCCAGCTGAGTATTGGTGATATTTCCCGCATTGTTTAAAATCAGCCCTTTCTGATCAACATCAAATCGTTGGAATTTATTGTGCGAAACACCTTTTGATGAGGGTGTGGCGATATTGATAATGGGCACACCGTTCGCGGAATGATTTTTCTGGCTCTGTTTATCAGCGATAATAACTTGCGCTGATACTAGCATCGGCTGATAGATTAACAAAAAGGACAACAGACAGGCCATCAGTTTTGTACTAAGACGTGTATCCATCTCACTTTGTGTCGGCTCGTTTCCGGTATAATTGTTACGCGTAACCGGTGATTTCAATGCTTTCATTTTCACCTCAACCTGCATGATGCTTTTTCCATGAATAACCTGGATGGATTCTTAGTAATTGATGTTTAGATTGAAATGCCATTGCTCCGAAGCGACAGGCAACCAGTCTGGTGGATTGTGGGGCCGTGCGTAGGCAATATTGATACTGTAATGTTTGCCAGACAGTTGGGCCCCTGCGGCCCATCCCATCAGATGTGCAAAGGTGTCTTGGCTGTATAGTTTTCCACGGTCCCGAATCATACCTGCATCAAAGGCGACAAAAGGCTGAATACTTTGCAGCAGGCTGCCTCCCCATCGAGGCCTCCATTGCAGGCTCAGGCTGTTGCGCCAATAGGCCCCGCTGGAGGCCGAAATGCTGCTCCCCTTATAACCCCGTACTGTATACAAACTCCCGATACTGATTTGCTCAGAACCAAACAGACGATCACTGCTGTATTGGGCATGTAAGATACTATGAAATTTCAATGTCAAGGGTGTATTTCCAGTCACCTTAAAATCGCCTGTCTTTTGGTAGTCTATGCGTGCACTGTATTTATCGAATTGTGCCTTGGCACTACCTGCAGCCTGCTCTTCATCTTTTGGCGCACCAAATAGATTCAAACCACGATAATAGTCCAGGTCAAATTTCCATTGGCTTTGATCCGGT
The DNA here is from genome assembly GCF_022530855.2 of Candidatus Vondammii sp. HM_W22. Lineage (GTDB taxonomy): Bacteria > Pseudomonadota > Gammaproteobacteria > Chromatiales > Chromatiaceae > Vondammii. The sequence goes on along the minus strand of NZ_CP099567.1, from coordinate 536,955 downwards.
AAATATTTTTTATATTCAATGCCAATATTTCCAATACCCAGTACCCGACTGCTATCCAGCAACGCATCTTCGATATAATTCTTGTTTTGTTTTCGCTGAAGACGGGTACGCCATTTCAATTTGCTGTCTTGATCACGATACAAAACACGGGATAAAAATAGGCTTTGGCTTAAACTTGTACCAGAGGTTTCAAACTGTTGGACGTTGCTTTGAACGGTGGAAAGATAATCAAAATAACTGATATCCAGGCCCATACTCCAATAACCCAGGGGCATATCCCAATGCCAGAAGACACTGTTACTGGCTTTACCGGTACTGCGGGAAACATTGCCTTTCTGGATATTCAGATAGCTGTAATCATTTAACCCAAGTGGATTGTCAATCCCTATTAACAGGCCATTCATCAGCTCACCTGTCGTTGCCTGGCCGCTATTATCACGGGATAGTGATATAAGCCAGGGACGGACTGTTTGCGATTTAATCTGTACAAGAGAGGCTCCCGGTGTTTTTCCGGGCAATATATCCATCGTGGCCTGGTTCGACTGCAATCGATTGATTTGTTCCAGGCCTTGTTCGATATCCCGCAGATTGAGTAATTTACCGTTCGCCTGAGGAAAGGCTGTATTGGTATTGATTCGGCTATCTAGAATCATCCAATTGAATAGTCTCAATAACGCCTTCGATGACGGTGATCAATAAGCGCCCTGTCGTCAAATCCTGTGCGGTCACATAGGCAGGCACGACTGGTGACATAACCCCGGTCGAGATACCACTCACTAACGACCCTGAGCAATTGATTAATTTTATCGAGGTCAATGCATTGATTGAGAAAAGGCGCAACAAGTTTTTGTTTTGACATGGAAGGAAGATGATCCGCACCATCAAATTCAATGGCCGTGATATCAAAACAAGGCCCACCCAATGACGGAATTACATCAGGCAGAGGGACGGTATCTATAGATTGATGCTGTTGTTGCTGTCGCTCAATACGGCGACGCTGATCGTCCTGGCGCTGTTGTTGCTGTTGCAGCGCAATATCCGTTTGAGCAACGGCATAATGAGTGGGAGCGAAAACAAAGGGTAGTAGACAGCATAAAATTTGTTTAAAATTCATTCTTGGCTCTTTTGCTTTATCTCACAATCACCCCTCAATTTTGCACCTGACGAGTGGACGGACTGCATCGTAAGCGATGCCTGATTACGAATATAATTCCTAAACTTAGGGAATATTATTCGTAATTCTGTGGCGCACGTCAATATTTTTTTTAAGAAGCCTCTGATTAACCCTGGATCGGGTGGATGGTAAGTTGAAATATTTTCGGATCAAGAGAGCATAAAAAGGTCAGTACAAAATGCTACTTACTTAAGCTTTTTGGGTTGGCCATTTTTCCGAATATTCTCTCGCGCAATAGCCCTGGGTTTGGTAAGTAGCGGGAATGGCTTGGATCTTCGTTTTATAGCTCGCGACTCCATACGTCCCGGTTGTTTTCCAACCTGTTGCTGTGCAATGAGGATAAAAAGGCCATCAATTTTGTCAATGTCGTAACGACCGCTTTTTTGCCACACAATCCATAACTGCAAGGTATGCTTGAAGCTAAGTTGTCGAGGAATGATGTCAGCCAGTAAAGCCGCCTGAGCCATCAGTAAACGGATCAAGTTGTAAGCCAAAAGATAGACCCACAGCTCTTTTCCCGCCATTTCCGGTGTGCGACAACTCAATGTTTCCATTCCCGGAGTGGTCTTGATGTTGCGTATATCCAACTCTACCTGCCAACGGTTCCGATAAAGTGCCTCCAAGGCGGCTTTGCTCGTACTTTTTGAGCAAAGTAGCGCTGTCACCAGGATCTTACCACCGGCACGCAACTCCCGCACTTTCAATCTATCGGGGTTTGATCACACTCTGCCTGACTCATCCAGGCGGGTTTGACTTTTGGCTTGTCTATTTCGATAAGATGATCCCCCGGGCCCAGACGCTCTCCCTGGCGAAAATCCGTGCTGCGCCACCGTGAATCATGTTGCTCGAAAACGCCATCCACTCCTTTGGCCTGAAGAGCACACAACAGAAAACAGGTGGCATAAAAAGCATCCCCCAGAAGGAGATCACCAGCGTCCAAGGTACCAAGCATGGTTCTAAAGCCAGAAACATCGATAGTGTCTCTGTTGGCGGAAACAGCCTTTCCCGATGTTCCGGTAGCAATGATTCGACTTGATTGAGAAACTCTGGGCCGGTTAGCAGATTAAAGAAAGCATAGGAATCACTGGCTGTAGCGTAGGTTGTGATACGTTTTTGTTGATGTATGCAGGCGCGTTAATTAGAATGGATTAAGGCTGGTTCCCCGGTTGATGGTTGTTGGTTTGGTGATTAGCATCTTATCACCTGAACCAGCCTTTTTTATTCATTATATCAGCAGGTTATTGCTTAAGTAAGTAGCATTCTGGTCAGTATCCTTTAGATATGTTATAGCTGTTTTTCTTGCAGATTAAGAAGGGCATGGATATGCTACGTAGGCCACGTTTTTTTCTGCCGGACGTACCGGTGCATATAATCATAACGAGGTAATAGCCGCAAAGTTATCTTTGCGGAGGCTGGTGATTATCTCGCCCATCTTGGCTTAATAGAGAGGACGGCTGCACTTGAATGCCAGATTCATGCTTATGTTCTTATGACAAATCATATACATATATTTAGTCAGTGCAAGTACGCCACAAAAGCTATCAAAATTACCCTCTAGTTCGTCAAACAGAGTTGCTCTTACCCTTTGAATTTACGCCACTTTTGTAATCGTGCTTGGCTGTTTACCTATTTTTGGAATACACAGCGCGTGAATCTGTAGTTTAAAGGGTGTCGTTATGTCGAAAAGTATTAAAGATAGTCAGACCGAAAAGAACCTTTTGATTTCATTTGCTGGCGAGTCTCAGATAAGAAGGCGAAGGTGATAACCGGAATCAAATTTAAAGAGGATCTTGAGGTAGCAGGAGTCAATACAGATACACCTACTTCGCTTCGGCTGCCCGAAGGGAGGGTCTGGTTCAGATCTCTCATATTTTCTAGGAGGCTGCCAATCAGGAGAAGGAGCACGCAAAACGTTTCTTTAAATCTCTCGAAGGCGGTAAGCTGGAGATAATGGAAGCTTTTTCTGCTGGCGTAATTGGATCGATCCTGGAAAATCTGCGTGATGCCGCCGCAGGTGAAGAGCACGAATGGACAGAGATGTACCCTGGGTTTGCGGCGACTGCACGGAAAGAGGATTTCGAAAATATTGCTTTGGCATTTGAAGTGATCCCCATTGCAGAAAAGCAGCACGGTAAACGCTATAGAGATCTGGCAGATAATTTAGAAACGGGAAAAGTGTTTAAAAAAGATGGGAAGGTTGTCTGGCGATGCAGAAACTGCGGCTATCTGCATGAAGCATCTGAGGCTCTTGACCTCTGCCCTGCCTGTCTCCACCCACAGACCAATTTTGACCTGCTAAGTGAGAATTGGTAGCTGGTTGCCTGGCTAAAATAGCCCTTTGCAACGCACTTTTGTGATGAACAGTTAATGCATATCTGGATTGATGCCGATGCCTGCCCCAATGTTATTAAAGAGGTGTTGTTCCGTGCGGCTGACAGAGTTAAAGTTCCCCTGACGCTGGTGGCCAATCAGCCCTTGCGTACCCCTCCATCAAAATACATTGACTCTATTCGAGTCGGTGCCGGATTCGATATTGCCGATAATGAGATTGTCCGGCGGGTGGAGCCTGGTGATTTGGTGATTACTGCAGATATTCCACTGGCCGCAGAAGTGATTGAAGCGGATGCCCATGCACTTAATCCCAGAGGGGAGTTTTATACCAAAGATAATATCCAGCAATGCCTGACCATGCGTAATTTTATGGATGAACTGCGAGGCAGTGGCGTCAATACGGGCGGACCGCCCTCTTTGAATCAGAACAATCGGCAGGCTTTTGCCAATCAATTGGATCGTTTTCTGGCGCAACATGGCAACTGATGTGAAACAGTACCCAGTCTCTCTTCAAGAGATCCGGCAAGCGCGCCTGTGCATGTCGTAATATCTTAAGCTTACCCAGTTGATTCGCTATTAGGGTTTTTCGAAGTTGCTGGAAGCTGATGTTTGTGTAAAGCATGAAAATCACAACCCCACTGGCAGTTTCAAGATACGGGGTGGCGTGAATCTGATAGGCCATCTTAAAAGTGATGGCGTCAAGGGGGTGGTGACTTTCTCTACCGGCAACCACGGCATTTCAATCGCCACTGCTGCCGCCTAGTTTGGCTTGAATGCCGTAGTCGTGGTGCCGGAAAATAACAATCCGTCGGAAAACCGGCTTATCCGTGAAACCGGTGCTAGGCTGGCTGATCGAAGCAGGTCGAAGTTTTGAAGAGGCATTGCGGCGTGTAGAGGTTCTCTGCCAGGAGGAGCCCTACTGTGCTCATCCTGCCAATGAACCCCATCTGATCAATGGTGTTGGAACGGAATTTCTGGAAATCCAACAGTCATGGCCCGACCTGGAGGCAATATTTATGCCCATTGGTGCCGACAGTGAAGTGGCGGCTGCGGTCACCGCGCTGAAACCAACTAACCCCGGTGTTGAAATTTTTGCCCTGCAGGCCGAATCCTCGCCAGCGGCCTATCTCTCCTGGCGTGGTGGCGGGATTAAAACAGCAGCCAATGAGACTTTTGCCGGGGGGGCCCACGGGAACCCCCTATGAACTGCCGTTTGGAATCTACTGTGATCAACTGGCGGACTTTGTTCTTCTCTCCGAAGCGGAGCTTTACCAGGGGATTGCCCTGGCTGGTTTTTAGAAGAGATAAAGTAGATAAAGGGGTCGGTACCGAATGCTACTTACTTAAGCAATAACCTGCTGATATAACGAATAAAAAAAGGTTGGTTCAGGTGATAAGATGCTAATCACCAAGCCATCAACCAGGGAACCAGCCTTAATGCATCCTAATCAACGCGCCTGCATACATCAACAAAAAGGTCTCACAACCTACGCTACAGCCAGTGATTCCTATGCTTTCTTTAATCTGCTAACCGGCCCAGAGTTTCTCAATCAAGTCGAATCATTGCTACCGGAACATCGGGAAAGGCTGTTTCCGCCAACAGAGACGCTATCGATGTTTCTGGCTCAAGCAATGAGTGCTGATCGTTCTTGCCAGAACATAGTTGATGCTGCTGCAGTCAAACGATTGATGGATGGGATGCCAATCTTCAGTACGCATACGGGCGCATACCACTGCTGTCCCACTTGGCAGGCAATAAAAAGGCTTAAATCTCAACAAGTTGTTACAATGAAGGTGTGAACAAAAACTGTAATAACAAGAGGATTTAAGCCTTGTCTCGTCATAACACTGTGCTCTCTCAAATCCTAAAACTGCTCTCTAGACATGAGTTTTCAGTACTTGCCAAGAAGCACGATGGACAGCGCCGCTGTGATGCGATGAATCGCTGGACGCAATTTGTTGCTATGGCCACAGTCCAGCTAACCGGACGCGCCAGTCTCCGTGATATTGAATCCTGGCAAGCCAAAAGCATTTGACGTATCACTTGGGAAGCGGGTCAATCAAGCGAACAACCCTGAGTCGAGCCAATCAAAACCTTTCTTCCAGTTTTTATGAAGAGCTCTTTGGGAAGTTATACGCACGCTGTCAAAGCGGCTCCCCCAGTCATAAATTCCGTTTTAAGAAGAAACTATTTTCACTGGATGCTTCATTGCTTGATGTGTCGCTCAAGGTATTTCCTCAGGCTGAATACAATAAAATGAAAGGCGCCTACAAATTGCATATTGGGCTTGATCATGACGGTTTGATTCCAGCAGATGTTCCAAAACGCATCACGAGATCAGAGACACACTTGGGATAATTTTTTCGTTAACCGCTAATGAATATACGCTGGAAGCTGATTCTTACCATTGGTACCGCACTGATCATCAACCTGGCAGTGAGCTACTACGCGGCTTACGTCTCGGTATCTGCCTCCGGTGTCAGTGAGAAGGCCTTCCAGGTCGTGGTCGACAGTCTCTCCACTCAGGTCCATTTCAAGAAACAGGTACAAGAGTGGAAAAACATTCTACTGAGGGGGCATGAACCCGGTCTCTATAAGAAATACCTTGCGCAATTTCACCAGGAAGAGCGGCTAACCCGGGGGGAAACATCGCACTTGCTGAGTTTGCTCGACCCACAAAGCGAAGCTTGGCGCACCGCCAACGCATTTTTTGCAGCCCATCATCGGCTCGGCTTTCAATATATGTCCGCGCTAAAAAGTTTTAATCCTGACAGGCAGGGAGCTCAATTTCAGGTCGATAAACTGGTTCGTTGTATTGACCGGAAACCCACCGACCTGATGGATAGCGTGGTCAGCTCAATATTGAGGATAATCTGCAGCTGGTTGATGCAAGCCTCAGACTGGTGCATCAGCCGTCGCTGAAAAAGCATCACACATTGAAGGCCCGGATAAACCCGCAAATCAAACTGATCCACTGTGATGGACAGCGAATGAAACATCTGCTGGTAAATCTCCTTGGAAATGCCATCAAGTTTACCTCCGAGGGGGGCAGTATCTACCTGGAAATCAGTGGGCGCCCGGAAGCCGGGTCTGTCAGTCTCAGTATCAATGATACCGATATTGGCATTGAGAAAAAGCAGCAAGAGCAGCTTTTCGCCCCTTTCGTACAATTGGATAACGAACCCACCCGCCGCTACAGCGGTACCGGCCTTGGCCTGACCCTGATACGAAGAATGGCCGAACTTCATGGTGGCTCGGTGAGCGTCGAAAGCAATCCGGGTAAAGGGAGTCACTTTATCGTTACCCTACCCTGGAGTGTCCAGAACAATAACGTCCCTCATCCGGTAACAGACCTCGACCCGAGCATCATAAGTGAACAGGAGGCATTCTCACCCAGCGGCATCAAAATACTGCTGGCAGAAGACGATCATGCAAACAGGATAATGCTAGAAGAGTTTCTCAGCTTGCGGGGGTTTGATGTCATCACGGCAGATAACGGCCGCAAAGCGTTTGACCTGGCAAAGAGTAACTGCATACCTCTGATAAATATCTCCGCAGTGCTATTGAAAAGCAATCCACCTCAAATCAATACAGGCTCAGCCGTCACAACATATCGTTCAGGCCCTCCCGGGATAATCGCATCAAATGGGTAGCAGGTAATCAGCGTAAGCCGGGAAGCCGTCTGCTCCATTAACCAGACATCACGCTGATGATGCACTGCCCGCCGGACCACTGCATAGTGAATCACCCGACCGTCCGCCACCGTCACCTCAATCCGATCACCATCTTTCATCTGTTGCAAAAAGCCAAAATGGGTGTCCCGGTGGCCACTGATAACACTGTTGCCCTGGGTACCCGGTGCAGCCGTTCCATCGACATGCCCGGGTCCGAAGGCCAGTGTCCGGCCACTGGCGCCGGATAGGATGATCTGATCCACCCCCAGGCGTTCAACACGAAGCCTGGCCAACGGCCGGGTATCCGCCCAGGACCATGGCGGAACCATGGCATCTCCCGCCTGAGTCTCGGCCACGCCTTTTGCAGAAGTTGCTGGGCAAGCCAGGCCTTTGCCTCAATATAGACACCTTCCCCCACCTGCAAACCACCCAGTAGAATAAGCGTGACCGCAGAGTAACCAAAATACCTGTTCATGCCTGAATCCTCCCATTGGCGGAACGCCGCTGATACCAGACCGCAGCCAATCCAAGAATCAGCAACAAGAATCCAATTAACAGCTTTAGTGGGCCGGGGGTCGCCGTCTGCGGCAGTTGTCCGAACACTTTTCCGGCATTCCAGCCATGGGACAGATTGATCGGAACCGATTTCGCTTCCAACGCATCGGTGTCGGGACGTGAAGGTGTCTGATCTACCGCAACCAAACTGGTGTAGCGGCTCACCAATTGATGCTCTAGAGCCACCTCCAGAACAGCCTGGCGAACCTCATTTTCACTCCGTCCCCGGCTTCGCTGCCCCATCAGACCAGCAATGTTACGGCGGGCCCAGAGCTGATGAACACCTGACGCCACAGCACCGCCCCCCAATGCCACCCGCTGCGTCCAGGGGTGGCCCGATTTATTACCGCTGATCTCGATCGCATCCACCATTTTTTCCAGACGGACGGCCAACACGACCGGCTCACCCTGATAAAGATCCGGTATACGCTTCGGCCACATCTCAGCATCAGCTACACCTGGCCAGACCAAGGTAATATCGGTCAGCACCGGTGCTTCCAGCTTGGCAAACAGTTCATTCATTTTTTGTTTTACCTCTGCCACCTTACCGATGTAAGTAAAGCTTCCACGGCCAAACTCTGCTGCCCGAGTCATGAAGTGGCTGTTGGGTGCAGAACCTATCCCAATGGTAAACAGCCGGCTTGACCCCAGTCGCTGCTGGATCACCGAGAACAACGCCTCTTCATTACCGACACTGCCATCGGTCAGAAAAATCACCTGACGCAAAAACGTCTCAGATGATTCTCCATGCAGCGCCTGCTTCAGGGCCGGCAGCATCTCTGTGCCACCATTGGCCTCCATACCATCCACATAACGGAGTGCCCGCTGCAGATTATCAGGACTGGCCTACACAGACTGGCCAAAGAGAGCATGAGTCTGGCTATTGAACTGGATAATGTTAAACCGGTCATTCCCAGTCAGCCGTCTCAACGCCATTTTCAATGCTGCTTTCGCCTGTGCAATCGAGGCACCATTCATCGAACCGGATGTATCGATAACGAACACTGCCTCCCTGGGTAACCGCTTATCTGTCAGACTGTTTTTTACCGGCGGCATCACCATCAACAAGGCATAGGTTTGCTGTTTCCACTGTTCGGTAAACAGTGCAGCCTGGGGTGCCATACCCGTCAGTGGAACCCAGTTCAGTTCAAAATCGCGATTGGCAGGCACCTCTCCCTGTTTCAAGTGAATGCGGTGTATTCCCGTCTCATCACGCAGGCTCTCGATAGCATGATAGGCACTCTCCAGCCGCGCCAGCGGCAGGCCGGCATCCAGATTCACCTGGATGGAAACCGGATTAATATCACCCATCTCAGGGTCAACCACCGGTGGCGTGATACGGGATGCATCAGCTACCTGGTCAGTGTTCTTTGCCCATCCACTACCGCTAAATCCAGCAACAGACTCATTACCAACCGGGTGACCCGGGATATAGCGCGGGGCCACCACCAGGGGAAAGCGGATGCTGAACCGGCCCTGGTCGTAATGCAGTGACTGCTGATATTCGATCTCGACAGTCACCGTCTCTCCAGGGCCGATATTGGCCACTGACATGGTAAAGATATTGGGTCGTTCCTGACTTAACAGACTGGCCTTTTTACCCTCACGTTTCGCCTGCTGGTAGATCTTTTGCGCCTTTATCTTCTCCTGGATCTCACCCTGGATAACCCGCTCACCAATGCGCAGCTGCATCCGGTCCACCGCAGCATCCTCCGGCAGTGGAAAAACATAAACCCCTTCCTCCACCCAACCACTCCCGGGATTACGAAACGCCTGACGCACCCTGACCCGCGCCAGCATCCCACTGATATCCATCTGAACATCGGTCTTCAGCATCGGTGCATCAATGCTCACACCGCCACTCGCCAGTTTCAGCAGCAGACTGCCACGTTGCACCTCATCAATACTGAGCGGATTTGGCTGATAGGTTCTGTCCGATGTCTCAGCCTGGGCTGAAGGGGCCACCGCCAATATCAGGCAAACCATCAACAAAGCAGCAGCCAAACCGACCCCCAAAGCTTCCAGGGCAAGCATCAGCATATCTTTACGGATGGTCTCAGCGAGTTTTGTATTTGACATGATGTCGCCTCTCACTCTGTTTCGTTGGTAAGGGTCTCTTTGTCACAGCAATCGATTTTGCCACAAACCGGTAGCAGACCCGGCCCATAATTTCAGGAGAGCCGTAGAGAAACTCTTCACTCGGCGGTTGAATAAAACGGTTCATACCCCCTCCCTCCGGCAGAAATAGATCAATACCCGGCGATCAAAACCCAGCCCTTCACGATCTTCGGCCGAATACTCTGTGCGGCTCTCGCCATGTGCGACCTCTATAATGTGGCCACGGCTTAAACCCTGAGCCACCAGATGGCGAATCACCACCCGGGCCCGCTGCTCCGATAGCGCCTTGTTGAAATGCGCCGTACCGCGAAGATCGGCAAAAGCATCTACATGCAGATCCAATTCAGGGAACTGTTGTAGCATTTTTGCCAGACGCTGGAGCTGATTTGGGTAACGCGATTCCAACCCGGCACTACCGGTGCGAAAATGAATATTCAGAGCAAAGCTCTCGGATAGCACATCCACACGGTTCGACCCTCTCTGCTGGATGTGGCCAAGCTCCCCGGCCACCCTATCCGCTCTCTGCCTGGAGAGCCGTAAAGCCTCTTCAAGTGAAATCTTCTCTTGCTGAGCAAGCGCCAGACTCGACTCAAGCCCAGAGTTGCGGCCAAACAGAGCACCGCCTGCGGCACCAATCACAAACCCGGGCGATCCACCAATGATGGCACCGACACCTGCCCCCTGCCACTCCCGATGACTCACTTCATTGAGATAATCACTGTCATTGTCAGAGGCCTTGGCAGCAGAGACCAACATCAAACCTGCCAAGGCAGACACCACCACCCGTTTTTTCATCTTCTCTCCTTCACTTCGATATGGCCCAGCGCACCGTCCATTGTAAGTTTTAGCGGTTCCTGGCCTGCGCCGGATAACTATTGACTGGAGGTAATTAAAACCAACTGAAGTGGCAGAGAGCTTGCCGCATGATGGCAAAGTAGTGGCAGAATCGGGCAAAAGTGTAGCAGAGAGGGAGAAGCGCTGATTTACCGAGTATAACTGATATAAGATGAGTTCAATGCATGGTACTAATAGGATATAAAGTTACTTCAACCAAACGCAACTTCTCGCTCTCCTCCACTCCTATAGACTAATCGAGAACTTACGACTAAACATATTTCACCTATGAACAGACAGATCGCCATTGTCGAAGACGAACCCGCTATCCGGGAAAACTACACCCATGCATTGAAGCATCAAGGCTATGAAGTGAAAGGTTTTGCGGGACGAAAAGAGGCTCTTGATGCGTTTCATCGACAACTGCCCGACCTGGCTATTCTGGACATCGGACTGGGAGAGGATGTGGATGGAGGCTTCGAACTCTGCAGAGAGCTGCGCGCACTGTCGCCGACACTGCCGATCATCTTTCTCACTGCCCGGGACAGCGACTTGGACACCGTCTCCGGTCTGCGCCTGGGTGCAGACGACTACCTGACAAAAGATATCAGCCTGGCGCATCTTACCGCCCGTATTGCAGCCCTGTTCCGGCGTATCGAGGCACTTCAACAACCAGTTAAAGAAGAGCGTGTAATAAAACGCGGCGCACTGCATCTGGACTTGGATAGGCTGCAGGTCCAGTGGCAGGATACCCCTCTCGACCTCACCCTGACCGAACTCTGGTTCGTGCGGGCACTGGCGGATCACCCAGGGCATGTACGTAGCCGTGATCAATTGATGGATGCAGCCAATATATTGGTTGATGCCACCAGCATCAGCACGCACATCAAACGGGTGCGGAGAAAATTCGAAACCGTGGATTCCGCTTTCAATGCTATTAGAGACAGTCTACGGCATGGGCTACCGCTGGAACGCATCCTGACCCATGGACAGTTCTGCTGGAACCCCCTCTCCCTTTCACAGTATCCGCTTCAAACTACTGTTGGTCTCTCTCACGCTACTGGTAATCCCCTGGGCGGGTTACCGCTATATTCAGGAGACCGAATCATTTCTGCGCCAATCACAGGAGAGCATGCTGCTGGGCACCGCTCAGGCCGTCGCGGCGATACTTCACAACCATGAAGATATGTTCACCTTGGGTGCGGCACTGGATAAAGGGGATGAAATAGAGAGCATCCTCTACGTACACCCCATGGACACTAACATTCAGCTCGATGGATACACCGAAGAGTGGCAAGCGTATCTGCAGAATCTGAGCCGGTATCCTGAGCAGGGAGAAGCTGTATTCGAATATCTTCTGGGTGAACGGGGAAGCTATCTCTATCTGCTGCTTAAAGTGAGAGATGACCGCATTCTCTATCAACAGCCAGGTGAGCGCCGCATGGACCGCAGTGATTTTATCGAGCTGGCGGTGGTGAACCCCGATGGAAATCTTGCCATCTATCGCATTGCCAGCAGCTCACCAGGCTGGGTCAATGCCAAACGTATGTCCACAAAAAATAAGGACCCCTATCCTATCAGCACCGAAGTGCGGATCCAGGGAGAGTGGCAGGAGCGGGATGACGGCTACACTCTTGAGCTTCGGATACCCCGTTATCTGGTCGGCGAACATATGGCACTGAGAGTGGCCGATGTGGATGACCCGGTCAGCAGAAAAATTGAATCGAGCATCTCTACAACCCCTATCGAACAGATCGGCACATCGGGACGCTTGATCAGACCCAATCCTGAAATGGCCCGAGTGATCGGTGGGCTTGAGCATGAGAATGCCCGGATCTGGGTACTCGATCGTTATCACCGGGTCCTGGCCAGACGGGGTCATCTGAGGCCGGCAGATGAGGAGCAGCACAGCAACACGCTGATCGATGCAGGAATCCAATCCATCCTTCACCCACTGTTCAGGCTGGTGCTGGACCAATCCTCAGATCACTTTATTGATGAGTTCGCCGGCCGCTCCCGGCTCCAGGGAAGTGAGATAAAAGCGGCCTTGGCAGGCACACCCCAGACCCGTCGCCACGCCACACCGGATCACAAGGCGATGATACTTTCCTCCGCATGGCCGGTCCGTTCACCTGACGGTATCGTCGGTACCGTACTGGTAGAGCAGAGCACCAACCAGATTCTGAGCCTGCAGAACAATGCGTTGGAACGGCTGTTCGGTATCACCCTTATTCTGTTTGTCATTACCAGCCTGGGACTACTCGGATTTGCCACCCTGCTCACCGATCGAATCCGCCGCTTGCATCATCAGGTAGAAGCGGCGGTCACCCCGGATGGACGCATACAAGGTGAATTAAACCCCAGCAAATCAAAAAATGAAATTGGCGATCTTGGCCGCAGTTTTTCCAGCGTACTCAACAGACTCTCAGAGTACAACCACTATCTGGAAGCGATGTCATCACGACTCGCCCATGAACTGAGAACACCGCTGACCATTGTGAAATCATCACTGGAGATTCTGGAAACAACGTCATCCTCCGGTGAACAACAACGCTATGTTACCCGAGCAAGAGAAGACACAGAGAGACTGGGACTGATCCTCCATCGGATGCGGGAGGCAACCCGGTTGGAGCAGCTGCTGTTGCAGACCGAGTTTGAAACTTTTGATCTCGCCAATTTGGTAAGAGTCGCAACTGAAAGCTACCGGAGTGCGTTTCCCAGCATTCTGTTTGAGGTGGAAGTACAATCCCAGGCTCTATTGTGGAAAGGGGCACCCGATCTCATCAGCCAGGCCCTGGATAAACTCGTGGCCAACGCGGTGGATTTCCACGCGCCCGGGTCAACCATCAGGCTACAGCTGAAAACTGACCCTAAACAGATCAACCTGGAAATCATCAATCAGGGAACCTCTCTCCCCGATGGCATGAAGAATGAACTCTTTAAATCGATGATATCCATCCGCCAGTAGAAAGGCGATGAACCTCATCTTGGACTGGGCCTCTACCTGGTCCGCTTAATCTGCGAATTCCATCAAGGCCATGCTGCTGCAGAAAATCTTGGAGATGGTTCCGGTGTCAGATTCGGCTTGGTCCTGCCACTGAAGCAATAGTATTCAGTGCTATAGATTGCCGGTCATGGGACAGAAACCTACCCCGGTTATTACCGCCTTAAACCGGCGCCAATAGCCGATTTTTAGGTGGATTCAAGTTGTAAATGCACCACCTGTGCTCTTCAGAAAGACTTCGTTGAGTGTCTAATAATTGAGGCATTTCCGAAGCCGATTGTTGAGCTTTTTCTCTACAGTTGCGAACATTAGATCAGTGACCTTTCGCCAATTGATTCCTTTGTGAAAGCAATGATGTAGCAGTCCATTGGTATTTTCATTGGTGCCTCGTTGCCAGGGGGAATAAGGATCAGCAAAGTAAACATTCATGCCTGTGGCCTCTTCAATTTTTCTGAACTGAACACATTCTTTACCGTTATCAACCATCAGGGTTTTACGCCATTTCTCCGGTGTGATCTTAAAGGCAGTTGCTGTCGCCAGATAGAAAGTATCTGTCGGTTTGTCGCTCAGTTTAGCGGCAACCAGTACGTGGCTCTTTCTTTCCACGTGGGTGGCAATACCACCTGAGCCCTTGCCTCCCTCAACACTATCACCTCTCCAGTGGCCAAAGTGACAGAGCGGTTGCCAGCACTCAAAGGACGATCATGGATGCTGACACGATTGGGTATCAAACCACGTTCAGTCCCGTATTGCTGTCTTAGACGCTTTTTGTGCCGCCTCAGTAGATGTTGGTGCAAAAAACCGCTTGTGCAGCATTCTCGCATATCCATCGATAGATACCTTCCGGGCTAATCCGCAGACATGCACTTCGAGGGTGATCCAGCTTGAGGCGTCCAGCCATTGTTTCCGGTGACCAATCCTCCTGTAACCGCTTGATGACATAATACAGGCGTTTTTTATGTGATCACCTGCGAGTGTGCCTCGGTTTCTTGCATCGAACCATCGCACGTTTCTGTGCAAACTCGTCCCGGTAACAGGCTATGAATCGACCATTGCGTTTCACTTCACGTGAGATGGTGGTGTGATGACGACCCAAACGACGACCAATGTTTCTATAACTTAAACGCCAATGCAAAAGATACATGAGCGTATGGCGTTCTTTTGCGACAAAATAGCGATAAAACACGATTTGCGGTGCCCCTGTGTAAATAAGATTTCGTAATCTTATTTTATCCGGCATTCAAATCATCTCTTTTTAGTCATCCAGGTGATGCACTTTGGAGTTGAATCCACCTCATTCGCAAGTACGCCATCACATCAGCAGAAGTTCACGACAGCTAGGCCTTCGGGGACTGCTGGATGAGAACAATAGTAATGGCAGTGTCTGGGCCGATTCTGCTTACCGCAGTATAGAACGGGAAGCCGCTTTACCGGGTGCGCATTACCGCAGTCAGATTCATTGTAAGTCGACACGCAAACGCCCCTTGAATGAACGGGAGCAAGAGGCAAACCGAAAACGATCAAAAGTTCGGGCTCGAGTTGAGCATGCGTTTGCCCAGCAGGCTAATCGATTGGTGCGTAGCATCGGGCAAGGCAGGGTCGGCGTGAAGATACCGGACTCTCCAGATTTACTAGAGGCTATTGGTCTTTGTCGATTTTTTTTGGGGTTCCCTTAAGGCAGTTTCGATTTAGCCTATTGCCTGATTTAAGGCGCCCAATAACCGGCTCGATAGCGGTTCGGCGCTTCATCCATTTTCGGGTTGACCGAGTCGCCCTCTTAAGGAGCCTGCCACAAAGCTTAACGTCAATTTCATCGCCTACGCGGTGCCCAGAGTAGTCCTGATGCGCAATATGCATTCTTGAGTTTTCGGCTGCTCAAACTCTCTGCTTGTTCAAGTGGCCGCCAAGAGTGTATGCCCATCATAAGGGTTACCCGTCAAACGCCATGTGTCAACTAACCAGCTGACTTTGGATCCGGTCACAAATGAGGGCTTATTGCCAAACACGTAACACTTGTGTATTTTTTACCTTTGGCAATGCATTCCTCTTCTGCTGCATGCACGCTGTAAAGCTTGTTTTTGTCTTGTCGTTGTGGTGCCAAGTAAATGATTGGCGCGTACAAGTAACGCCGTGAGTTCACCATCTCTGTACAGTGTCTTACGCCCAATGTCTCTCATCACTCGGCCCAAGTGCGTTTTGAGTTTTCCAGTCTGTCTCGCTGAACGCTTCATCTGCTGAGCATGAGAACATCGTCCTTGCATGATCAAGGCATTCTTTCCTACCCTGATATGGCTCTGGCGTCATTTGGTGCCGCAGATACCAATAGGTCACGCATTTTATGGTAGAGCTTTGCATCTGTTGGGAAGGTGATGGCCTCCTATTGAACGGTGGTGTCCACATTGACGTCCTTTAACTCACGCAAGCTCATTGCTTTAGTATTCAGCGCTAGCTCGATGGTTTGTTTCAACAGCGCATCAAATTTATTACCGACCCGGTTGCGCCAACGAGCCAGTCTGGAGGGGTGTAAGGGGAGTTTGTGTTGCAGCTATTGAAATCCACACAAAGTACGGCCAATATAGGTTTTCAACTCAGCGTTTCACAACGCTCTCATCGCTCTCATCGCTCTCATTAAAGGTGTACTTGAGGTAATGTAGGCCCGCTAGTAAGCGAGTGAGTAACGGGGGCTGGCCAGCACCTTCGTTGTAAATAACATCAATGCCAACTTCAAGTTTTCCCCGTTCATCTTCTCGGATAACCGCACCAGTGGGTGCAAGAGATTTAAGATCTGAGAGAGTTGCGAACGGAATAAATCAGCACCGTTATCCGGACTTTGTGGTTTCATATTTGCAAGGTCTTGATGATAAAGTAGGCTCTTCTTGCAGACTATTCCATCATAAATAGTTTATTAATTAATACTTATCATGTGGTTATGAATAATTCAATGGAGACTAAATACGTAAATTCGCCGGCCAAATGTCGGCCCGGCAGAATGAGATCATGACTAAACTAGAACCGGAATTCTGGGAAAATAGACCACTTTCCGCCCTGAGCAAAGAGGAGTGGGAGGCACTTTGCGACGGCTGCGCCAAATGCTGCCTGCACCGTCTTGAAGATATCGACACCCGGGAGATACGCTTTACCAACGTCTGCTGCCGCTACCTGGATCAGGATAGCTGCCACTGCACCGATTACCCGAACAGATCGGTCAATGTGCCGGAGTGCGTCACCGTCACACTGGAAGTGCTCGATGACCCCTACTGGCTTCCGGAGAGCTGTGCCTACCGTCTGCTGGCAGAAGGAAAACCGCTTTATTGGTGGCACCCCCTGGTTTCAGGAACACGGGATTCACTGACCAAATCCGCCAACAGGATCGGCGGACGGGTAGTCAGTGAACTCGATGCCGATGACCTCGAATACCATATGATCGACTGGATTAGATGAATAGAATCCGCACCATTACAGAGTTCCTTGAGAGTACCGGCGTCCGGCTGACCATTTATGACATCGGGCGCCGTATCATTGAAATCAGCCGGGAAGATTTTTTACAGTTCGAGAAGACAGAGCGTGCCTATCCCTACCCATTGCAGCGACAGGCTTGGTTTGCACTGCTCTGTGACAACGCCCAATCCGGCACAGAACCCTTTATCTGGTTCCTCCGTTTTCCCCTTGATGAACAGGGCAAACTAATTCAGGCGGCACGGGACGATTTCATGCACCGCATGATGGAGCGGCTTGAAGAGAAACTAGCGGCCGAAACAGAACAGCAGATAGCGTCTGCTCTGGAGGATAATCCCTACACCTTCAAACCAAGGGATGACCGGATGGCCGTATTTCATGCAAAAACCGCCCTCCGGATGGGGCAACCACCTTCTGAATTCTATCCCCATGCCAGGGAGTATTTCCGCGGCGATCTCGGCTGGGATCAATGGGCTTTCCTGGGATACCAGGGAATTGCAGAGGTCGCGGCCCGATTCTCCGAGGAGAACCAGCAGGATCTGGTTCAAGCCATTGCCCGGATGCCGATTCGGCCACTGGAGGCGCTCTGTCACTGCCTGGAGAACGAAGCGATTTCTACCACCCTGACCCAGGCGCTTCTCGACCGGACATTGAAGGAGTTGGATTTAGCGTCACCGGACAGCGCTCTGCTCCAGGCGACAATCCGCGGCGCCTCCCTCTCGGCCGATCAAGAGCTGAAGCTGCAGCTTGTTCTCTCGATCCTGAACCACCCCTGCTCTGCCGATAGCAATATCCTGACCGCTGTCAGCAGCCGCTGCTGGGAACTGTTGAAGCGCGATATCACCGCCGCTGAATACCTCGAACGCCTAGCGAATGGCGACTCAGGCCAGGAGGGATTCAACCAGTGTCTGATCGATCTTCTGTTTCTTCCCAGTATGCGGGAACCCTTGCTGCAAGCGATGCGCAACCCTCACCGCTCGGAACAACTCGCCCTCGCGATGGGTACTTTTCTTCAGTCGGTTGGAGGTTAAATGGCGCTTGGCAGCACTGTTCACCGGGCCACGATCAATCTTTCAGACGTGGATCTCGGCATCTATACCGAGTTGCAACTCACCGTTGCACGACACCCGTCAGAGACCGCCGAACGGCTGGTCGCCCGGCTGCTTGCCTACGCGATCTGTTATCAGGAGGAGCTGGAATTTACCAAGGGAATCTCTGAGGGCGATACACCTGATATATGGACCAGAGATCTGGACGGTAGAATCACCCATTGGATAGAAGTGGGACTTCCGACACCTGAACGCATCACTACCGCCTGCAAAAAAGCTGCCCGGGTGACTCTTTTTCTATTTGGCCGGCATAGCCGAAGATGGGTTCAGATGCACCGGGAAAAGCTGGATATACTCGACCGGCTGACAATGTTCGAACTCCCAGAAGCCCTGCTGGAAGCAGCAGTAGACGATTTGCACCGCTCAATCAACTGGTCGATTACACTGACTGAAGGCATCCTCTATCTCAGCACCGACAATCAATCTCTGGATGTCGAATTAATCCGCGTTTAATCGAGAATGCGGGTCAACAGCGAGGTCCCTGGCACGCACTTCTCCGGCAACCTGACCCGGACCTTATAGCCGCCTCCGGGAGCCACCTCCATAGCGTTACCATGCTCATCCTCCATCACCTCCAGAGAAAAACGCAGGTTACCATCAGGCATCATCAATTCGAGTTGATCGCCCACCGCAAACTTGTTTTTCACATCCACCGAAGTCAGTCCTGAGACTTCATCGCTGGATGTTATCTCCCCGACAAACAGCTGCCGGCTGCTGCTGGAACTTCCCTGGCGATAGTTCTGAAGCTCTTCGCTTTCATGCCGCTGGAAGAAGCCGTCGGTATAACCGCGATTGGCTAGGCTCTCCAGGTCTGCCATCAACTCTGGCCGGAATGGCCGGCCCCCCACGGCATCGTTTATCGCCTGGCGATAAACCTGGGTGGTGCGCGAAGTATAATAGTGTGACTTGGTGCGCCCTTCGATCTTCAGGCAATCTATCCCCATCTGAACCAACCGATGAACATGCTCCACTGCACGCAGATCCTTGGAGTTCATAATGTAGGTGCCCATCTCATCTTCAAACACCGGCATCAATTCACCAGGCCTTCCCTGCTCCTCCAGCAGATAGACCTTATCTGCCTCCGGGTGGCGAATCTGCCCCGATTGTGAAGTGGAACAGATCCCTTCTTTGCCTTCCTCTTCACTGATACCGTAATTCCAGCGGCAGGAGTTAGTGCAGCTCCCCTGATTGGCATCGCGGTGGTTGAAATAACCTGACAACAGGCAGCGCCCGGAGTAGGCGATGCAGAGCGCTCCATGAACAAACACCTCCAACTCCATATCCGGACAGGCCTGGCGGATATTCTCCACCTCATCGAGAGAGAGTTCACGGGACAATATAATGCGGGTTAGGCCAATCTGCTGCCAAAATTTGACCGTCGCCGAATTGACGGTATTGGATTGCACAGAGAGATGAACCGGCATCTCCGGCCAGCGTTCCCGTACCAGCATAATCAGTCCGGGATCTGACATGATCAGGGCATCAGGTCCCAGCTCAATAATCGGCGCCATGTCTTCCATGAAGGTTTTCAACTTGGCGCCGTGGGGCATCAGGTTACAGGCGAGGTAGAAATTCCTCCCCTGGTCATGAGCCTCCTTGATACCAATCTGCAGATTATCCTCGAGAAAATCGTTATTACGCACCCTCAGGCTATAACGGGGCATGCCGGCATAAACGGCATCTGCTCCATAGGCAAAAGCGTAACGCATATTTTTCAGCGTACCCGCAGGTGCGAGCAGTTCAGGTTTTTTCATTAATTGTCTCTCTATTCCCCGGGGAACAGATTCAAAATCTCAATAGAGTGGCTATTCTACCGGGTTAATTAAAAAGAGGGCTGTCATAGTTAATCAGTTAAAGGAAACCTCTAAATTGATATTGGAGATTAGATAAATGAAAAAGCTTGCCCTTGCCCTCGTAATTGGAATTCTCTCTACTGGTAGGGTTCTAGCAGATACAAAAATGCAGAACAACCAGCAGCAGTTATAACTGAAAGTGTTGTTTGAAAGGAATTGAAAAAAAGCGGGGTATCTGGTTGATTTGTTGTTGCGAGACATCAAAACAACCATTGGAGATACGCCACCACGAGTAAGAATAACGTTGTTAAGCTGGCAGGTCGCGATACGATTATCGATCCGCTGACAAAGTTGCTGAGAAGTGGTGCAGAGCAGTTGATCTACCAGGTGGTGGAGGCCGAGCTGCTGGAGCTGTTGGCGGAGCACGTCGAGCGACAGACAGAGGATGGCAAGGTGGGTGTGGTGCGTAATGGTCACCTGCCAGCTCGTAAACTGCAGACAGGATTAGGGCCGGTCACGTTCCGATCAGCTCTGGTGCCGCCGTATGTACGCAAGACGAAGTCACAGGAAGCGGCGCTGCCGTGGCTCTACCTGAAGGGGATTTCCAGTGGAGAGATGGGTGAAGCCCTGAAAGTGCTGGTGGGTCCGGATGCAACAGGCTTGTCGGCCGGCAGGGTATCGCGTCTGAAGCAGGTCTGGGCAGAAGAATATCGGAGCAGGTGCGAGGAGCGCCTGGATAAGGGCCATTGGGTGTATGTGTGGGCAGACGGTGTCTACAGCGGACAGAGAGCAGAGCAGACGAAGCTGTGTGCCCTGGTGGTGATCGGCGTGAATGAGCGTGGTGAGAAGCATTTTCTGGCAATTGAGGATGGTGTACGGGAGTCCACACAGAGCTGGCGGGAGGTACTGTTGAAACTGAAGTCACGCGGACTGACCCCGCCAAAATTGGCGATCGGAGACGGTGCTATGGGCTTCTGGGCTACGCTGGAGGAAGTGTATCCGGAGACGCGTCAGCAGCGCTGCTGGATGCACAAAACCATGAACGTGCTGAACTGCCTGCCAAGGTCAGCTCAGCCGAAAGTGAAGCAGGCACTGCACAACATCTGGCAGACGGAGACCCAGGCCGATGCGGAAAAGGCCTTTGATCTGTTTATCAAAACGTATGAGCCAAAGTATCCGAAGGCTGCCATCTGTCTGCACAAAGACCGAGAGGAACTGATGGCTTTCTATCAATTTTCTGCGCAGCACTGGCAGAGCATTCGGACCAGCAATCTGATTGAATCCACCTTCGGGACAATCCGCCATCGAACCAAGCGTTCCAAGGGCTGCCTATCGCGTGACGGCATGCTACACATGATATTCAAACTCGGCCTGTGTGCCGAGAAGACGTGGAGACGATTACGGGGTTTCGATTACCTGGCGAAGGTGATAACCGGAATCAAATTTAAAGAGGGTGTTGAGGTAGCAGGAGTCGATCAGGTCGCCGCTTGATTCAACTGGCTAAACACCAAGTTTGACTATAACTCAATTTTCATCAGCACAATACCATCTTGTGGATTAAGTGCATGACCGGTCGCCACTGCCACCACTTGTGAACGCCCTTTCAAGGAATACACATTATTCATATCCTGACTGAACACAGGCACCAGTTCATCACCCAAGCCCACCGGTCCGGTACGAAGGATGGAGTGGTAGGCAATATCCGGGTGCGGCTGACCAGACTGATTAAAGTCCCAATGATTAATTGCTTCATGTATTTCATCGCACTCTCCTTTTCAGGCAATGGATTGATAATAGAGATTCTGTGGATGCTTCGCCTCGGCGAAAAAATACCAGCGCTCAGCAATTAAACCCAGATACTGCACCGCAAAGGCAAACATGGGCAGAGAAGCCGACTCCATAAAATAAGCCGTCACAATCAGAATTACCGGCAGTAGAAACACCATCACCAGAAAACTGTGTTTGATCAGTTTCAACAGTGCTGGACTCCTGCCGTGAAAAAACTCCCGAGTGTTGAAGGAGCCGCCCATGAACCCCTGGGTAATCTGTGCCATCTGCTGGTGGCGTACACCGATAGCTGAGTTCAAATTCAACTTATGGCGCAATCGCCGGTTTCTGATCAGGGATGCGCCACGGGTGATAAATCCGGTCAGAGTGAAGATCACCGCCCAGGTTCCAAAGAAGACCACCAAGTCGACTCCACTGTATACCGAGAAGGCGGCCGCCAACATAAATCCCGATGCGATACCCAGCAGCAGGTAGTTTGCCACCGTTAGGGGGGTATGCCACTCTCGCAGAAACTTCAGACTAGCGTAGATCATCGCGGTACAGATAAACAGCACAAAAGCGCCGACACTGGCGAGAAAACCGATAATCAGCGCCATATCCACCGGCAGAGTACCTGCAATGACAAACAGTGGCGAAGTCAAGCCAAAGTACTGAACGCAACCGTAGAAAAAGACCAGCAGCATGAAGGCCGGCAACGCAATCACCTCCCGGGAGAGCCAGGAGGTGCGCCATTGGGTCATGGAGCGCCAGGCCCGTTCGGGATGACCCAGGTGAAAGATAGAAGCGACCAACCCGGCAATCAGAAAAAACAGCGCCAAAAAGCTGCCCAGGGCATAGAACGCCTGGCTGTCCTGGGCCGGCAGCAGGTTGGCCAGAGAGTGGACCTGCCCCGTATATAGCGCCAGAAACAGGCCCTGGCCGACACCGATCAGGGTCGTAAGAAAAATAACTGAAAATGCAGGATGCATAAAAACTCCGGGATCGAGTTACCAGGCCACGTCGTCCAGGGTCTCACCCTGATCGAATGGCAGTTCCAAATCCTCTTTCCGTAACGGGTTATCGGCACGCACCAGCTCATCTTCATGGATATGCATGCGGATTTTACGTCGCGGCAGATAGTGATTAGCCGGCTGGGTACCCCACTCAGGCTGCAGCTGATATCCACCCTCTTCCCTGATCGCCTTGGAGGCCGTTGAATCCGGATCATGGACATCGCCAAATATGCGTGCACTGGTTGGGCAAGCAAGGACACAAGCCGGCTTACGTTCTGCTTCGGGCAGACTCATATCCGTGATGCGATCAATACACAGTGTGCACTTTTTCATCACCTTGTTAAATTCATCGAACTCCCTTGCGCCATAAGGACAAGCCCAGGAGCAGTATTTGCAGCCGATGCACTTATCGTAGTCCACCAGCACCACCCCATTGTCCTCACGCTTATAACTGGCCCCTGTCGGACAGACAGGTACACAGGGTGGATCTTCGCAATGGAGACAGGACTTGGGGAAGTGAATCGTTTCGGTATTGGGAAAGATGCCCACTTCATAGGTCTGCACCCGGTTGAAGAAGACACCGGAAGGGTCCGCATCATACGGACGCTGATCCGGCATGGGACCAGCCCAGCCGGAGGTGTTCCACTCCTTACAACTGGTAACACAGGCATGACAGCCCACACACACATTCAAATCGATGACTAATGCCAACTGGCTCATTTATCTCTACCTAAGAACCTTTGCCAAATCTACCTGCAAAATAGGACTGCCAACGCCCCCGGCGTAATGTCTGGCCCGGCAGCTTTTTTTGCAGAGAAAACTGCGGCCAGGTCTGTTCCGGCTCATCCGGTTCTGCCTTATAGATCTTCACTCGCACATCAAACCAGGCCGCCTGTCCCGTCACCGGATCTGAGTTGGAAAGGTTTTCGCCCGATTCACAAGGCGGCAGCTCTTCCGGTATCAGGTGGTTCAGCAAAAATCCCTTTTGCGACTCGTTGGCCTTGGCAGAAAGCCCCCAGGCACCGGCTGCCTTGCCAATGGCATTCCAGGTCCAGACTGTACCGGGCTCCACCGCCTCTGAATAACGGCACATGCAACGCACTTTATTGGTGGGCGACTCCACCCAGATCCAGTCTCCATCCTCGATCCCTTTGGCTCTTGCCAATTTCGGGTTCACAAACAGATAGTTGTGGGTATGGATCTGCCGCAACCAGGCGTTGAGAGAATCCCAGGAGTGGTACATCGCCATAGGTCTCTGAGTCAGAGCATTGAGAGGATACTCTTGGGTATCCAACAGCCTTGAGAGCAGCGTCTCCCCGTAAAAAGGGAGCGGGTCAAAATGGGTTTCGACACGCTTGCGCAAATGATCCGGCGGCTGACGCCCCTCCCCTTTACCCTGAGCCGCCAGGCGGAACCGTTGCAACACTTCAGAGTAAAGATGAATGGTAATCGGCTCTGCATACCGGGTCATACCGTGAGCACGCGCCCAAGTAAGGTAGCCCTTGTTCCAGTTGCGCATGTACTGGTATGACTTGGGCAGTTCATAGTGATAGACGCAGCCGTTTTTCTGGTACATCTCCCACTGCCGCGGATTGGGCTCTCCTTTCAGGAACTTCTCTCCGCCCTTGCCGCGCCAGCCGGCAAGAAAGCCGATACCGGAACCGGGGGATGTCTCATAATTGGTAATGAAATCCGGGTAGTCGCGGTATTTACGGCTACCGTCCTCTTTGACAAAAGCGGGTAGTCCGAGTCGACTGCCCAGTTCTATCAGCACCTCCTGAAAAGGTTTGCACTCCCCGGTGGGCGGGACCACAGGAATTCGCACAGAATCCACCGGGCCGCTGTATTCGGAGATCGGACGGTCCAGCATCGAGAGGGCGTCATAGCGCTCCAGATAGGTGGTATCGGGCAGCACCAGATCAGCAAAGGCCACCGTCTCTGACTGGAAGGCGTCACAGACGATAATGAATGGAATCTTATATTCCCCATCCTCATCCTTATCCACCAGCATGTCACGCACATTGGCGGTATTCATCGATGAGTTCCAGGCCATATTGGCCATGAACAGCATCATGGTATCTATCTTATAGGGGTCGCCGCGCCAAGCGTTGGTGATGGCATTGTGCATCAGGCCATGCACCGACAGCGGGTATTCCCAGGAGAAGGCTTTGTCAATGCGCACCGGCGTGCCATCTTCATCCACAAACAGATCCGCAGGTTTCGAGGGCCAGCCCAGAGGCATACCATCCAACGGCGTATCCGGCTTCACCCCCTCGGGGCCATTGGGCGGTTTCGGGCAGGGTGGAATCGGTCGCGGGAAGGGCGCCTTATGGCGGAAGCCACCGGGCCGATCGATGGTGCCCAGTAGGGTCATCAGGATAGCCAAAGCACGAATTGACTGAAAGCCGTTGGAGTGGGCGGCCAGGCCCCGCATGGAGTGGAATGCCACTGGGTTGCCGGTGACTGAGTCATGCTCATTCTCCCAGCAATCAGTCCACTGGATCGGCAGCTCTATCTTCTGGTCCCGGGCAGTAACGCCCATTTCATGGGCCAGGCGGATAATCGTCTCCGCCGGAATACCGGTGATCCCCTCAGCCCACTCCGGGGTGTACTCCTCCACTCGCTCTTTCAGTAGTTGAAAAGCGGGTTTCACCGGAGTGCCATCCTCCAGACAATAGGCGCCCATCAGGCGAGGCTCTGAACCCGGTGTGTGAGTGGATATCTCTTTGTTGAGTTCCGAATCCCACCAGAGCTTGTTTTCGGGATCGAAGCAGCCCTCCTCGATATGCATCTCGAAGCGCTTGAACAGGCCATGATCATCGCGTTCAGGGTCATTCACCACCAGTTCGGCGGCGTTACTGTACTGAATCAGAAATTCACGATCATAGAGCCCCTGCTTGATCAACTCATGAATCAACGCCATTATCAGCGCGCCATCGGTACCCGGCTTGATCGGCACCCACTCGTCGGCAATGGCGGAGTAACCGCTCCTGATCGGATTGATAGAGATGAAACGTCCACCCCTGCGTTTGAATTTGGATATCTGGATCTTCATCGGGTTGGAGTCGTGATCTTCTGCCGTTCCAATCATCACAAACAGCTTGGCACGGTCCAGATCAGGGCCGCCAAACTCCCAGAAAGAGCCGCCGATGGTGTAGATCATCCCGGCGGCCATATTGACCGAACAGAAACCACCATGGGCTGAATAGTTGGGGGTTCCGAACTGCTTGGCAAACATACCGGTGAGCGCCTGCATCTGGTCACGGCCGGTAAACAGGGCAAATTTCTTAGGGTCTTCCGAGCGTATCTTGGAGAGGCGCTCCTCCATAATGCCGAAGGCCTGAGCCCAGGAGATCTCCTCAAAACCGGAGGTACCCCGCTCCGCACTCTTTTTACGCAACAGAGGTTTGGTAATCCGGGCCGGGGAGTACTGCTTCATAATGCCCGATGAGCCCTTGGCACAGATCACACCCTGATTGTGCGGATGGTTGGGATTACCCTCGATGTGACGTATCTCCCCATCACGCAGCGTGACCCGGATGCCGCAGCGGCAGGCGCACATGTAGCAGGTGGTCTCCTTGACTTCTACGCGCCCGATGTCGCTATCAGAACGGGTTGTTGGATCCTGCATACCTTCGTAACCCCAATGATGAAAACAGAGTTAATCAATATTTCATCTGATTCTAATATTCCATGGTATCACACCGCAACCCGATTGCCCTTTTATCGTCTCATGGATGATAAATCGTCTAAAAGTCCGTGCGATCAAGGACCGGGAGCGCACATCCAAGAGACGCCGGAGGCACATCCCTGTAAGCTTGAAGGCGGGGCCGCATTACCAATGCATGATGAAAATTTTCTAAAAAACGTGACATCCATTTAGAAACGGATACGATTATTCTTCACCCATGACTGGAGTTTAGTTATGCCTATCGCCTACATAACCCATACCGACTGCCTGTTACATGATGTTGGATCTGAACATCCGGAAAGGCCTGCACGGCTGAATGCGATTCAGGACCGGTTGATCGCCTCCAGAATGGAGTTTGTGGTTATGCAATACGATGCCCCAATGGTCCAGCGGGTTGACCTGGATAGAGTGCATGACCCTGATTACGTCTCCAGAATCATTACCGATGCACCGCAGGAAGGCATACTGATGCTGGATAGCGATACATTTATGATGCCGAAAACACTGAATGCGGTACTCCGTGCCGCCGGGGCGGTAACCCACGGGGTAGATCTGGTGATGAAGGGAGAGGCGGATTCCGCATTCTGCACTATCCGGCCACCTGGCCACCATGCTGAACGCAATCGCGCCATGGGTTTCTGCTATTTCAACAATGTTGCGGTGGGTGCAGCCTATGCACTGGATGTCCATGGTTTGGACCGGGTCGCGATTATCGATTTTGATGTCCATCACGGCAATGGGACCGAAGCGATCTTTGAGGAGGAGCCCAGAGTACTTTTCTGCTCCAGTTTTCAGCATCCCTTCTACCCCTTTACCGGGCATGAGACAGAGACTGCCCACATCGTCAATATTCCCCTCCCTGCCGGGACGGATGGAAAAATATTCCAACAACAGGTAACGGACCACTGGCTACCGGCCCTGGAAGCATTCAAGCCACAACTGATCATGATTTCAGCCGGCTTTGACGCCCATGCAGAAGATGAAATGGGACAACTGAGGTTGCGAGAGAGCGATTACGCATGGGTAACAACCGAACTGAAGAAAATCGCTGACAAATATGCTGAGGGACGTATTGTCTCCACACTGGAGGGGGGCTATGCCCTGGATGCCCTTGGCCGGAGTGTGATTGCCCATCTGGATGCTTTACTGGGAAACAGTTAGTCGAACCACCCGATTTTTTTACTCTTGGCCTTTAAACCGGCATCCCGGAAAAAGCAAGCGCGAATGTAATTGCTTACCGATCTACTGCAGCCTGTTTTCAACAAAGGGAATCAACAGCAGAGCACCGATGATCCAGATCACCGGAGACCAGACACCGATCAGCAGCTTGAGTGCCGAGGGGCCAATGAATGGCAGTAGAATGATCGTGGTCAGCAGCAGCAAACCCCAGACCAGAAGAAACGAGGCCATAGCGACCTTCACTCCCCGGGGCATCTTGCTGACACGCCGGTCAGGATCAATTTTTGCAGTGATGATCCACCGCAGGCCATAGGCGACCAGTAGTGCAAGCGTGGCGAGATAGAACCTTGTCTCTTGTATATTTCCCAGGCTATACACACGGTATTTGTAGAGGGTAATCAGGCCAATCGCGCCGAACAGTGCAATCAATAATGGTGATGGTCTTTTCAATTTCTTAATCCGGGTGTTCGTCTAAAAAAGCGCATTTATAACGAGCATTCCATCAAGGTGGAAGTCGTATTGCTGGCGCATCAGGCTACATCGACTCTTCGAACTCTTCCCAGCGCTCATAGACCTTCGCCAGTTCAGCTTCGAGCTCCTTCAGACCGATATCAAGTTTGGCAATCTCTTCCCTCGGCTTCTGATAAAACGCCGGATCTGCCATCGTCGATTGCAACTCATCAATAGCACTTTCCAGCTCATCGATACGCGCCGGCAAGGCATCCAGTTCACGCTGATCCTTATAACTCAGCTTCTTGGGTTTGAACTCAGCCTTCTGTTGAAACGGCTTTTTTGCCGCTTTCTTTGACACCTGGGTTTCCATCTTCAGCTTGCTCTGACGCAGCCAATCGTCATAGCCGCCTACATACTCCCTGATCCTGCCATCTCCCTCAAAGACCAGGGTGCTGGTCACTACATTATTGAGAAATACCCGGTCATGGCTGACCATCAGCAAGGTACCCTGGTAGTTCAGCAGCAACTCTTCGAGCAGATCCAGTGTCTCCATGTCGAGATCGTTGGTAGGCTCATCCATCACCAGGACATTGGCCGGCTTGGCAAACAGACGGGCCAGCAGCAGACGGTTGCGCTCGCCGCCCGAGAGCGATTTTACCGGCTGGCGAATACGATCAGGGGTAAATAGAAAATCCTGAAGATAGCTGATGATGTGCTTCGAGACACCGTTGACCTCCACTCTTTCACTGCCTTCGGCAACATTATCCTGAACCGTCTTGGTATCATCCAGAGCAGCACGCAGCTGATCAAAATAGGCCACCCCTATCTTGGTACCCAGCTTGACCACGCCTTCATCCGGCGTCAGTTTTCCCAATAACAGATTGAGCAGAGTGCTCTTCCCCGCGCCATTGGGTCCGATGATGCCAATCCGGTCCCCTCTGAGGATGGTGGTTGAAAAATCACGAATCACCGGCTCTTCATCCCAGGCATAACTCAACCCTTCTACCTCAACCACCAGCTTGCCGGAGCGCTCAGCCTCCTGCAGGGCCATATTGACATTTCCAGTCTTAACCCGGAGTTTCACACGCTCTGAACGCAGTGCCTCAAGGGCTCTTACCCGCCCTTCGTTTCGAGTTCGCCGGGCCTTGATCCCTTGCCTGATCCACACCTCTTCCTGTGCCAGTTTCTTGTCAAAGCGGGCGTTGCTCTTCTCTTCGGCATTGAGCATCTCTGCTTTGCGGCGGAGAAAATTATCATAATCCCCGGGCCAGTCGGTGAGTGCGCCGCGATCGAGCTCAATAATCCGGGTTGCGAGCCGACGCAGAAACATCCGGTCATGGGTAATAAATAGCAGAGTTCCATCGTAATTCAGCAGAAACTCCTCCAGCCAGTCGATGGACTCAATATCCAGATGGTTGGTCGGCTCGTCCAGCAACAGCAGATCCGGACCCTTGACTAAAGCCCTTGCCAACAACACCCTGCGCTTGAGACCGCCTGAAAGAGCGGAAAACTGTAACTCGGGATCAAGCGAAAGCCGCGAAATCACCGTCTCAACCCGCTGCTCGGTCTGCCAGCCATCGGCAGCCTCCAGTTCATGCTGGACATGGGCAAGCCGGTCCAGCAACTGCTCGCTGTAGTCACTGGCCAGCTCAACGCTGATCTGATGGTAGCGCTTCACCAGCTCGCCCAGAGATCCTAGGCCACCGGCAGCCACATCAAACACCGTCCCCTCAAGCCCCGCAGGCACTTCCTGGGTCAGGCGTGTTATATGGGCGCCCTGCTGGACCGAAATCTCCCCATCATCGGCCTGCAGTTCACCTGCCATCAGTTTCAGCAGTGTCGACTTGCCGGCCCCGTTACGACCAAGCAGGCAGATCCGCTCTCCCCGCTCAATGGAGATATTGATATCTTCCAGCAATAGAGGACCGCCAAACCCAACCTGTATCCTGCGCAGTGTGATAAGCGCCATTAAATGCCTCGATTCGAGAAAGTTAACCAGTAAAAAGGGGGGGGGAAGATTATAGCCTATCCGGAGTACGCAACCGTGATATTTAGCAGCTCATCCGATTCAACGCCAGTGAGGGCACTAGAAATTGCGCGGTCAATGGGGCAACATACTCCCAACAGCAGTTATTCGACCTGACCATTTTTCTGGGTGACACCATGCATAGGACGTTAAAAAAACTATACCGGGATCACGCCCACATCAGTCGACTGATGGACGCCCTGGAGCTGCAGCTCAACAAGATTAAACAGACTGACCAACCCTCTTTTCCCCTGATATCTGAGATTATCGGCTATCTCGGCGACTACGCCGACACCTTTCATCACCCCATAGAAGATCAGCTATACCAGATCATGCTGGCTCACTCCGACCTGGGTCGTGAACATATGGAGAAACTGCTTGGCGAGCATATGATCACAATGAATCTGACACGGGAATTCAAGCGGGCGCTTGAGGCTTTGAGCAAAAATTCCGTCATCTCCCGGGACAGAGTGGCAAAACTAGGTTGGGAGTATGTTGAGCACCAACGCACTCATATGGCGTTCGAGGAGGGTGAGGCCTTCCCCTTTTTAAGAAAGGAGCTCAGTGACGAGGCATTCGACGTAGCCGCAGGGGCAATTCCAGCCATTGAAGATCCCCTGCTCGATCCCAACATGACATCGCGTTACCCGCTTCTGTTCGAGTACCTAGCACAGGAGAAAAACAGCTCTTAACACTTACCAATAACGCACTCTGCCGGTATCGACATGGATGAAACCGGATTTGGCATAGATCCCGACTCCACCCACTTTCTGTGAAACCGCCACCTTATGCGGCTGCTTCAAGCTACAGCCGGGAAAACAGATATCGATCGCTTTTCCCTGCATATGAAGGCTGCGCTTGGCAACGCCGGAGCTATTTGTGCGTAGCATGTTGTTGGTCGCGGGCAACCAGTAGCCTGAGATGATCTGGAACTCCCTACTACTCCCCAGCCGGGCCTGAGCACCCTGCAGGAGATAGAGCAATCCCGGGTGGTGATTCAAATTATAAGTTCACCACCTGTACTTTTCAGAAAGACTTCGTTTGGCCTCTAATAATTGAGGCATTTCCGAGGTCAATTGTTGAGCTTTTCCACCACCGTTGCGAACATTAGATCAGTGACCTTTCGCCAATTAATTCCTTGATGAAAACAATGATGTAGCAGTCACTGCTATCCCACTTATTTTCAGCGATCACAATAACCCCAATTGAGGCGAGTCTATCTGCAGATCCGGCGGGGGTGTAACCCTCCTGTTTCAGTGCCATCCAACTTTAGAGCTTTCTGATTCATATTTAAGCCGGTATTCTACGGGCGTTAATCTCCCAAGTGACTGATGTAGCCGGTCTTCATTATATTTCCTGACCCAGTTTTCAGTGATTTCTCTGACTTCCGATAACCTGCTGAACGGGTACAAATCCAAGACCTCCGTCCGGCAGGTTCGATTGAATCGTTCAATGAATGAGTTCTGTGTAGGCTTACCTGGTTCGATGAAATCAAGCAAAACGCTATGTTCTTCAGCCCAATCGGCTAACGCGACTGATGTCATTTCCGGGCCATTGTCCAGCCTAATTTTCTCAGGATAACCACGTTCCGCTATCACTCTATCCAGTACTCGAATAACGCGCGGTGCCGGTAGATTTAAATCAATCTCAATGGCCAACGCCTCTCGGTTAAAATCATCGAGAATGTTGAGTGCTCTAAAACGCCTTCCGGTCATCAGTTAATCACTCATAAAATCCATTGACCATGATTGATTCATTGCCTCCGGAACAACCAGCGGCTGAGGATTACGGTTAGGCAACCGCTTTTTACCCTTGCGTCTGAAATTAAGCTTCAGTAGCTTTTATATGCGGTATACCCGCTTATGGTTCCAGGGCTTTCCTTCACCCCGGAGCGTGTCGAACATCAAACCAAATCCATACGTTGGTTGTTTCGTCGCCAGCTTGTTGCAGTGCATCTATAACGGGCCGGTCTCGTTCTGTATATAGTTATAACTGCTTCAACTAATATTGATCACCCTGCAGGCTGCACGTTGAATCAGAACATGCTCGTCTTGCAGATAATCAACCAGT
Organism: Candidatus Vondammii sp. HM_W22; assembly: GCF_022530855.2. Lineage (GTDB taxonomy): Bacteria > Pseudomonadota > Gammaproteobacteria > Chromatiales > Chromatiaceae > Vondammii. Next base: position 504,707 of record NZ_CP099567.1, on the reverse strand, counting down.
TCGCGCTTCTCAGCTGGCTTTAGAGCTTTTTTTCAATGACATCCTTAAGTGCGGCATGTTCCAGGCTTAAATTGGCTGACCTTTCCCCCAAAAATAGAGCCATGACAAGGATGAGATTTCTAATTAGTCTGTATATCAGGAGATCTCAACATGAAGAAGAAGCGTTACAGCGAAGAGCAAATTATTGGTGCCATCAAGCAGCATGAGTCAGGGGTAAAAGTTGATGATATTTGTCGTCAGTTCGGTATTTTAACCGGGTGCTTTTATAACTGGCGAAGCAAGTACGCCGGCATGGATGTCTCAGAAGCCAAACGGCTCAAAGAGCTTGAAAGCGAAAACAACAAGCTTAAGAAGTTACTTGCCGAGAAAATGCTTGAAGCTGAGGCGATGAAGGATGTGCTCTCAAAAAAGTGGTAAAGCCTGCTGATAGAAAACAAATCGTGAGCTACCTTAAGTCGCGATTCAAATTAAGTGAGCGTAGAGCTTGCCAATTAGCAGGCTTAAGTAGAACCGCTTTTCGGTACGTTACTCAATGGGGAAAAGATGAGCCTCTACGCAAACGGTTACTTGAGCTGGCAAAGAAGCATCCGAGTTATGGTTATTTGTTTTTACATGGCCTCCTGAGAGGCGAGAGGCTTGTGAAAAACAAGAAGCGGACCTACCGAGTCTATAACGAAGAAGGTCTTCAAGTGAGGACTAAAAAACGCAAGAAGATAATACGACCAAGAATGCCAATGATTGTGAGCCTGTAAAGTTTTCTGTGTAACTGCCTGGGTTAAATATATACCGCTAAGCATTCTTCGAACTCAATCATAAATCTATTCAGTGCTGGTTCTCAATGACGGGTCGGCATTATCCACTTTTTCGATGGGGCCTGGATTGCTAGGTGGATGACCTTCTTCGCCGAATCATCGGTTGGAAACAACTTCCGCTTTTTGATCGCTTTGCGAATGACGCTGTTCAGCGATTCAATGGCGTTGGTCGTGCAGATCACTTTTCGTATGTCATCCGGGTAGTTGAACAGCGTGTTCAGGTTCTGCCAATGAGCACGCCAGGAGCGGCTGATCCGGGGGTACTTGTTGTACCATCGGTCAGAGAATTTATCCAGCGCCAATAAGGCTTCTTCCTCGGTGATGGACTGGTAAATATTTTTCAAATCAGCCGTGACAGGCTTGTAGTCTTTCCAAGGCACGTACTTCATCGAGTTCCGTACCATATGCACGATACAGAGCTGGATATTCGGAAAGGCCGTGTTGATGGCATCAGGAAAGCCCTTTAAGCCATCGACACAGGCAATCAAAATATCCTTCACACCGCGATTCCGAAGCTCTGTCAGCAGGTTCAGCCAGAACTTGGCCCCCATCATTCTCCCCTAATAATTCCTTGTGGCCTTCCAGGTCGACGCCCAGAGCGAGGTAAATCGCTTTGTTGATCACTTTCTTGTCTTGCCGGATTTTAACGACAATCCTGTCCAGATAAACAATAGACTGAATCGCATCCAGGGAGGCAAGATTGCCATTCAACAACCTGTTCGATAACTGCATCAGTGACTTTGGATATGAGTGTGGCAGAGACATCGGCCCCATACATCTCCTTGAATGTCGTGACGATTTCGCGGGTTGTCATACCTTGGGCATACAAGAAGAGGACCTTGTCATCCATTGAGGTAAATCAACGCTGGTGCTTCTTAACTAGCTGAGGTTCAAAGCTGCCCGCTCTATCTCGCGGGGTATCCAGTTCAAACTGGCCATCTTCCGTTTGCAAGGTCTTGCTGGTCGTGCCGTTGCGGCTATTACTCGCTTCGGATTGTTGATGCTTGGCAAAGCCAGGATGATCAGCCAGTTCAGCATTGAGTGCTGCCTCGACCGTGATCCTGGTCAGCATTTGCCGAAACTCGTTGAGATCTTCTTCAGTTTTGATGTTTTTAGCGGCCACCTGAGCCCTTGGCTCCCTCAACGTTATCACCCTCCCAGTGGCCAAGGCGGCGATGGTTGCCAATACTCACAGGGCGATCATGAATGCTCACACGATGTGGTAATCAAACCACGCCCAGTCCCGTATTGCTGCTGTCTTAGACGCTTTTTGTGCCGCCTCAGTAGATGTTGGTACAAAGAACCGTCTTTGTGCAGCATCCTCGTATATCCATTGATAGATACCTTCCGGGCTAATCCGCAGACATGCACTTCTAGGGTGATCCAGATTGATGCAGCAGGCTTCAGTGCTCGCAAGGGATAGATTGCAGATGCAGCTATCGTTCCAGTACCCAGGCAACGTAATACACGAGAGGAAAATAAGCAGATCAAAGCTGGGGATAGCCCTGAGGCATGGGGTGATAACAAACGCCGCCAGAAAGATGTTGGAGCCCTCTGGACCATGAAGCATGGCAAAACCCACTATGGGTACAAAAATCACATCAGCATAGACCGGAAGCAGAAGGTTATTCGCAAATACGCCATCACATCAGCTGAAGTTCACGATAGCCAAGTCTTCAAGGAACGGCTGGATGAGAACAACAGTAATGGAGGTATCTGGGCCGATTCTGCTTACCGTAGTAGAACGGGAAGCCGCTTTACCGGGGGTGCCGCATTACCGCAGTCAGATTCATCGCAAGTCGATACGCAAACGCCCCTTTGAATGAACGGGAGCAAGAGGCAAACCGAAAACGATCAAGAGTTCGGGCTCGAGTTTGCCCAGCAGGCCAATCGACTGGTGCGTAGCATCGGGCAAGGCAGGGCCGGCGTGAAGATGCCGGGCTCTCCCGATTTGCTCGAGACTATTGGCCTTTGTCAACTTTTTAGAGGTTCCCTAAACACACCGGAATTTTGGACTAAGATGTTTTATCTGGTTACCATCTTGACCGGTGTTGCGGGTCTACAGCTCTGCCGAATTAGCTGAGCTCTGCCTTCAACGCTGGGATGTAGAGCTACTCTTTCGGGATATCAAGACAATCATGGGGATGGGCATCCTGCGCTGCCGAACTCCGGCCATGGTGGAAGAGGAAATCCTGATGCACCTAATTGCCTACAACGCTATCCGCCTGTTGATCACAGAAGTGAAGCAAGCGCCTCGACGGATTAGCGTCAAGGCGGGTATTCAGGCGCTGTGGCGATAGAAACCATTATTTTCTCGAGCCGATCTGAGCGACCGGGAGCAACGGCATTTGATGATATCATCACGCAAGATTGTTGCCACCAATATTCTTCTGGAGCGGTCAGGACGATAAGAACCCAGATGTCGCAAACGAAGGCCGAAACTCTTCACACTTCTAATGGCTCCACGACACAAATGAAAGAGATACCACACCGCAACAGATATCGTGCTGAAGGGGCTTGACTTAGCGCCATTCAGGTCAGCCCCTTGTACTAGCAATACCACTTATGGTATTAGCAAGTGCATATTGCTATCACGATGATCTTTGCGTTGCTTATATAAATTATCCTCAATCCCGCACTGGGGTTTAAAGCCCGCCACAGCATCAATAAGCAGAGAGCGAATCTTCTCCTGATCATGCGCCTTTGAAGCCGCATCAAGTTCATTGAGAAATCCCACAATCGATTCCCAGGGGAGCAGATCCTCTTCTGCACACATAATCAAAGGATGGTCAGTAGGACGCACGTTATCACCAATAAGCAGCTCTTCATAAAGCTTCTCACCAGAACGAAGACCGGTAAACTGAATCTCAACATCCCCCTTAGGGTGATCATCATCCTTCACCTCAAAACCGCTAAGGTGAATCATTTTCTTTGCCAAATCGAGAATTTTAACCGGCTCACCCATATTTAGCACAAAAACATCCCCCCCCTGCCCCATAGCGCCCGCCTGAATTACCAATTGAGCCGCCTCAGAGATGGTCATGAAAAAGCGGGTAATATTCGGGTCCGTCACAGTTACCGGACCGCCCCTACTGATCTGCTCATGGAAAAGAGGCACCACAGAGCCAGAAGAACCTAGTACATTGCCAAAACGTACCATACAAAAACGGGTACGGTAGTTCGCACCAACATCAGAAGAATTAATTTTCTTGGCCAACCCCTGCAACACTAACTCCGCAAACCGCTTGGTCGCCCCCATAGTATTAGTAGGCCGCACCGCCTTGTCAGTAGAAATAAGCACAAAGGTTTCGACCCCACGAGCCCTAGCCACCTCTGCGGCCTGCCAAGTCCCAATAATATTATTTTGAATCGCCTCCACAGGATTTTTTTCCACCATCGGCACATGCTTATAGGCCGCAGCGTGGTAAATAGTCTGAGCACCATAAGCACTGACCACCTGAGCCAGGCGCTCAGAATCCTGCACGGAACCGAGAATGGCTATAATCTCTAATCCAATGTTATGCCATGCCAACTCCTTATCAATGGAGTAAAGTGCGTACTCACACTGCTCGAAGAGGATAAGTACTGCCGGTTTCAGCTTCACAATCTGGCGACAAAGCTCTGAGCCGATAGATCCACCAGCTCCGGTAACCATCACCGCTTTACCCTTGATATTGGTATGCAGCAACTCCAGATTAGGCGCTACTAAATCCCGCTCCAGCATATCTTCGATAGTGACCTCACGAATATCCTCTATTTTCACTCTTCCCTGTGCCATTTCAGCCATACCCGGCAAGGTGCGTACACGAACCGAATAGGATTCTAGCAGGGCGATAATCTCATTACGCCGGCTACGAGAAGCTGATGGCAGCGCAAGAAGCACTTCATGCACTTTCATTGTCTCGATCATTTGCCCAAGCTGGGCAAATGGATAAACACGAAGAGATTGGATATGGTGATGATGAAGTTCAACCTTATCATCAATGAAAGCAACCGGCTTGAACTCACGACTGTGACTAAGCCCTGTCGCCAGCTGCATACCGGCAGAACCTGCACCATAAATCACTACATTACTTCGTGCCGACTTGCCAACAGCAGAAGCTGAGTTAAACATGTCAGCAAACCACCAGCGTGCAACCATGCGACTACCACCAATCAGCAGAATAGCCATCATCCAATTGATCAAAGTGATTGAACGCAACACGCCTTCTATTTTGCTAAGAAGTGCTACCACTGCCCATACTAGGGCATAAAGAGTTACTGACTGAATTACCGCCCATAAGGCATGGAAACCTATATAACGAATAATCGCTCGATACAGACCGAACTTTATAAAAATAGGAAGAGCAACGATGGGGGCTAAAACAAACAGCCACACAACGGATTGATTCGGTAGATACCACTCTCCGAAACGCAGGGAAAATGCTGACCATAAAGCAATTTGCAGCATTAACGCATCTGCTATTATCATAATTATCTGTTTTTGAAGCCTAGAAAGAGCTGTAAAGCGCTTTGCAAAAATGTCGATATTCATCGCTGTTTGATGGTCTGCACTCCTTTCACAGATTTATCTCTATTAATTATGGTTATTACAAATGTAGCCAATGCCGTGTCCGCAATATTTTATTCGGATTGTAAAAGTCTCGGTAGTATGTCATATAAAGAGTTTAGAGTTTCAGGAGGATAAAATCTGAAAACTGCATAAAAATCTTGGTATAGCGGCCGTTCACACATCGCCGCGCCTCGCATAACTTAGCGCCGTTGAAAAGTTATGCAAGACGCGAGTGGACTTCAGAAGAGAAGCGGCAATATCCCCCGCGAACTATTCCATTGGATAACATTCTTGTGCAAAGCGCTACCCCCAATATCTGCCGGTACTTTCATTGAGTTGCTTATTGGCTCGACGCTTACCCCTACGGATTTTGTTACTGAATGCCTATTTGATGCTGGATACGCGAAACCATTGGACCAGTTACTACAAATCATTACAGAATGGCAGATGGTCATGGTTGGCCTTAACACGGCCATTTATTCGACTCATACTAAGAGTAGTGAGGACCAACATGGTCCACTTGGTGATTGATGACACATTGACGCTTCGGGCTTCTAAAAAGCACCCGGCAGCAAGATCCATCACCAACACGGGAAAAAATCCAATCTTGCAGAGGCTGTTCAAAATAATTGTGTCAACGTAAAAGCACTCAATCCATATCATCACAGATCAAGTGCGCAATCAAGCCTACCTTCGAAGAGGATCGCCAGTTGAGGCAAGGTCAGGTTCCAGTTGTGAATGGGCATCGTCCATTTCTTACTGGCGTTCTGAATGCGCAGGGTATAATAATTTCTGATTACCCATAAACCTCAGCCATCCTCAGGAGGGGATAAGGCATCGGTGGTGTACGTAACGTGACGCAGAGCAATCGTTCAATCATAGCCAGAAGATTAAACTGGCGATTAAAGCGATATTCAAACTCGGCGAGATAACGAGGTACGTGTTTTTTACGAATAGCATGAAAGGTTCCCTGCAAAGCATTCTTGATATTACCAAGCATGGTATTCAGCCATTTAAAGGTGGAGAGCTGGGTACACTTTCGCCCACCGCCAGTGACGATAGGCATATGATCACATCCAGCAACGGCAGCGCAGAGCGGGAGTCTGCTTTACCAGATGCAAATTACCGCAGTCATATTCATCGCAAGTCGACACGCAAACGCCCTTTGAATGAACGGGAGCAAGAGGCAAACCGAAAACGTTCAAGAGTTCGGGCTCGAGTTTGCCTAGCAGGCCAATCGATTGGTGCGTAGCATCGGGCAAGGCAGGCCCGGCGTGAAGATTGGTATGATGATTTGGTGTACAACATGCGTCGATTGGCGTGGCTGGCCGGATGAAGCGAGGTGTGGGTATGGATGTTGCCAGCAAAATGAGCGTGAAGATACCGGGTTCTCCTGGTTTGCTAGAGACTATATTGCCTTTGTCGGGTTTTTAGGGGTTCCCTTAATTCATACTTAATCATCTAGTTATAAATAATTCAGGGACGACTAAGGAACCTCTAATTAATTCTGGATCAGATGGATGACGAGTTGAAATCTTCCGGATCAAGGCGAAAATTCCTGGTAATAGCTGGCTATTGCCAGGAATTTCAACGCAGAACTGGGAGATTTCAGCCGTCAGACACCAATTCATGAATTGATCAGATGGCTCCTTAAAATACAACGCCTACTACCCGGAAAAGTTGGATGGATGGGTGTTTATAGAAAAATTGCGGATTGAGCATTTTTGCCGCTCCGTCCACTTTTAGTTAACCCCGCTGGACGACCCCAACCAGTGGTGTCTTGAAAGGAGATCTGACGCTCCGAGACATAATCCGGCAGATCACTTTTAATAGTGCTGACAAAGACCGATGTTACATCAATCGAGAAACCCGACAAAATCCAGATCATCATCACTGCAACCTTTCAGCGTTCCCTGCAGCGGCTTTTATCACCTAATACTCCAGTTTGACGTCAGAAGGGTATATCGTCGTCAAAGCCATTATCAGGCATGGGCGCCGCAGGCACAGATTGTTGCTGTTGCTGCCGCGGAGCAGATGCGGTCTGACCTGCGCCAAACTCGGCACTGCCACCACCCCGGCTATCCAGCATCTGCATCTGATCGGCGACAATTTCAGTGGTATAGCGGTCCTGACCACCCTGGTCCTGCCACTTGCGGGTCTGTAGTTTCCCTTCTATATAGACCTTGGAACCTTTTTTAAGGTATTCACCGACAATCTCCGCCAGCCGACGAAAAAAAACCACACGGTGCCACTCAGTGCGCTCCTGGTTTTCACCGGTATTTTTGTCCTTCCAGCTCTCGGATGTAGCAATAGTGACATTCGCCACTGCATTGCCATTCGGCATATAACGAACCTCTGGTTCCTGCCCAAGATTACCGATTAAAATAACTTTATTTACGCCTCTAGTGGCCATATTTCCTCCTAAATTATTAGTTCTGTCTCTTCCCTGAATACAGGATGTCGACGGCACGCTAAGTCTACCCTCCGGTTACGAAAAAATCGATACTCATACTAATCCGGTACCGGATGAAACAACCATCGGCAATTTTCGCCATCTGATGGAAAGGAATAATCTTGGGGATAAGCTGTTTCGTTTGGTCAATGTTTACCTGGCTGAGAATGGTATGAAGCTCAACCGGGGAACCCTTATTGATGCCACGGTCATCAATGCGCCAAGCTCAACGAAGAACAAAGAAAAAAGAAAAAAGCCGTGATCCGGATATGCATCAAACCCGCAAAGGCAACCATATGGTACTTTGGCATGAAGGCCCATATTGGTGTGGACAGCAAAACCAAACTGATCCACTCAATTGCTGTGACACCGGCCAATATTCATGACTCGTAGGTATTGGAAGACCTGTTGCATGGAAACGAAACCCGCGTACGGGGAGATTCTGCCTATGCAGGACAGAAAGATAAGGGAACTTCTAAAAATCCGACAAAGGCCAATAGTCTCTAGCAAATCCGGAGAGCCCAGTATATTACGCTTATTTTTCTGGCAACATCCATATCCATACCTCGCTTCATCCGGCCAGCCATGCCAATCGACGCATGTTGTACACCAAATCATCATACCAATCTTCACGCCGGGCCTGCCTTGCCCGATGCTACGCACCAATCGATTGGCCTGCTAGGCAAACTCGAGCCCGAACTCTTGATCGTTTTCGGTTTGCCTCTTGCCCCCGTTCATTCAAAGGGCGTTTGCGTGTCGACTTGCGATGAATATGACTGCGGTAATTTGCATCTGGTAAAGCAGACTCCCGCTCTGCACTACCGTAGGCGGAATCGGCCCAGGCACTGCCATTACTGTTGTGAATAGCCCCCATGACTGTAGACACTCCGTATGGTAAAAATGAACCCTCGGAGGAAGTTATGAATAAACGTCGTCAATTTACAGAAGAGTTTAAACAAGAAGCCACCAATCAAGTCATCGAGCGGGGTTACCCGATCAAAGAAGTGGCCAAGCATCTAGGTATCTCAGATAAAACGCTCTACAACCGAGTAAACCGTTTTAAAACACCTCAAACACAACGATCAGACCAAGATGCTCTGGCCTCAGAGAACAAACGGTATCGAATTCCATACCATATGCACAATACACAGCTGGATATTCGGAAAAGCCGTGTTGATTGCATCAGGAAAGCCCTTTAAGCCATCGACACAGGCAATCAAAATATCCTTCACACCACGATTCTGAAGCTCTGTCAGCAGGTTTAGCCAGAACTTGGCACCCTCATCTCCGACAGCCAGAGCCCCGATAATTCCTTGTGGCCTTCCAGGTTGACGCCCAGAGCGAGATAAATCGCTTTATTGATCACTTTCTTGTCTTGCCGGATTTTAACGACAATGCTGTCCAGATAAACAATAGGCTAAATCGCATCCAGGGGGCGAGATTGCCATTCGACAACCTGCTCGATAACCACATCAGTAACTTTGGATATGAGTGTGGCGGAGACATCGGCTCCGTACATTTCCTTGAATGTCGTGACGATTTCGCGGGTCGTCATACCCTGAGCATACAAGAAGAGGATCTTGTCATCCATTGAGGTAAATCGACGCTGGTGCTTTTTAACCAGTCGGGGTTTAAAGCTGCCCGCTCTATCTCGTGGAGTATCCTGTTCAAACTGGCCATCCTCCGTTTGCAAGGTCTTGCCAGTAGTGCCGTTGCGGCTATTACTCGCTTCGGACTGTTCATATTTGGCAAAGCTAAGATGATCATCCGGTTCGACGTTGAGTGCCGCATCGACCGTGATTTTGGCCAGCATTGGCCGAAACTCGTTGAGTTTTTCTTCAGTTTTGGTGTCATTAGCGTCCGCCTGGACTATCGCCTGTAGTTCTTTCTTGTTCATAGTGCCTATCCTCAACCATGCTTGGGTTTAATGATAGACAGTTACACAGAATTCAGGACACCCTCGGCTTCCTACAGCCAAATTAAGATATTTGGGATTTTTGGATTTTGAATAAAAGTATTCCAGTATTCTGTTTTTCCGGTATTCAAAAAGTACTGATTAACTGATTTTACCAATTTTCTAATTGATGCATTCCATAATTCAGGAACTCAGAAATGGACCCCACAATTTGGACAGTCGGTTAAATGACTTCCATCCTCATTGCTTACGCCGCTTCCTGCCACGTGATTTCACCAAAATACGCCTGATCTGGCGTCTTGCCAAGCCCCTGATGTTTTCGCTCAGTATTGTAGAATTTTAAATATTTACCAATGCCTGAACGTGCTTCGACAACCGAATCATAAGCTTTGAGATAAACTTCCTCATACTTGACGCTGCGCCACAGGCGTTCAACAAAAATATTATCCACCCAGCGCCCCTTACCGTCCATGCTGATTTTTATATTGGCTGCTTTCAATGTTCCAGTAAAAGCTTCACTGGTAAATTGTGCGCCCTGGTCTGTATTAAAGATTTCGGGGGCACCATAACGTTCTATCGCTTCTTCCAGTGCATCAACACAAAAGTCGCTGTCCATGGTGTTGGATATTCGACAGGACAGCACTTTGCGACTATACCAGTCCATAATGACCGCCAGGTAAACAAATCCTTTGGCCATTGGGATATACGTGATATCCGAACAGAAAACCTGGTTGGGCCGATTAATTTCCAGGACCTTCAGCAAGTAAGGATAAATTTTGTGCCCTTTACCGGGCTTACTGGTATTTTTCTTTGGATACAGTGCTGCAATACCCATCTGGCGCGAATGCTACTTACTTAAGTTTTTTGGGTTGGCCATTTTTCCGAATATTCTCTCGTGCAATAGCCCTTGGTTTGGTAAGTAGCGGGAATTGTCTGGGTCTTCGTTTTATAGCTCGCGGCTCCATACGTCCCGGTTGTTTTCCAACCTGCTACGGTGCAATGAGGATAAAAAGGCCCTCAATTTTATCGATGTCGTAACGACCGCTTTTTTGCCACACAATCCATAGCTGCAAAGTATGCTTGAAGCTAAGTTATCGAGGAATGATGTCAGCCAGTAATGCCGCCTGAGCCATCAGTAAACGGATCAAGTTGTAAGCCAAAAGATAGACCCACAGCTCTTTTTCCGCCATTTCCGGTGTGCGACAACTTAATGTTTCCATTCCCAGAGTGGTCTTGATGTTGCGTATATCTAACTCTACCTGCCAACGGTTCCGATAGAGTGCCTTTAGGGCGGCTTTGCTCGTACTTTTTGAGCAAAGTAGTGTTGTCACCAGGATCTTACCGCCAGCACGCAACTCCCGCACTTTCAATCTATCGGGGGTTTGATCATACTCTGCCTGACTTATCCAGGCGGGTTTGACTTTTGGCTTGTCTATTTCGATAAGATGATCTCGCGGGCCCAGACGCTCTCCTTGGCGAAAATCCGTGCTGCGCCGCCGTGAACCATATTGCTCGAAAACGCCATCCACTCCTTTGGCCTGAAGAGCACACAACAGAAAATAGGTGGCATAAAAAGCATCCCCCAGAAGGAGATCACCAGCGTCCAAGGTACTAAGCATGGCTCTAAGCAATGACTGCTCATCGCTTCCTTTTCCGCGACAAGGTCCCAATGCTGCATCAAGTACAGCACCGCTGGCGAGGCAGACGATACCAACCACCCGGCAAAGAGGGAAACCCAATCCGGGTTGTTGGCTACGGGGTTGAGGATAGACAGTCTGGTTCTCTTCTGTATCGGGCAACGTAACGGTAGCGCCATCCACCAGTCTGACCGGTCCGCCCCCGCCAGTGCCAGGAATCTGGGGTGTGCTCAGTCATCATACGCCCCGTGTAACGGGCTAGCGTAGAGACCATGTCCAATGGCAGCCGTTTCCGTGCGCGACAGTATGCTCCCGTATGCGTACTACAGATTGGCAGCTCACCCATCAATCGCTTGACTGCAGCAGCATCAACTATGTTCTGGCAAGAACGATCAGCACTCATTGCTTGAGCCAGAAACATCGATAGCGTCTCTGTTGGCGGAAACAACCTTTCCCGATGTTCCGGTAGCAATGATTCGACTTGATTGAGAAACTCTGGGCCGGTTAGCCGATTAAAGAAAGCATAGGAATCACTGGCTGTAGCGTAGGTTGTGATACCTTTTTGTTGATGTATGCAGGCGCGTTGATCAGGATGCATTAAGGCTGCTTCCCTGGTTGATGGTTTGGTGACTAGCATCTTATCACCTGAACCAGCCTTTTTTTATTCGTTATATCAGCAGGTTATTGCTTAAGTAAGTAGCATTCGGAGCACGATCCTGTATGCGAACCTTGCAAAAGAGGCCTGAGCGAGTGAAAAATTACTTCAATGCGACACACATGTCGTCAGGTTATGACGCGGGCAGCAACCCAATGACGAACTTTGCGACAATATCCCCAGCCCTATTTGTGGCGGTACCGGAGCTCACCGGACGAGGATGGTTGGCTATGTTCACATCAATGTGGGCACCCACGGCATCGGCGATTTAGAGCCTGGGTATTTTGACTAGCGGAATACCCAGCAGCAAAAATCACTATCCATCGCATTGATTGATACTTGAACAGCCGCAAGTTCAAGAAACTATGTTTCCGCTCTGGAATAGGTCTCCAGAACCGACTCGTCCACCACCCAAGTATCCACCTTCAGATAAGCAACACCATCTGTCGCCACTACTACGGCATCGCCAACCCCCTCAATATCCATCAGTTCAGCCTGCAGCTCCGCCGCCTGGGCTTCATCCATTGAGCACACTTTCAGCAGATAATTGCTGTGGTAATTTGGGGGTGCCATGCCTGAGGCCGCCAGTAACCAGATCGTGGCCGCCGCGCCTCCGAACAAAAATACTCCGCCCAAACCAAAATGGGCATGTATCCAACCGCCTATCAGTCCTCCAAGAAAGGCGCCGATAAACTGGGACGTAGAGTAGACCCCCATTGCTGTCCCTTTGCTCACCACCGGTGCTGTCTTGGCAATCAGAGAGGGAAGTGTCGCTTCTAGCAGATTGAACGCGGTAAAGAAAAGTAGCATGGCGAAGGCAGTGCCATACAGCGAATCCTGAAATTTCCAAAACCCCAGTTGAGCGACAATCAGCCCGGCAATGGCAGAGAGGAAGACTGGTTTCATTTTCCGCCGGTTCTCCGCGATTACTACCAGGGGAATCATCAGTCCCATGGCAAGTACCACGACCGGCAGGTAGAGCATCCAGTGACTGCTGCTCTCCACTCCAATCGAATCCCGCAGGGTCAGTGGGATAGCAATGAACACAGAGGTAAGAATCATGTGCAGGAGCATGATGCCGGTGTCCAGCCGCAGCAGATCCGGGTCGGTAAGCACCCGCCCAAACTGCCCTGCTACCGGCTCAGTATCCCGGTGAAAATGACTCTCTTCGGGATTCGGTACATAGAAAACCACGATGGCTATACCTCCCAGCGCCAATACTGAGGTAAGCCAGAATATACCCTGAACGCCGATCAGGGAGTCGAGCATAGGCCCCAGCACCAGTGAGATGGCAAAAGCAAACCCGATACTCATGCCGATGACCGCCATCACCCGCATACGGACCTGTTCCCGGGTAAGGTCAGCCGCTAAAGCCATAACCGCAGCGGCTATGGCGCCACTACCCTGAACCGCACGCCCAAAGATAACACCCCAGATGGTATCTGCCTGTGCGGCCACCACACTGCCCACGGCAAAGATGATCAGGCCACCAATAATGACCGGTTTTCGGCCTATGCGATCGGAGAGCATGCCAAATGGAATCTGCAAGAACGCCTGCGTCAGGCCGTAAGCACCGATGGCGACACCCACCAGCACAGGTGTCACTCCTTGGAGCTCTTCCGCATAAAGGGCGAAAACAGGGAGGATCATAAAGAGTCCCAGCATCCTCAGTGAGAAGATACCCGCCAGTGATATTGCGGCGCGTGACTCTATAGGTGACAAACCCTTTTGTTGTTTTTTGTTACTACTCACTTTATCTCCCACTTACTCTAGCAACCCAGTCCATCCGCAGTTAAAGATGGGACCACCGCAGACAAGGACGCAATTGCCAATCCCATAAAACTCTGACAGTTGAATGGGTTATACCCATCTCCAATAAGCCCTCAATCACAATCATATGAATCTTTCCGAGAGGGTATGGAGTCTTCACTTTCAAGAGTGTTGGCGGCAGGGGCGTCGCCTTCAATCGTACAGGGATGTATTCACAACGCCTCTGTCAGTGAATGCTTATTAACCCCGGCTGCACAAACTTTCTAAGAACTAACCCTCTCTGTTTTGGCGATGATTGCTTTGGCTCAGACCAACAAGACAGCGTATAGTATCAGGTTCGCTCAATTACTGGTAAGCTGATGGACACTATCCAGCTGCGGGGTGCCCGCACCCACAATTTAAAAAACATCGATCTGGATTTGCCCAGGAACAAGTTGATTGTCATCACCGGGCTTTCCGGTTCTGGCAAATCGTCCCTCGCCTTCGACACCATTTATGCTGAAGGGCAGAGGCGTTATGTCGAATCCCTTTCAGCTTATGCCAGACAGTTTCTCTCGGTGATGGAGAAACCGGATATCGATCATATCGAGGGGTTATCTCCAGCCATCTCCATCGAGCAGAAGACGACATTCCATAATCCCCGCTCCACAGTGGGTACCATCACCGAGATCTACGACTATCTGCGTCTGTTGTTCGCCCGTGCAGGCACGCCCCAATGCCCCGAACACGGCACCCCCCTAGAGGCACAGACAGTCAGCCAGATGGTTGACCAGATTCTCGCACTGCCCGCCGGCAGTAGATTGATGCTGCTTGCGCCGATGATCTCCGAGCGCAAGGGCGAACACCATAAACTCCTTCAGGAGCTGAATGCCCAGGGCTTTATCCGCGCCCGAGTCGACGGTGAAATCTACGAACTGGATGATCCGCCAGACCTGGAGCTGCATAAAAAACATACCATTGAAGCGGTAGTGGACCGGTTCAATGTACGGGATGACCTAGGCCTGCGGCTGGCCGAATCCTTTGAGACAGCACTCCATCTCTCCAGCGGCCTGGTTCGGGTCGCCTGGATGGATGACCCAGAGGCCGAAGATCTGCTGTTTTCTGCCAACTTCGCCTGCCCCATCTGCGGCTATAGCCTGGAGGAGCTGGAGCCCCGGCTCTTCTCCTTCAACAACCCGGGTGGCGCCTGCCCCACCTGTGATGGTTTGGGGGTTGAGCAGTTCTTCGATCCGGATCGGGTGGTTGCCCATCCCCACCTGAGTCTGGCGGCAGGAGCAGTAAGAGGCTGGGACCGACGCAACGCCTATTATTTTCAGCTGATCACCTCCCTTGGCAAGCATTACGATTTTGATGTGGAGTGTCACTGGGAAGAGCTGCCGAAAAAGATCCAGAAAGTCATTCTCTACGGCAGTGGCAAAGAGAGTGTCCGCTTCAGTTATTTCAACGAGCGCGGTGGACGGCACACCAAAACTCACCCTTTCGAAGGGATTATTTGCAATATGGAGCGGCGCTATCGGGAAACTGAATCCAATGCCGTGAGAGAGGAGCTTTCCCGTTATATCTCCACCCATCCTTGTCCAAAGTGTAAAGGGGCTAGGCTGAATGAGGCTGCCCGCCATGTGTTTGTTGCAGAACACAATCTTCCGTCCATCACCACACTGCCGGTAGGCCGGGCTCTGGCGTTTTTCCAGCAGATGAATCTTCCGGGAAAGCGGGGGAAAATCGCAGAAAAAATAGTAAAAGAGGTTTCCCAGCGACTCCAGTTTCTGGTTAACGTTGGCCTGGATTACCTGACACTTGAGCGTAGCGCCGATACACTTTCCGGCGGTGAGGCACAACGTATTCGCTTGGCCAGCCAGATCGGTGCCGGTCTGGTGGGTGTCATGTATATTCTGGATGAGCCCTCAATCGGGCTGCATCAGCGGGACAATGACCGTCTGCTGAAGACCCTCACCTACCTCCGTGACCTTGGCAATACCGTCATCGTGGTGGAACATGACGAAGAGGCGATCCGCAGCGCCGATCACGTGGTGGATATAGGCCCTGGTGCCGGGATTCACGGCGGTAAAGTGATTGCCCAGGGAACAGCGGATGATATCGCTGTTGAGGTGGAGTCTCTCACCGGCCAGTACCTCTGCGGCAAGCTTGCCATTGAGATTCCTAAAAACCGGACAAAGAGGGACCCAAACCGTACACTCTCCATCCATGGTGCCAGCGGGAACAATCTTAAAAATGTCGAACTGGAACTGCCTATAGGCCTCTTTACCTGTATCACCGGCGTCTCCGGCTCCGGTAAATCGACACTGATAAACGACACCCTCTACCCCATTGCCGCCGTCAGTATGAACAATGCAAACAAGGATGCTGCCCCTTATGAGGAGGTCCTCGGGCTTGAGCATTTCGACAAGGTGGTGGATATAGACCAGAGCCCGATTGGCCGCACTCCCCGCTCCAATCCGGCTACGTATACCGGCATTTTCACACCGATACGTGAGCTCTTTTCCGGCACCCATGAAGCACGCTCTAGGGGCTATACACCCGGGCGCTTCAGCTTCAATGTGAAGGGCGGTCGCTGCGAGGCGTGCCGGGGCGACGGTGTAATCAAAGTGGAGATGCATTTTCTACCTGATATCTATGTGCAGTGCGATGTCTGCAAGAGCAAACGTTACAACCGTGAAACCCAGGAGATCAAATACAAGGGAAAGAGCATTGATCAGGTACTCGGCCTGACCATTGAAGATGCGGTTGTTTTCTTCGATGCCATACCGGCTCTGAAGAGAAAACTGCAGACGTTAATGGATGTCGGACTCTCTTATGTCAAACTCGGACAGAATGCCACCACCCTGTCCGGTGGTGAAGCACAGCGGGTAAAGCTGTCGAGAGAACTCTCCAAGCGTGATACCGGCAACACCCTTTATATACTTGACGAACCCACCACCGGCCTCCACTTCCATGACGTGAAACAGCTTCTGGCGGTGCTGCACAAGCTGAGGGATCATGGTAACACCGTGGTGGTGATAGAACACAATCTGGATGTCATCAAGACTGCGGATTGGATCGTGGATCTGGGACCCGAAGGCGGTGATAACGGCGGACGGATTATCGCTCAGGGAACGCCTGAAGAGGTGGCGAAAAGCAAGGGGTCCTACACCGGCCGCTATCTCAAGAAAGTATTGTCCTAGGGATCAATCCAGCTGCCAGACTTTGTCGGCATACTTCTACACCGTTCTGTCGCTGGAGAATTTCCCCATGCAGGCCAGATTGAGAATAGCTCGGCAGTCCTGATCACGGAACAATTGCTCCACCTCTTCCTGACAACGGATATAGTCAGCATGGTCGGCCAACACCATAAAGGGATCGTGATTGATCAGCTAATCCACTAGCGAATGGTAACGGCCGGCACCTCTGGTGAAAAGAAACCGCTGGCTATTTGGTCGATAGTCTGTTCCAGCTCACTGTTTTCGCGGTAATAACCTGCTGGATTGTAGCCGTTGCGCTTCCATTGCCCCACCCCTTCTGCCGTCACGCCAAACAGGGAGAAGTTCTCTTCTCACACCTCTTGGCGAATCTCAATATTGGCACAATCGAGGGTGCTGACAGTCATGGCACCATTCAGTTCAGTGATAGCTTCATATTTACCGTGCCCGAAGTCTCCATGTCGGCCGTCGATATCTGCTCAGATAAATCCGCTGCCGGGACAATCTCCATCGCCATACTGACGTCATAGTTTGGAATAAACACCATCTTCAGAGAGGTATGATTGAAAGTGGTGTTTGATAGGCACCGAAAAAAGCAGCGTATCTGGTTGATTTGAAACTGCAAAGTAATCAAACAACCAATGAGATACGCCACCATGAATAAGAATACAATTGTTTCGATCGAAGATCGAGAGCAGATCGCTGATCCACTGACAGAGTTGCCCGGTTCATGGGGAGTTATAGTCAAATCTAGTGTTTAGCCAGTTGAATTAAGCGGTTACCTGATCGACTCCTGCTACCTCAAGACCCTCTTTAAATTTGATTCCGGTTATCACCTTCGCCAGATAATCGAAACCCCGTAATCGTCTCCACGTCTTCTCGGCACACAGGCCGAGTTTGAACATCATGTGTAACATACCATCACGCGATAGGCAGCCCTTGGAACGCTTGGTTCGATGGCGGATTGTCCCGAAGGTGGATTCAATCAGATTGCTGGTCCGAATGCTCTCTGCCAGTGCTGCGCAGAAAATTGATAGAAAGCCATCAGTTCCTCTCGGTCTTTGTGCAGACAGATGGCAGCCTTCGGATACTTTGGCTCATACGTTTTGATAAACAGATCAAAGGCCTTTTCCGCATCGGCCTGGGTCTCCGCCTGCCAGATGTTATGCAGTGCCTGCTTCGCTTTCGGCTGAGCTGACCTTGGCAGGCAGTTCAGCACGTTCATGGTCTTGTGCATCCAGCAGCGCTGCTGGCGCGTCTCCGGATACACTTCCTCCAGCGCAGCCCAGAATCCCATAGCACCGTCTCCGATCGCCAATTTTGGCGGGGTCAGCCCGCGTGACTTCAGTTTCAACAGTACCTCCCGCCAGCTCTGTGTGGACTCCCGTACACCATCCTCAATTGCCAGAAAATGCTTCTCACCACGCTCATTCACGCCGATCACCACCAGGGCACACAGCTTCGTCTGCTCTGCTCTCTGTCCGCTGTAGACACCGTCTGCCCACACATACACCCAATGGCCCTTATCCAGGCGCTCCTCGCACCAGCTCCGATATTCTTCTGCCCAGACCTGCTTCAGACGCGATACCCTGCCCGCCGACAAGCCTGTTGCATCCGGAACCACCAGCACTTTCAGGGCTTCACCCATCTCTCCACTGGAAATCCCCTTCAGGTAGAGCCACGGCAGCGCCGTTTCCAGTGACTTCGTCTTGCGTACATACGGCGGCACCAGAGCTGATCGGAACGTTACCGGCTCGCCGATCTTCGCGCGAACTTTGGGGATCTTGACCGTGACCGGCCCTAATCCTGTCTGCAGTTTACGAGCTGGCAGGTGACCATTACGCACCACACCCGCCTTGCCATCCTCTGTCCGTCGCTCGACGTGCTCCGCCAACAGCTCCAGCAGCTCGGCTTCCACCGCCTAGTAGATCAACTGCTCCGCACCGCTTCTCGGCAACTCTGTCAGCGGATCGATAATCGTATCTCGAACTGCCAGCTTAACAACGTTATTCTTACTCATGGTGGCGTATCTCCAATGGTTGTTTTGATGTCTCGCAACAACAAATCAACCAGATACCCCGCTCTTTTTCAATTCCTTTCAAACAACACTTTTAGTTATAATTCCAGAATGGTAGCCTGAAAGCTGATTGAACAAGCGATAGAAACGAAGTTGCAAGCCTTGTTATCCTAGTTGCCGGACAACAAACCAAGTGTGGTCATGCTGCTGTCGTAGGCAATGGTTACCTGCCGGTAACGAGTCATCCAGACGGGCATAGGTCCAGTGACCGTGAAGGTACCCAAGGTACGTTCTAGATCTGGAGACCCGATCACTTTCCACGCTGCGTCGGCCCCCCCTATATTCGTAAAACCCGTTCGCTGGAAGCCGCGATTTCCTGGCTGTATCTCAAGAGTGTAAGCCGCGGTGAGATGGGGGAAGCACTCAAGGTGTGGACAGGCCCGGAAGCAAAAGAGCTGTCTGCCAGTACGGTTTCCCGATTGAAGCAGGTATGGGCAGAGGAGTATCGGGATTGGTGTGCCACCAGATTGGACAAAGCTCTCTGGGTATACATCTAGACGGCATCTACAGTGGCCTGAGAGCTGAACAGGTAAAACTCTGCGCATTAGTTATTATTGGTGTCAATAAACGGGGTGAGAAGTATTTTCTGGCGATAGAGGTGGTGCCATGGGTTTTCTGGGCCGCGCCTCAGAGGAGACCTACCCGGAAACCCGTCAGCACGCTGCTGGATGCATAAAACGGGTCATGTGCTCAATACCTTGCCCAAGTCATTACAGCCAAAAGCCAAGCAGGTGTTGCACGATACCTAGCAAGCCGCCGATACCCGGGATAATGCAGAGAAAGCCTTGGAGCCGTTTGTGAATGTGGAGACTGTCCTGAATTCTGTTCATTAAACCCAAACAAGGGAGAGGGTAGGCAGCCGATCGATAAGAAAGAGCTCCAGGCGGTCGCTAATAACATCAAAACTGAAGAAGATCTCAACGAGTTTCGGCAAATGCTGCCAAAAATCACGGTCGAGACAGCGCTCAACGTTGAACTGGATGATCATCCTGGCTTTGCCAAACATGAACAGTCCGAAGCGAG
Source organism: Candidatus Vondammii sp. HM_W22 (assembly GCF_022530855.2). Lineage (GTDB taxonomy): Bacteria > Pseudomonadota > Gammaproteobacteria > Chromatiales > Chromatiaceae > Vondammii. Next base: position 484,617 of record NZ_CP099567.1, on the reverse strand, counting down.
TAATAGCCGCAACGGCACTACCAGCAAGACCTTGCAAACGGAAGATGGCCAGTTTAAACTGGATACTCCACGAGATAGAGCGGGCAGCTTTAAACCCCGACTGGTTAAAAAGCACCAGCGTCGATTTACCTCAACGGATGACAAGATCCTCTTCTTGTATGCTCAGGGTATGACGACCCGCGAAATCGTCACGACATTCAAGAAAATGTGCGGTTATCGAGCAGGTTGACGAATGGCAATTGACCTTCCCCCCATCTTAATACCAAGACTTGGATGAGATAATTCATTCCAAGCGGCCCTATTCACAAAGGCCACAGGTGACAAATAATTTAATGCGCTATGAGGCCGCACGTGATTGTAGTGCTCTCGCCATTGATCAATTTCATGTCTAGCGTCATCAATGGACCTGAACCAATGCTGATTTAATCATTCATTTCTGAATTTACCGTTTAAGCTTTCTACAAACGCATTCTGAGTAGGCTTACCTGGCTGAATAAAACCTAGCTTAACGCCACTTTCTTTTTGCCAGTAGAACATCGCCTTGCTAGTAAACTCAGTACCGTTGTCGCAGATTATTTGATCCGGAGCGCTCCTTAGCTCAATCACCTGAGTTAAAAAACGAGCGACCTGGTGACCATTGATCGAGAAGTCAGAGAGCTGGCCAATAACTTCTCTTGAGTAATCATCAATCACATTAAATACTCGAAAGCGGCGACCATTAGCCAACTGATCACTGACAAAATCCATTGACCAGCGTATGTTTTTACCAATGGGCACAATCATTGGCATTCTTGGTCGTATTATCTTCTTGCGTTTTTTAGTCCTCACTTGAAGACCTTCTTCGTTATAGACTCGGTAGGTCCGCTTCTTGTTTTTCACAAGCCTCTCACCTCTCAGGAGGCCATGTAAAAACAAATAACCATAACTCGGATACTTCTTTGCTAACTCAAGTAACCGTTTGCGTAGAGGCTCATCTTTTCCCCATTGAATAACGTACCGAAAAGCGGTTCTACTTAAGCCTACTAATTGGCAAGCTCTACGCCCACTTAATTTGAATCGTGACTTAAGGTAGATCACGATTTGTTTTCTATCAGCAGGCTTTACCATTTTTTTGAGAGCACATCCTTCATCGCCTCAGCTTCAAGCATTTTCTCGGTAAGTAACTTCTTAAGCTTGTTGTTTTCGCTTTCAAGCTCTTTGAGCCGTTTGGCTTCTGAGACATCCATGCCGGCGTACTTGCTTCGCCAGTTATAAAAACACCCGGTTGAAATGCCGAACTGACGACAAATGTCATCAACTTTTACCCCTGACTCATGCTGCTTGATGACACCAATAATTTACTCTTCTCTGTAACGCTTCTTCTTCATCTTGAGATCTCCTAATATACAAACTAATTGGAAACCTCATCCTTGTCATGGCTCTATTTGGGGGGGGAAAGGTCAATGGGGGGATTACATCTGGACTGCATTGTCGTTAAAATCCGGCAAGACAAGAAAGTGATTTATCTCGCTCTGGGCGTTAACCTGGAAGGCCACAAGAAATTATTGGGGATGTGGCTATCGGAGAACGAGGGGGGGCCAAATTCTGGCTGAACGTGTTGACAGAGCTTCAAAACCGCGGTGTGAAGGATATTTTGATTGCCTGTGTCGAAGGCTTAAAAGGCTTTCCTGATGCCATCAACACGGCCTTTCCGGATACCCAGATCCAGCTCTGTATCGTGCATATGGTACGGAACTCGATGAAGTACGTGCCTTGGAAAGACTACAAGCCTGTCACGGCTGATTTGAAAAATATTTACCAGTCCATCACCGAGGAAGAAGCCTTATTGGCGCTGGATAAATTCTCTGACCGATGGGACAACAAGTACCCCCGGATCAGCCACTCCTGGCGTGCCCATTGGGAGAACCTGAACACGCTGTTCAACTACCCGGAGGATATACGAAAGGTGATCTACACGATCAACGCCATTGAGTCACTGAACAGTATCATTCGCAAAGTGATCAAAAAACGGAAATTATTTCCAACCGATGACTCGGCAAAGAAGGTAATCTATCTGGCAATCCAGGCCGCATCGAAAAAGCAGACAATGCCGATCCGTAATTGGAAACCAGCACTGAATAGATTTATGATTGAGTTCGAAGAACGCTTAGCAGGATATATTTAACCCAGGCAGTTACACAGAAAACTTTACAGGCTCAATCTCCGGCATAGCCGAAAGGCTGGCGATTTACTCTAAATTTTGAATCTGCTCTCTAATCTGCTCAATCAGAACTTTCAGCTCAACTGCCACACGGGTCAACTCCACATCATTGGATTTAGAGGCCAGTGTATTCGCCTCACGGTTGAGTTCCTGCATAAGAAAATCCAGCCGTCGTCCCACGGGGTCGTCCCGCCCTAGGACGCTGTCTACCTCATCCAGATGAGTCTGTAGCCGGTCCATCTCTTCATCGACATCCAGACGCTGAGCCAGCAGGGCCATCTCCTGCTCCAGCCGCCCCTCATCCAGATCTTCGCTCATCTCGGCCAACCGTGCCTTCAGGCGGTTTCGCACGGACTCCAGCACGCGGGGCATCAACAGCTTGACCTTCTCCACCTCTATTCGCATAGCACTGGTGCGTTGGGCAACCAATTCAGCCAATCGCCTTCCCTCCCTTATGCGAGACTCAATCAGGCTGTCTATCGCCTCATCCAGAAGCGCTGCAGCCTTACCATGGATTGGCGTCATATCCTGTTTTTCTACTTCCAGCACCCTAGGCCAATGCATGATTTCCATCGCCTTTGGGGAAACCGACTCATGCAGCAAAGCTCCAATCTGGTAGGCAGCCTGGATAATTTGCTGCGCCAGACGCTCATTTACCACCATATTAGCTGCCGCATTTGCCGAAGGGGAAAAGCGAAAAGAACAATCCACCTTGCCCCGGCCCAGCCGCTTATTCAGACGTTCACGAACTAGTGGTTCAAGACTGCGCAGCTCCTCGGACACGCGGACGGAAAGCTCCAGATAACGATGGTTCACCGAACGTAGCTCGCAAATCAGCTCGCCCTGCTCGTCACGATGCTCGATCCTTGAGAACGCCGTCATACTACTTGTCATTGAGCCCACCTGATTTGTTATCTGGGTAGTGTATGATAAAAAGCTTCAGACTTGGATTATCTGGAGCGAACCATCTCTTCATTTGCGGAACAAAAACGGGACAGCCTGCCACCCGGCACTGTCATCGACTGCTACTCTATCATTAAATTGATCGGTAGCGGCGGCTTCAGCCTCATTTATCTAGCGGAAGATGAAGATACACAGGACCATGTTGTCATCAAAGAATACCTGCCCAAAAAACTGGCGCTCAGAGGCAGCAACAGCCGGATCGAGGTAAATGGCCGGGCAAAGGAAGATACGTTTCACAATGGACGCAAACTGTTCTACCAGGAAGCCCGCGCGCTGGCCACACTGCGACACCCAAATATAGTCAACATCCGTACTTTTTTTCTCGCCAACAATACTGCTTATTTGGTAATGGATTATGAGCACGGGAAAAATCTCGGTCGGTATATCAAGCAGCACAAAGGCAAACTCAGCACCACCTTCCTGTTGACCGTATTTCCGGCGGTGCTCGATGCACTCAACCTGATTCACTCCGAAGGCCAACTCCATCTGGACATCAAGCCAAGTAACATACATCTGCGCCCCGGTGGTACACCACTGCTGCTTGACTTTGGCGCGGTTCATCAATTTGCCACCACTCGCAGTAAACAATCATCACAAGTGGTTACCCCGGGATTTGCACCGGTCGAGCAGTACTATCCATCAGGCTATGTCGGACCCTGGAGCGATGTTTATGCCATGGGTGCAACCATGCGTGCCTGTATCGAAGGAAAGCCGCCACCATCGGCTATCGAGCGGCATGCCAATGACACAATGAAACCGATAGCTGGTCTGTTCAGAAGGCGATACCCAAAATATCTGCTGGAGCTCATCGATTGGGCAATGGAGGTTGACCCTCTGCTGAGGCCACAAAATGCCGGAACCATGCTGGAGGCCCTGACCAAGGGAACAGGATGGTCAAATGATACAAGCGACGGCAATTTCGCAGCCAAGGGGGGAATATGAAACCGCAATTGACCACGATCCCTGGAAAAGTGGCAAAACAGAGTCTGATAGGCGATAGAAAGACCAATCAGGATCGCTGCATACTGGTAGAGGGCATTAGATGTACGCTACTTGGACTCGCCGACGGCATGGGTGGGCACCCCCAGGGTGAAATGGCAGCCCAAATATTAATCGACACTTGCGAGCAGGTACTGCACTCCACTCCCCAGCCCATCCGAAATCCCGGGAGCTTTCTTGTTCGCCTGCTGCATAAAGTGCATGATAACATCATCGACTACGGCAAAAAACAGCACCCACCCATTGACCCCAGAACGACGGCCGTTGTCGTCCTGATTCAAAACGATACGGCCTATTGGGCTCATGCCGGTGACAGCCGGTTTTACCTGCTCCGCGAGCACAAAGTGTATGAGAGAACCATAGATCACTCGTATGTTGAGTGCCTTCACCAGCAGGGCATAATCTCAGCCCGGGAGCAAGAGATGCACCCCCAGCGCAACTATGTAACACGTTGCGTCGGCGGTACAGCGGTGGCACCCAACATTCCCATCGAGAAGCAGGAGCTTGAGCCAGACGATGTCCTAATGCTCTGCAGTGACGGCCTCTGGGGTAATCTCGATGAAGGTTTCATAGAGGATGCTCTATTCAGTGACATGAGTATCAACGAGGCAGTCAGCTCCCTGGCAGAGGAGGCGACACAGAGAGGTTTTCCTGATAGTGATAACGTCACCCTTCTTGCTATACAGATAACCGATGCAACGGAAAAAACCTCTTCCTCCAAGCAACAAGCCATAAAACGCGCCGATAAACAGACAGAACTGGGTCGGGCCATTTCCAATCTGGAAAACGCCATCGGAATTTATGAAACAGATAATCAACAGGAGAAAGAATGAGACCAAGTGGCCGTAAGCCGGACCAGATGCGTCCTATCAGTTTCACGCGAAGCTTCACCAAACACGCCGAAGGCTCCGTGCTGGTAGCATTCGGCGACACCAAAGTCATCTGCACTGCCTCGGTAGAAGAGCAGGTACCCAGGTTTCTCAAAGGTGCCGACCAGGGTTGGATCACTGCTGAGTACGGTATGCTGCCCCGTTCCACGGGTAGCCGCATGGGACGAGAGGCAAGCCGGGGAAAACAGGGTGGACGAACCCTGGAAATCCAACGCCTGATCGGCCGAAGCCTGCGGGCAGCGGTTAATCTCAACGCGCTTGGCGAACGTACCATCACCCTCGATTGTGACGTCATACAAGCCGATGGCGGTACCCGCACTGCATCCATTTCAGGTGCTTATGTGGCCTTATGTGATGCAGCCAATGGCCTGTTGGAAACAGGAAAACTGAGTCAATATCCGATTCACGGACAACTTGCATCTGTTTCCGTAGGTATCTATCAAAGCACTCCGGTGCTTGATCTGGATTATGCTGAAGACTCCAATGCCGAAACAGATATGAATGTTGTAATGAATGACGCCAATGCATTCGTTGAAGTCCAGGGCACTGCCGAGGGTCACGCCTTTCACATGGATGAGCTTCAGTCGATGCTGGACTTGGCCAAACAGGGCATTCAACAGATTATGACCACACAACAGGCCGCTCTGGCCGAAAAAGCATAAAGCGTTTAAATTCTGCCGGCCATGGAGAACGAAGCAAAGGCCGGTAGTCCCCGGTAGCCATGAAGCCGCGCTCGATAGCGCAATAGGAGAAGCAAAGCAGGCTTCCGAACACGGGGCCAGCCATTTGTGGGTGCTGCGTAGAGCCTGCGCCGAGTAAAACGATGGTGTGGCGAAGCGGCGCGTACGCAGAGCGGCTGGGGCAATAGCAGGCTGTCGAAGATCGAGTGCGTTTTTGGGGATTGGGAACGTCCCAAAACGCATCACGAGATCGAAGACACACTTGAAATAATCGAACGACCCCGCTCAGAAACCCATCTGAGCATTCTAAAATAGTAATAGACTGATTTTATTCAAATCCCACTTATTATTCACAACAAAAGGGGATTTCTAACTGACAACTACGTGGAATGGACAAAAATCAATTTTCCGTTAGAATTAGGAATCAATTTCTTTACAGCGCCGCCACCGACCTCGTGAAGCAGATAACATCATGAAAATTACCATTTTATTAATAGTAGCCGCCGCCATCATATCTGGTTGTAGCACAATTAAAGAGGCTAACAAACAACACCTCCAGACCAAATCAGGCAGAAAAATTATTGTATCGCAGTTTAAACCTAGCCCGGAGTTACACTGCTCGTTAATAGCTTCAAAAGAGTGTCATCTGGGATTGGTCGAAGCAAATTTTGACCTGCAAGGAGCGCTGGGAGTCTGCATTAAAAAGTTATCCCCTTTTGCCGATAAGCTAGATGCCGATTACATCTACTTTAACTTGGTTTCAAGCAGCGGGTTTGCCGGTTTCAGCTTTGAGCATCAAAAAAGAATGGGGCACTACTATCGTTGCAAAGACTAACCATCTTAGAGATTGTTCAAACTGGGGAATGGACAGATTTACATTTCATCAAGAAAAAGATGAATAGGCAGTTATTGGCTGTAACAGCGCTTCTTCTCGCCACTCTGGCCATTGAGTTCGGCTTTTATACCATTGCCCTAAAGCGGCCCTGTTTCCCGGATGCATGGGCAAAAGTAAAGATAGGAATGTCACGTGAAGAGATAGCGGTTGTAACAGGGAGGGATTCTACCACCACTCTGGCAGACATCAAGGGTTTTGAATTCTATCGTCACAACCCCACTGAAAAAGAGATATGGCAATTAGAGCTCGTTTATAGTGAAGAGAGTGAACGATTGAACTCCATCACTTACCGATATATCGATGATCGTGGTCTATTCCCAGGACAGGGACGATTACGTAATTTATCGGTACAAAACCTGGAACTGAAAACACAGATATTTCTCTGTACATACTCAAGGCCCTGACTCCCATACAGAACGCGGGAATGAGCCGTTGCCGCCGACCGTCCATGGAAAGTGAAGTGTGAAGAACATGGGGGTAGTCACCGTGTCAGTTCCCTGGGCGGAACCGAGCTCTGGATTTACTGCAATGTTTGAGGCGCTGGTGATCGACTGGTTGAAAGAGGCGTCCATCTCGGCAGTCTCCCGATTGATGGAGCTAAGTTGGAATGCCATTGGTGGAATTATGCAGCGAGCGGTTAAGCGAGGACTGGCACGTAGAACAGAGATTAGCCCAACACGTATTAGTGTTAATAAGACGGTCTTCAAGAAACGCCATGATTACGTAACAGCCTTATCAGACCAGGATGCAGGCACAGTGCTACACGTGGGCAGTGACCGCAAAAAGGCGATGCTCAAGGCATGGTAGGAAAAGTCTGGCAGAAGAGCAGCGAAAAGCGATAGGAAGTATCTCTATGGATATATGGCCAAGCCTTTATCAATGCCACACTGAAAAGCTTGCCTAGGGTTGAAGAGAAGATTGCCTTTGATAAATTCCATATCGCCAAGTACCTCGGTGAGGCAGTAGACAAGGTAGGCTGCCAAGAGCACAAAGCGCTGATGGCTGAAGGCTATGAAGACCCTAAAGGCAGCCAGTATGACTGGCTCTACAACCCGGAGAATGTGACGCGCAGACTGAAATTGCGGTTCAAGGCGCTACGTGACAGCACGCTGAAGACTGCCCGTGCCCTGGGCGGTCTAAAGAGTTTGTCATGTCACTCTGGCACTATGCCAGCAAGACATGGGGAAAGAAAGGCTAGGAGTGGTGGTTGTCATGGGCAGTGCGCAGTGGCCTGGAGCCAATCAAGAAAGTGGCGGGAACAATCAAGGATCACCTGTGGGGAATATTGAACGCTGTTGCTTTGGAAGTAAGTAATGGTCCGGCAGAAAGTCTCAACAGCCGAATCAAGATGATCAAGGTGCGTAACAGAGGTTTCCGCAACAAGGGCCGGTTTGCCAATGCAACCACTTCCACCTTGGAGGGCTGAATCTTTGTCCTGAGGGAGTGGTTAGGTGATACTTACCCGCTCGACTAAGGTGAAAAGCCCTAAAGGTATTCCTCCTAACACTGGCAAAACACTTTTCTCCAGAAAATATGCGGCTTTTTCGGAGCCTGTAAAGTTTTCTGTGTAACAGCCGGGGTTAAGTATATACCGCTAAGCGTTCTACGAACTCAATCATAAATCTATTCAGTGCTGGTTTCCAATGACGGATCGGCATTGTCCACTTCTTCGATGCGGCCTGGATTGCTAGGTGGATGACCTTCTTCGCCGAATCATCGGTTGGAAACAACTTCCGCTTTTTGATCACTTTGCGAATGACGCTGTTCAGTGACTCAGTGGCGTTGGTCGTGTAGATCACCTTTCGTATGTCCTCCGGGTAGTTGAACAGCGTGTTCAGGTTCTCCCAATGGGCACGCCAGGAGCGGCTGATCCGGGGGCACTTATTATCCCATCGGTCAGAGAATTTATCCAGCGCCAATAAGGCTTCTTCCTCGGTGATGGACTGGTAAATCTTTTTCAAATCAGCCGTGATAGGCTTGTAGTCTTTCCAAGGCACCTACTTCATCGAGTTCCGTACCATATGCACGATACAGAGCTGGATCTGGGTATCCGGAAAGGCCGTGTTGATGGCATCAGGAAAGCCTTTTAAGCCTTCGACACAGGCAATCAAAATATCCTTCACACCGCGGCTTTGAAGCGCTGTCAACACGTTCAGCTAGAATTTGGCCCCCTCATTCTCCGATAGCCACATCCCTAATAATTCCTTGTGGCCTTCCAGGTTAACGCCCAGAGCGAGGTAAATCGCTTTGTTGATCATTTTCTTGTCTTGCCTGATTTTAACGACAATGCAGTCCAGATAAACAATAGGATAAATCGCATCCAGGGGGCGAGATTGCCATTCAACAACCTGTTCGATAACTGCATCAGTGACTTTGGATATGAGTGTGGCAGAGACATCGGCCCCATACATCATCTCCTTGAATGTCATGACGATTTCGCGGGTTGTCATACCTTGGGCATACAAGAAGAGGATCTTGTCATCCATTGAGGTAAATCGACGCTGGTGCTTCTTAACTAGCTGAGGTTCAAAGCTGCCCGCTCTATCTCGCGGGGTATCCAGTTCAAACTGGCCATCTTCCGTTTGCAAGGTCTTGCTGGTCGTGCCGTTGCGGCTATTACTCGCTTCGGACTGTTCATGTTTGGCAAAACCAAGGTGATCATCCGGTTCAACGTTGAGGGCTGCATTGGCCGAAACTCGCTGTGATCTTCTTCAGTTTTGATGTTTTTAGCGGCCGCCTGGGCTATCGCCTGGAGCTCTTTCTTGTCGATCGTCCCCTTGTTTAGGTTTAATGATAGGCAGTTACACAGAATTTAGGGCTGTCTCTGCTTTGGAACCTCTAAGAACTCTACAAAGGTCAACAGTCTCTAGCAAATCGGGAAAGCCCAGTATCTTCACGCCCATTTTTCTGGCAACAGCCATACCCATACCTCGCTTCATCCGGCCAGCCACACCAATCGACGCATGTTGTACACCAAATTCATCATATCCACCTTCACGCCGGCCCTGACTTGCCCGATGCTACGCACCAGTCGATTAGCCTGCTGGGCAAACACGTGCTCAACTCGAGCCCGAACTCTTGATCGTTTTCGGTTTGCCTCTTGCTCCCGTTCATTCAAAGGGCGTTTGCGTGTCGACTTGCGATGAATATGACTGCGGTAATTTGCATCTGGTAAAGCAGACTCCCGCTCTGCACTACCGTAAGCGGAATCGGCCCAGGCACTGCCATTACTATTGTTCTCATCCAGCAGTTCCTTGAAGACCTAGCTATCGTGAACTTCTGCTGATGTGATGGCGTACTTGTGAATGGCCTTGTGCTTCCGGTCTATGCCGGTGGTTTTTTTGTACCCATAGTGGATTTTGCCATGCTCCATGATCCAGCGGGCTTCAACATCCTTCTGGCGGCGTTTGTTATCACTCCATGCCTCAGGGCTATTCCCGGCTTTGATCTGCCTATTTTCCTCTCGTCTATTACGTTGCCTGGGTACTGGAGCGATAGCGGCATCTACAATCTGTCCCTTGCGAGCACTGGAGTCTGCTACATTAATCTGGGTCAACAGTTCTGAAACGAGTTTACCGACAAGGCCCTATTCTTTCAGGCGCTCACGATACACCCAAACCGTTTTAGCATCGGGTACCTTATCCTCCCCGGGCTCAGCCCAAGAAAACGACAAAAACTATAGCGATCCGGTATTTGGAACTCTGTTTGATCATCGGACAGATTGAACAAATGCTGTAGGACCAACACCTTGAGCATCAGTACCGCATCGTAAGATGGACGCCCACCTTTACTGAGATCGCTGTTTTTATAAACAGAGCCAACAATACCCGAAAAGCCTCCCAGTCCACGGTCCTTTCCTGCTTTGGCAGCGGGCCTCCCCGTTGCTCAAGGAGTTCAGGTCGGTCTTGATGATCAAAAAACTTGGCTGCATGGCTTTTATCAACGGTTGGTTGTATCACTGATTTGGGAAGGTTTTTAGAGACTCCCTTAAGGATCTTTTTTGCACTTTGTAAGAAGCGCGTTACAGCCGTTCTATTGTCGTTATTGCGAATTGAGAAGGCGCTGCTCTGTCATCAACCGGTGCATACGGTCGGTGGAGGTATTTTATGTCAAACGGTGGCAGTCTGGCTACTGAGCAGACTTTACGTATCAGAGGCCCACAAATGATTCAAGACAAGGCGCGGTCCGCAGTTAGTGGCTGCCCCCCTCTTAACAAGGACTGCAACGCAGGATTGGATCATTTGTAGGCCTCCCTGTGGGCGCGGCGAAAAGCCATCATCTGTGGTGTTACGTCTTTTGTAAAGGGCGCGCCTTGCGGCTAATGGCTTCTCGCCACGCTGATATGTGCCCTTTATACGTTACACCACACTAGTTCTTGAGTGTCAGACAAGCAGCTACCGCCTCCGGGGTGGGTCGAGTCGTGCGCGGCACCAATCCCAGAAAGGGAATCTGTAAACGCTGCTTCAAACTCTCCAGGTTGGCCTCCGGCTCCAGCATCCAGGGGTCTACTACGTTGGCAACCCAGCCGGCCAGTTTTACATCGGATGAGAGTATCGACTCCGCACTCAGCAGCGCGTGATTGATACAGCCCAGTTTCAGGCCGACAACCAGAATCACTGGCAGAGCCAATTTCACAGCCAGATCTGAGAGATCCCGTTCTGGACCCAAAGGCACCCTCCAGCCGCCAACACCCTCAACCAGAACCATATCAGCTTCAGCTGCCAGACCCTTATAGCAACTGCTGATGCGGTCAAAATCAATACTCATCCCTGCCTGCTCTGCCGCCAGATGAGGTGCAATAGGCGGTTCATGGGCGAAGGGATTTATCCGCTGATAATCAACTTGATGGGACCCCTGCTGCCGGATGCGCTGTGCATCTTCATTACGCAAACCGGCCTGGGACGGCACAGCTCCTGACGCCACAGGCTTCATTCCCAGCACCGAGTGCCCCTGAGACTGGAGCAGATGCATCAGGCCCAGGGTGATTTCGGTTTTGCCGCAATCAGTGTCTGTTCCGGTGATGAAATAGCCTTTGGGCATTTTGATTTATCCTTTCTTGGACAGAGAGTCGGCAGATCAAACCCGGCTAATCTGGCTGAGCGGCACCGTTACCACGCCATCCTGCTCCCGCTGTAATGGTGCCCAAGCGTGGCCGTAGACCACTTCGTAGCTGGCAGGAAGAAGACCATCACTGCGGAATTTTTCGTAAGCTGCCTGCATTGCCTTGAATTTGCCCTTGCCGGTCAGTCCCCGCTGGCGGTTACTGGTGACATTGTGGGCGCCGAGCACTTTCAGGTCGCGCATCACCCCGGAGACCTCTTGATACGTCAGGGTCATTCGGTCCACATCCATCACCGGGTCGGAAAAGCCCGCCCGCATCAGGGCATCGCCCACATCGTGCATGTCGATGAATGTACTAACATGGGTGCGCCCATCGGCGTCCGACCAGGCAGAGCGCAGCTCTTTAAGCGTATCGGGACCAAAGGTGCTGAACATCAGCAAGCCGCCGAGCTTCAACACCCGCAGGAACTCCTGAAACGTGCTGTCCAGATCATTGCACCACTGAATGGCCGCATTGGAATAAATAAGATCAACACTCTGATCTGCCAGCGGCAACTGCTCCAGGTCAGCGCAGACACAGCGAGGCCGCCGCAGCCAGGAGCTGCGCTTACGGGTCTGCTGCAGCATCGGCAGGGCAAAATCCAGGGCAATCATCTGCGACTTTTTATATCGGCGGGAGAGCTCGGCAGTGGCAACGCCAGTACCTGAACCAATATCCAGAATCACCCCTGGCTGCAGTTTGACAACCTCCAGCCGCTCGATCATGCGCTGACCTATCTCCCGTTGCAGCATCGCCACTTCATCGTAACGTTCGGCGGCACGGGAGAAGGCGCGGCGCGCCTGCTGCTTGTCGATGCGGTGCAACGGGTCACTCATCTGCATCTTCCAGAAAATGAATCAATGCTTCCAGGCACCGCTTGGGGTGAGAGAGAAACGGGGCATGGGCAGAGCCGCTTAGAGTCAGAATTTCTGCTTCCGGCATAAGCGACCCCAAAGCATGAGCCACCTCCACCGGCACCAGGGTATCCCGTTCGCCAAGCAACCAGAGCGTGGGGCAGTTCAACTGCTGCAGCTGATCCCTCAGGTCTACGGTCAACAGCAGATTGAGCCCATGCTCCAGGGCCAGGTCGTTGTGATCGGATCGGCCGGCAATATTCTGACGCAATAGACGCAGCGTCTGCCTCGCATCCTCATCCCCTCTCACCTGAAGCGAAAAAAACCGCGCCAGTGTCTGTTTATGATTTTTTGCCAGGGTCTTGGCAAACTGTGTCAGGGTGTTTAGCGACATGGCATGAGGCCAATCCGCCCCCTCGACAAAACGCGGACTACCGCTGACCAACACCAGCTTTTCAATCCGCTCCGGTGCCACTAAAGCAGCCTGCAACGCCAGATGACCACCCAGGGACCAGCCTATCCAGGCAGATCTCTCCGGTGCGGCTTGCAGGCAGGCATTGGCCCAGTCATCGAGCGAGGATGCATCAGCTTCATACTCACTGCCACCGTGTCCCGGCAGCTCAATCAGGGTGATCCTGAAGTGTGCTGCAAGCTGTTTTCGTACAGATGACCAGACGGCACTATTCATACCCCAGCCGTGAAGCAACACCAGATCGGGACCGCTGCCGGTTGATTCTGCATACAGCTTCATGGAACCTCTTGGATCTTCAGCTGTTCCAGCGCGGTCAGCAGCCGGTCAAGATGTTGAAAAGAGTGGTTGGCCGAGAGGGTGACCCGCAATCGCGCACCCCCCTCAGGCACGGTGGGAGGACGAATGGCACTGACCAGAATGCCCTGGGCTTCCAAAGTGCGGCTCCAGGAGAGTGCCTGTACCGATGAACCTGCAACAATAGGCTGAATCGGCGTCTCTGACAGCATCAGCGACAGACCCAGTTGCTCTGCTCCGCTACGGAATTTTTTCACCAGCTCCCGCAGATGCTCACGCCGCCACTCTTCACTGCGAACCAGTCGCAAGCTGGCACGGGCCGCCTCGGCGACAGCGGGTGGCAGTGCCGTGGTAAAAATATAACTGCGGGCCTGTTGAATCAGTGTCTCTATCAGCTCATCAGAACCGGCGACAAACGCTCCAAAGGTGCCAAATGCCTTACCTAATGCGCCCATCAGGATAGGGACATCATCCAGACCGAGGCCAAAGTGATCCGTCGAACCCCGTCCCTCGGAACCCAGAACTCCCAAGCCGTGGGCATCATCCACCAGCAGCCAGGCGCCGCGCCCACGACAAAGAGCGGCAAGTGACCGCAGTGGCGCAAGATCGCCATCCATACTGAAGACCCCATCAACGGCCACCAGCGCCTCACCTCGCTCCTGGCTTGCCATCTGCGCCTGAAGCGCCGCGGTATCACCATGAGCAAAACGCTTCATGCGCGCCCGTGACAGGAGGCCGCCATCGATCAGCGATGCGTGATTGAGCCGATCCTGATAGAGGGTGTCATTCCGACCGGCAAGTGCAGCGATAACACCTTGATTGGCCATGTAGCCTGTGGAAAACAGCAACGCCCTTGGACGGCCCGTGAACGCTGCCAGCTCTTCCTCTAGGGCATGATGAGCCTGGCTGTGGCCATTCACCAGATGAGCCGACCCGCTCCCGACACCGTAGATTTCCGTACCCCGCTGCATAGCTGCCACCACATCAGGATGATTGGCTAGGCCCAGGTAATCATTACTGCAGAAGCTGAGCAATGGGTGCCCATCCATCTTCAACTCAGGGCCCTGGGGTCCTTCTGAGACTCTACGGGAACGGTAGAGATGTTCCTTGCGGCGTCGGTTCAGTTCAGGCTGAAGCGGTTTCACTGAAATCCTTGGCCTTTTTCCTGTTTTCGCACTGTGCCTCGGTGGCCTGGAGTTCCACGCTCTCTTCGAATTTGAGACCGAGACGTCTGAACAGTTTGATATCGGCATCTGCATCCGGGTTATCGGTGGTCAGCAGTCTGTCACCATAGAACATGGAGTTGGCACCAGCCATAAAGCAGAGAGCCTGGGTTTCATCGTTCATCTCTGTGCGACCGGCAGAGAGTCGAACGTAGGAGAGCGGCATCAGGATTCGTGCCACTGCAATCGTGCGGACAAACTCCAGGCTGTCGATCTCATCGGCACCGTACAGGGGGGTGCCCTCTACCTGAACCAGCATGTTAATCGGCACCGACTCCGGATGTTTTGGCAGATTAACCAATTCACGCAGCATGGAAGCACGATCCCGGCGGGATTCACCCATGCCGAGAATACCGCCGCTGCACACGTTGATGCCCTGTTCACGTACGCTTTTCAGCGTATCCAGTCGATCTTTGAAGGTACGGGTAGTAACCACATTGCCGTAAAATTCCGGTGAAGTGTCCAGATTGTGATTGTAGTAATCCAGCCCGGCATCTTTTAGACTTTTTGCCTGATCCCCGGTCAACATGCCTAGGGTGACGCAGGTCTGCATTCCCAGGTCATGCACCGCTTGAATCATCTCAATCACGCGCTGCAGATTCTTGTCCGTGGGGTTACGCCAGGCCGCGCCCATGCAGAAGCGGGTCGCCCCCTTATCCTTGGCTGCCTCAGCCGCCTTGATCACCTCTTCCACCGGCAACAGCTTCTCCTTCTCCAGGTCCGTATTATATTTGGCGCTCTGGGAACAGTAGCCACAATCCTCTGAACAGGCACCGGTTTTGATACTCAACAGCGTGCTGACCTGTACCTTATTGGGATCAAAATGCGATCTGTGAACCGACTGCGCGCGGAACATCAGATCATTGAATGGAAGATCCAGCAGGGCTTCAATCTCTTCTATCGCCCAGTCGTGCCGTAAACTGATGTCGTTCATGCGTTTTTGTTCCTGTATTGCCGTAACGGTCATGCCTTGTGGTGCTTAACAGGAATGACGGATAATGGGGTGCCAATAGTAAGGAAAGCTCATCATCTGTCAACCGGAAAGGAATCCAATGGTTAACAATTGTATTAATTCCATACTATCTACCCTATACCCCAGTGACTGCCTGCTGTGTGGTGCCAAAGCAGGAGAAGCGCACACTATCTGCCGAGATTGTCACCACGAGCTCCCATACAACAGAAATCACTGCCCGCAATGCGCTCTTCCACTGACAGCCGCCAATCATCGGCAAACCCTCTGTGGCCAATGCCAAAAGCAAACACCGGTTTACAATCGCATCTTGTCACCCTTCCATTATGCTGCTCCAGTCGACCTGCTTATCAGCCGGTTTAAATTCAATGGAAAACTGCATATCGGCAGACTGCTCTCCTCGTTGCTGGGAAATTTTATCCTGCAGCAGCAGTCCAGACTGCCTGAACTCATCACTCCCGTGCCGTTGCACAGCACCCGCCTACGTCAGCGGGGATACAATCAATCCCTGGAACTGGCAAGGCCACTCAGCCGCCGGCTTAATATCCCGTTAAATTACGCCTGCTGCCGGCGGGTAAAACTCACAGCGCCTCAATCAGACCTTGAAAGAGGCGAGCGCAGGAGAAATATCCGAGGTGCCTTTGAGGTGACCGTCCGATTTCAGGACACCCATATTGTTCTGGTCGATGATGTGGTGACAACAGGCAGTACGGTCTCTGAGCTGGCGCGGGAGTTTAAGCGGGCCGGCGCCAAGCAAGTGGATGTTTGGGCGGTAGCCAGGACTTGGTGAAAACAACACAATTTTAGCCAGATTTTTTGTCAAAAAACACTCAAGTGTATCTTCGCTCTTGTGGTACGTACGCGCCGCTTCGCCACACCATCGTTTCACTCGGCGCAGGCTACGCAGCACTCCCTCAAATGGCTGGACGCCGTGTCGGCAGCCTACTTTGCCTCCCCTCTTGCGCTATCGCACGTCGGGTAAGCAGTGCGGCCTCACCGCTACCGGGGACTACCAGCCTTCGCTTCGCTTATGTGGACTCCCCTCTGTCAACAACGAAATGATTAAAATATAGGATAATAAAATAAATGCGTGCTTATGTGCGAACTCTAATTTTGGCAGCTAACCCAGGCCCAATGATTTTTACGCGAACTGTATGGTTAAATCTCTCCAGCAAGTTTGTTTGCTCTGTGCGAAGCACTGACTCTTACAGTTGATTTGTCATCTACGTTAAGAAGCTTTTTGTTAGTGATTGTTACGCTTAAGCCAATAACGGCTCAGCTTTATATTCTGTACCTTCCGTCAATAGGGCAAATGCCGTCCTGACCGTTTTGTTTGCGGTTCTCGTTTGTCAACATGGTTGATAACGGACATCGCACCATTCACAAGATAACTCCTCAGGGCAATATTCTTCGTCAATCTCCCGATAGTACCAAAATTTGTTTTCCACCACTGGAATACTGAAGCCTCGTCAATCCGATGCATGCTGATGCATCCCTTCCCATTTTAAATGTACCAGCTTCACCGCAGCCTATCGCAATATAGAGATTAACAGCATTTATCGTAGACACAACCTCTAGTGCCGCCCGCAACTTCTCACATTCCGGGTGTGCCTTGATGGCCTGTGCCAATAGCCTATCCTTTTCCGCTATGTTTTTAACCGTCGGTAAGTAAAGTCTCCATATTGCATTCAATGCCTGGCGAAACTGCATGCAAAACCTTCTCTCTGCGTCTTCAAGCACCCCTTGAACTGTGCCACCTAATCCACCTCTTCTTGATGACACACGTACATTCTCATGATGGACTGCTCTTGTTGCTCAAAAGTCTTGCCATTGATGAATTTAATATCAACAAGCTGACTAGCCTGTACGATGGCCAAGGCATCATTTTTATCGGCCTTTTGATTTTACCTTATCTGAGAAACAAGCTTGGCTGATATAATGCGGGCATCATGACCATTGTCCTTAGCCACTTGCTTCCAGTAGTTGGAAATCGCACAAGGTTCGAACACGGTAATCGCTAGTTTAGCCATGACCAGACAGGATGCAAATTCCCCTGATGCCATTTCATCATTGGTAACTATCTCAGGTCCCTTGACAACGCACACCTGGATAACTTTTTTGGCTAAATCTACACCTGTAGTCGTTTTCTTCGTTTATTGGGCTCCCATTATGCTTTGCTTTAAGGGCAACCAGTTTCTGTTTTAGGGTGAGGGGAGTCCAATTATCTCTCCATCGCCGGTAGGGTTGGCAGGGTTGATTTCAAATTCAGTTGCATTGTGTCAAAGCCTGTTACACAAATGACTCCTTATAATGGCGGTCAAGTAATGAGGAAGTTGGTGGATAAATGTTCATTACCGGACACATCACAGGATCATTATCATGCTTGGAAAAATGCACGATATCCTTCATGAGTTCCCCACTCTTGAAGACAAAATCCACGACCTAGAAGAGCACGACCAACCCACCTCTGATGTCCGCATGGAGGATCTCAAGAAAAAGCGTGCGCTGCTGAAAGACCAGATTTATGGCATCCTGCGCCCGCTAGCGTAACAGGGCTTAAACTAATCAACGAGGATGCAGGACTTCTTTCTGCACCCTAATCTGCGTCTGTAGCTCTCCGGGGTTTTCTATAGCCCCGGAACACAGTAATATCGTCCCCCCCGTTCAACACTAAGAATCCAAACCCATGCAACAATTGAAACTCGGAATCCCCAAGGGCAGCCTGGAAAAAGCCACCATCTCCCTATTTCAGCAGGCAGGCTGGAATATCACCTCCCGCTCAAGGAACTACTTCCCCTTCATCGATGATCCTGACATCAGCTGCGCCCTGGTGCGCTCCCAGGAAATGGCGCCCTACGTCGCCAATGGCACTCTCGACCTGGGACTTACCGGACATGACTGGATTCTTGAAACCCAGGCGGATGTAGAAGAAATTTGCGAATTAACCTATTCGAAAAGCTCCGACCAGCCTTGTCGCTGGGTCCTAGTTGTACCTCAAGATTCGCCTATTCAACGGATTGAAGATCTGGAAGGGAAGACAATCTCAACTGAATTGGTTGAATTCACCAAGCGACATCTGGTAAAAAAAGGGATCAATGCGAAGGTGGAGTTCTCCTGGGGAGCTACCGAGGCCAAGGTGGTTGAAGGATTGGTGGATGCGGTGGTCGAGATTACCGAAACAGGCAGCACGATCAAGGCGCACGGCCTCCGCATCGTATGTGATCTACTGCACACAGAGACACGACTGATTGCCAGCAAGACGGCCGTGAATAATCCGGTCAAACGCAAAAAAATTAATCAGATCGCTACATTGCTACAGGCTTCCCTAAAAGCCCGACAAAAAGTGGCTCTAAAGATGAACATTCCCGCCGACCGGCTGGATGAACTGGTCAAGATGCTACCAAGCCTTCATGCGCCGACGGTCAGCCACCTGTTCGACCCGAAGTGGTTTGCTTTAGAGACCATCGTCAACAGCAAGGAAGTGCGTAACCTGATCCCTCAACTGATGGAAGCGGGTGCTGAAGGGATACTGGAGTATGAACTACGAAAAATGGTCTGAATCGAGTTCCGATTTATGCTTCATTTTCCTTGTTGGGACGCAGAGAGATTTTTCTCGCCCTCTGCGTCCCAATCTCATTAATCAGGCAGAGTACTTTATGCGTGTCGCATTGAAGTGACTTTTCGCTCGTTCAGACCTTTTTTGCACAGTTCGCGTGCAGGATCGTGCTCTCTTTTTCAGATCGTTCACAGAATGAATCGCCTCTCCGCTATGAAGCATGCTTTTCAGATCACAATTCATATACTCGTCAGGGTTCAGTTCCGGTGAATAGGCCGGCAAGAAAAAGACTCCCAGATAGCGTTTTACGGTCCAGTTAGATAACCAGTGCTTCACCTTCTTGGCGTGATGCACCCGTAGGTTGTCCAGTATCAGAAATACCTTTCCCTGTGTAGATTGTGGATTCAAGTTGCAAGTGCATCACCTGTACTCTTTCAGAAAGGCTTCGTTGGGTGTCTGATAACTGAGGTATTTCTGAGGTCGATTGTTGAACTTTTCCACCACCGTTGCAAACATTAGATCGGTGATCTTTTCGCCAATCGATTCCTTTAAGAAAACAATGACGTAGCAACCACTGCTGTCCCACTTAATTTTCAGCGAAAACAATAACCCTAATTGAGGCGAGGCTATCTGCAGATCCGGCGGGGCCTAAACAGCTGTATCAAGTCTCGCTTAGCAAATAAATCCAGATGGATCAGTCGACTCATCTGCTGAAGACTTTGGCTGATTCTTGCCTGGAATTTTAAGTACGCCAGTATCAGGTAAACACATAGCACCACCCAAACCTGCGTCATGACAGCATTATCCGTGTTACCCATAAAGGCTTTGATCTTGAGATTCTGCTTAATCCATTTAAAGAACAACTCAACCTGCCAGCGTTGCTTGTAAATATCGGCAATAATCTTTGCTGACCAGTCAAGGTGGTTGGTAATGAAGACATAATGCTTATTGGTTTTGGCATCATAAAAACCGACTCGTCTGACCGCCATCAGGTTGTTTTTTCTAGACCGATCAGAAGTGTACTATAATTTGGTCGCTGGTAATTCCCTGTGATTTATTCACTGTTCGTCGTTCCAGTACACGGTATTTTGCATTGCTCCGAATTCGTGTGACAAAAAATATTCCTTTTTCAGTCAACTGGTTATGCCAGGTGTAGTCGGCATACCCCTTGTCGAAGACGAGCACACTGCCTTTAGGGAAACTCGTGAGTTTAGCCTGTGTTTAGTCACCAGTTTTACCCAAAGTAACGGCTGCAAATGCTGGAATCAAACCGTCATGATCAAGCCCAATATGCAATTTGTAGGCGCCTTTCATTTTATTGTATTCAGCCTGAGGAAATACCTTGAGCGACACATCAAGCAATGAAGCATCCAGTGAAAACAGTTTCTTCTTAAAACGGAATTTATGGCTGGGGGAGCCGCTTTGACAGCGTGCGTATAACTTCCCAAAGAGCTCTTCATAAAAACCGGAAGAAAGATTTTGATTGGCTCGACTCAGGGTTGTTCGCTTGATTGACCCGCTTCCCAAGTGATACGTCAAATGCTTTTGGCTTGCCAGGGCGGATTCAATATCACGGAGACTGGCGCGTCCGGTTTAGCTGGGCTGTGGCCATAGCAACAAATTGCGTCCAGCGATTCATCGCATCACAGCGGCGCTGTCCATCGTGCTTCTTGGCAAGTACTGAAAACTCATGTCTAGGGAGCAGTTTTAGGATTTGAGAGAACACAGTGTTATGATGAGACAAGGCTTAAATCCTCATTGTTATTACAGTGTTTCTTCGCACCTTCATTGTAATAACTTGTTGATATTCAAGGCCTTTTTATTGCCTGCAAAGCGGGACAGCAGTGCGTAGCAACCCATTGGTATTTTCATTGATGCCCAGTTGCCAGGAGGAATAAGGGTCAGCAAAGTAAACATTCATGCCTGTGGCCAAAGCGACGACGATTGCCAATACTCACGGACGATCATGGATGCTGACACGATTGAGACAGACCTAAATTCTGTGTAACTGCCTGTCATTAAGCCCAGACAAGGGAGAGGATAGGCAGATGATCGACAAGAAAGAGCTCCAGGCGATAGCCCAGGCGGTCGCTAATAACATCAAAACTGAAGAAAATCTCAACGAGTTTCGGCCAATGCTGCCCAGAATCACGGCCGATGCAGCACTCAACGTTGAACTGGATACTCCACGAGAAAGAGCGGGCAGCTTTAAACCCCGACTGGTTAAAAAGCACCAGCGTCAATTTACCTCAATGCATGACAAGATCCTCTTCTTGTATGCTCAGGGTATGACGACCCGCGAAATCGTCACGACATTCAAGGAAATGTACGGAGCCGATGTCTCCGCCACACTCATACCCAAAGTTACTGATGCGGTTATCGAGCAGGTTGACGAATGGTAATCTCGCCCCCTGGATACGATTTACCCTATTGTTTATCTGGACAGCATTGTCGTTAAAATCCGGCAAGACAAAAAAGTGATTTATTTCGCTCTGAGCGTCAACCTGGAAGGCCACAAGGAATTATTGGGGATGTGGCTGTCGGAGAATGAGGGTGCCAAATTCTGGCTGAACCTGCTGACAGAGCTTCAAAACCGCGGGGTGAAGGATATTTTGATTGCCTGTGTCGATAGCTTAAAAGGCTTTCCTGATACCATCAACCCGGCTTTCCCGAATATCCAGCTCTATAATTGTGCATATGCTACGGAACTCGATGAAGTAGCTGCCCTGGAAAGACTACAAGCCTGTGGCGGCTGATTTGAAAAAGAGTTACCAGTCCATCACCGAGGAAGAAGCTTTACCGGCGCAGGATAAATTCTCTGACCGATGGGACAACAAACACCCCCGGATCAGCCGCTCCTGGAGTGCCCATTGGCAGAATCTCAACACGCTGTTCAACTACCCGGAGGACAAACGAAAAGTGATCTACACGACCAGCGCCATTGAGTCGCTGAACAGCATCATTCGCAAAGCGATCAAAAAGCGGAAGTTGTTTCCAACCGATGACTCGGCGAAGAAGGTAATCCACCTAGCAATCCAGGCCGCATCGAAAAAGTGGACAATGCCGATCCGTCATTGGGAACCCAGCACTGAATAGATTTATGATTGAGTTCGAAGAACGCTTAGCGGTGTATATTTAACCTTGGCTATTACACAGAAAACTTTACCTGATTACCTGCTAGGCTCAGCTATTGAGCCAGTGGTCATTGCATAACATAACCTACTGAATTATATAGTGTTTTCTATCATGCCGAAAAATACAGTGCAGTTTCAAAAAGGTCTTGGTTTACACAAATTTATTGAAAAATATGGTTCTGAAGAGCAATGTCAACAAGCATTGTACCAACTGCGTTGGCCTACCGGATATATATGTCCTGAGTGTGGCAACACAACAGGTTGTGAACTCAAAAGCCGTAAGGTATATCAGTGCCACAAATGCCACCACCAAAGCTCCCTGACTGCTGGCACCATCTTTCACGGCACCAAGCTGCCGTTGAAGAAGTGGTTTCTGGCCATCTATTTGTTGACTCAGCGTAAAAAAAGTACTTCTGCCTTGCAACTGTCCCGTGAAATTGGTGTGAACTACAATACAGCCTGGAAGCTCAAGCACAAACTGATGCAGGTGATGATGGAACGTCAGAGTCAAAAAAACTGGCTGGTCGCATCGAGATGGATGATGCCTGTATTGGTGGTGAGAAACCGGGAAAGCGTGCTGATGGGCTCTACTGCTTCAGAGCAGTTACAGATGCTGGATGTGATCATATGCCTATCGTCACTGGCGGTGGGCGAAAGTGTACCCAGCTCTCCACCTTTAAATGGCTAAATACCATGCCTAGTAATATCAAGAATGCTTTGCAGAGAACCTTTCATGCTATTCGTAAAAAACACGTACCTCGTTATCTCGCCGAGTTTGAATATCGCTTTAATCGCCGGTTTAATCTTCCGGCTATGATTGAACGATTGCTCTGCGTCGCGTTACGTACACCACCGATGCCTTATCGTCTCCTGAGGACGGCTGAGGTTTATGGGTAATCAGGAAAGTTTATCAACAAGGCCCTATTCTTTCAGGCGCTCATGATATACCCAAACCGGGGACCTTACCCTCCGGGTGG
Source organism: Candidatus Vondammii sp. HM_W22 (assembly GCF_022530855.2). Lineage (GTDB taxonomy): Bacteria > Pseudomonadota > Gammaproteobacteria > Chromatiales > Chromatiaceae > Vondammii. The sequence continues at coordinate 461,409 of NZ_CP099567.1, read as the reverse complement.
ATTGCCCCCCGAACACTAGACCAGTGGTATGTTAGGTTTTCCTCTACCTGAGGAGAACCAGGATGAAGAAGGGACATTTTTCAGATGAGCAGATCGTGGCTGTACTGCGCGATGCAGAGGCAACAACGGCCGTAGCGGCAGCACGCAAACACGGCGTATCGGAGCAATCGATCTACCGTTGGCGCAACAAGTATGCCGGGATGGAAGTTTCAGATGTGCGGGAGCTAAAGCGAGTCAAGGATGAGAACATGCGGCTCAAAAAGCTGCTAGCAGAACGTGACCTGGAAGTAGAGGTCATGAAGGAGATACAAGAAAAAAAGTGGTGAGCCCCCGCGCGAAGCGCGCCATGGCATTGTTTGCTATTGAACGGGGCCTTAGCCAAAGGCGAGCAAGCTGGCTTTGTACGACACCGCGATCGGGGCTTCACTATAGTTCAAAACGAGAACGTCGTGACCGGCATCTGTCGGCCACGTTGCGTGTAGTGGTGCGGGAGGATCCCAGTTGGGGCTATCGTTTAGCAGACGCCTATCTGCGGCTCAGAGGTTGGCAGGTAAACAACAAACGCGTATATCGACTCTGGCGGCTTAATGGCCTGTGTTTGCCGCCTTATCGCCCTCGACGGAAGATTCGCACTGGGGTAAAACTGGAGGGATTGGCGCTACGACGGAATGATGTGTGGGCATGGGATTTCGTACATGACCGCTATCATGACGCAGAGCCTCTGCGGTGCTTGACGGTCAAGGACAAAGCAACCGGTTATTGTCTGGCAATCAAAACTGGTCGATACCTACAGAGTCAACACGTGAAAGCGGTGCTACGTGAATTAATCATTCGCTACGGAATTCCCCGAGCCATTCGCAGCGACAACGGAGCTGAGCTGTTGGCCCTCGTACTGCGCGAGGAACTGGAAAAGGATGATATTAAGCTAGCCAATATTGAACCGGGAAAACCCTGGCAAAATGGCAGCAATGAAAGCTTCAACGGCATTTTCCGCAAGGAGTGTTTAAATGCAGAGATATTTGGTAGCCTGACCGAAGCCAGAGTTGTTATTGAACAGTGGCGTTGCCGATATAATGAGCGGCGACCCCACAGTTCACAACACTACGTCACGCCGGAGATGGCGTATTTTGGATTACGTGAAATGCGGAGAACCTAACACGCCAAGTGGCCATAGAATGGGGGCATTTCAATTCAGCGCTAGCTCGATGGTTTGCTTCAACAACGCGTCAAGTTTACTACCGACTCGGTTGCGCCAACGAACTAGGCTGGAGGAGTGTAAGGGAAATTTGTGTTGCAGGTATTGGAATCCATAAAAGTACGGCCAATATGGGTTCTTAACCCAGCGTTTCACAACGCTTTAATCGCTCTCATTAAAGATGTACTTGAGGCAATGCAGGTCCACCAGTAAAACGAGTGGGTAACGGAGGCTGGCCAGCACCTTCGCTGTAAGTAACATCAATGCCAGCCTCAAGTTTTCCCCGTTCATCTTCACGGATAACCGCACCAATAAGTGCGAGAGATTTAAGATCTGAGAAAGTTGCGAACGGAATAGACCAGCACTGTTATCCGGGCTTTGTGGTTTCATATTTGCAAGGTTTTGATGATGCAAGGAGGCTTTTCTTGCAAACCGCTCTATCATAAATAGATTATTAATTCATATTTATCATGTGGTTATGAATAATTCAGGGGCGACTTATTAGCCACTTTATAGGCAAGTTACGCCTGAAAAATCCGGAATGGAGAAAATCAAGGTCAAATCCGAGAATAAAGCAGATTGTTTTGACAAATATTTGAGATTGGATGGCAAGTGAAGTGAAGTGAAAAACTTCAATTTTCCAGACCATCTCTAAAAGGTTCAAAGAACCAGATCTTCTGGCCTGATACTTCAAGGACGACCAGATGTTCTGCTGGCAGGTTCAATCCTTATGACCGCCCTCCCTCTCATTCCATTCACATTTTCAGAAAAAAATTGCGCCTCGGTACTGCCGCAATACCTTAACCCCAAATGTACCTGGAATCGGCCGCTCTGATTGATGAAATGATTCTTCAAATAGAGCGCATGGGGCGGTATATTACGCGCTTCATAGTCGCTCAGTGGCAGCCATTTATGATAGAGGCTATGCATCAGGTAGAGCAACTCACCAAATGCCCCTTCGACTTCGCAGGTGGCATACAAGCCTCCGGGTATCGACATCACTCCAACCCCTCTGGTGCTATAGACAGTTTCAGGCAAGGTCAGACAGGCAACATAGCGGCACTGGTCATATGGGATCAAATCAGGATTACTGTGATACAACCCAATCATCTGTTCTGCATCGACATCCACCTCCTGCTCAGCGGCCCAAACCAGCAACCGGTTCCATACTCCTCCAATGTTCCTGTCATAGCCTCTATGCCTAAGATAGGCCACTCGTATATCTTCCTGCCGTTCAATATGGATATCCGCTAGTGGTTTATCCCCATCCGTCAGCGTCTCCTTATAGTAGAGAGGATAAGGGCTGTCATCAGACTCAGTCCAAAGAGACTTCAACTCCTGGCTTCTCTGCTCATACCCACCCTGACGCCAAGCCATGGGAGCAGATTTAAACTGGTCTTTAAACGCGTGACTGAATGAGGCATTGGAGTGAAAACCACATTCGGTTGCCACCGCCATTATCGATGCATCAGGATTGAAGATCAGGAGGTTTGCCGCCCACCCAAGGCGAGAGCGGCGAATATAATCATGGACACTTTCACCGGTCAGTTGCCGGAAAATACGCTGAAAGTGAAAAGGTGAATGGCAAGCAATCCGCGCTAGTCTGTTTACCCTGAGATCCTCGGATAGATCGGCGTGAATAGCATGGAGTACCTGGTTAATACGCTCCTGATGCTCCTGATTTGTCTGTTTTCGTAACGCCATATTCGGGCCGGGAAAAATCGCACATTTCGACAAAGAGATTGCCACATTCAGACAAAGGCCGCACTCATTTACTGATGTACGCTTTGATGACTTGAAAATAACCGATCAGGAATGGAACATGTTCGCCAAATGCACACACCATCTGAACAGCTCTTTTATCCGGGATATTCTCGCGGTTACTCAACAGCCCGGCATCATCTCATTCGCAGGCGGCTTGCCTGACCCCACGCTTTTTCCTAAAGCAGAACTGGCGAAAGCGGCCCGTGGCATTCACAACCAATATGGAGGTGATCTCTATCAGTACAGCGAAACTGCAGGCATTCCTGACTTTCGCCAGTGGATTGCAGATCACTATGATACGCCGGGATCAAAAGAGGAGATCATCATCACTACCGGATCTCAGCAGGGACTGGACCTGACTACCCGTTGTCTGATCAACCCCGGAGACAAAATCATTGTTGAGGCCCCATCCTATCTGGGTGCTTTACAGGTTTTCACCGCCAATCAGGCAAGTCTCAGCGCCATTCCGATAGACGATGAAGGGCCGGACTTGGATGCACTTGAGCACTATTTGGAACAGGAACGCATAAGTTGTTTCTACACCGTACCGGATTTTCAAAACCCCAAGGGGACAAGCTACTTGCTGCAACGGCGCAAGGCACTGGTCGCACTGGCAGAAAGATATGATTTCTGGATCATGGAAGATGCACCCTACAGAGAGTTACGCTATCGGGGAGAGACGCTTCCCAGTCTGCAATCACTATCACCTGAGAGAGTGATCCGTTTCGGCTCCTTCTCCAAAATCATCGCCCCCGCTCTGCGTCTTGGATGGATCAGTGCACCACAACCAGTGATCAAAATCGTTGAAAAGATGAAGCAGTGTGCCGATCTGCATTCGAGTGGCTATGATCAGCATCTCGTTCTGGAATTTCTTCGGCAAGGCTCCCTGCCAGCTCATCTTGAACAGCTGAAGCAAGTCTATGGTGAACGGCTGAAAATTATGTTCAACACATTGAGCAGTCAACTTCCGGAGACGGTGAAACTATCAAAACCCGATGGCGGTATGTTCATCTGGACTGAGTTGTCTGAAACAGCAGATACGATGAAGCTGTTTCGAAAAGCGATTAAACAGGGAGTGGCCTTTGTTCCGGGAGAGGCATTCCATATCGATGGCGGCAGCAAGAATTGTCTACGGTTCAATTTTTCGAACAGTGACAGCGAACAGATACAGCAAGGCATTAAACGCCTCACAGCATTAATAATTAACGAGTCGGAGTAGATAACTCAATGACACCATCAATATATTCATTGAGGAGTAGCATAAATCATCCCTTATCACCACTCTAGTACAAAAGAACGCCATATGCTTATGGAAACTTCTAAAAACCTTCCAAAACCAGCGATAAGGTAGTAATCAACTCAACCAACCATTGATAAAAGCCATGCAACCGAGCTTTTTTGATCATCAAGACCAACTTGAACACCTTGAGCAACAGGGAGACTCGCTGCCAAAGCTGGAAAGGACCGTAGACTAGGAGGTTTTTCGGGCGTTGCTGGGCTCAATTTATAAAAACAGTGGTCCCAGTAAAGGTGGGCGCCCACCTTACGATGCAGTACTGATGTTCAGGTGTTGGTCCTACAGCATTTGTTCAATCTGTCCGATGATAAAAGAGAGCTCCAAATACGGGATCGCTATAGCTTTTGTCGTTTTCCTGGGCTGAGCCCGGAGGGTAAGGTACCCGATGCCAAAACGGTTTGGGTATATCGTGAGTGCCTGAAAGAACGGGGCCTTGTTGATAAACTCTTTTCAGAGCTGTTGATCCAGATTGATGCAGCAGGCTTCAGTGCTCGCAAGGGATAGATTGTAGATGCCATTATCGTTCCAGTACCCAGGCAACACAATACGCGAGAGGAAAATAGGCAAATCAAATATGGGGGACAACCCTGAGGCATGGGGTGATAACAAACGCCGCCAAAAGGATGTTGAAGCCCGCTGGACCATGAAGCATGGCAAAACCCACTATGGGTACAAAAACCACATCAGCATAGACCGGAAGCACAAGGTCATTCGCAAGTATGCCATCACATCAGATGAAGTTCGTGGTAGCTAGGTCTTCGAGGAACGTCTGGATGAGAACAACAGTAATGGCAGTGTCTGGACCAATTCTGCTTACGGCAGTATAAAACGGGAAGCTGCTTTATCGGGTGCGCATTACCACAGTCAGATTCATCGCAAGTCAACAGGCAAACGCCCTTTGAATGAACGGGAGCAAGAGGCAAACCGAAAACGATCAAGAGTTCGGGCTCGAGTTGAGCACGTGTTTGCCCAGCAGGCCAATCAACTAGTGCGTAGCATCGGCCAAGGCAGGGTCGGTGTGAAGATTGATATGATGAATTTGATGTACAACATGCGTCGATTGGTGTGGCTGGCCGGTTGAAGCGAGGTATGGATATGGATGTTGCCAAAAAAATGAGTATGAAGATACCGGACTTTCCGGCATTTGCTAGAGACTATTAGCCTTTGTTGGTTCTTTAGAGGTTCCCTAGGTGAGACAATAGCACTTCCCCTATTGTCCCGTCTGATGCCGAGTACAGGCAATACAGAGCAATTGGTAGTGGCAAATACGTTGGTTTGGGCTGTTTACCGCTTATTTCAGGAGGTAAAAGTAAGAGTTCTAGTGGATAGCTGGTTTATGCGCCATCGTTTTATTGAACTCTAGGGAGCCTCTGATCAATTCATGAATCGGTGTCTGACGGCTGGAATCTCCCGACTCTGCGTTAAGAATCTTGGCAATAGCCAGCTATTATCGGCGATTTTCGCCTTGATCCAGAAGATTTCAACTCGTCATCCATCCGATCCAGAATTAATCAGAGGCTCCTTAAGAAATGGATTGGTCAGCCTCTCATGGCCAATGGTGGAGGTGGAACCATGCCCCGGAATAAACTCCACATCATCGCCCAGGGTCAAAAGTTGCTCACGGATAGAGTTGATCAAGGTTTGATGATCACTTTTTGGGAAATCGCTACGGCCAATAGAGCCTTTAAACAGCACATCCCCCACCAGAGCGATCCTCTCCTCTGGATGAAAGAAAATAACATGGCCGGGTGTATGACCAGGACAGTGACGCACTTCCAACTCCTCATTGCCCACCTGAACGCGGTCCCCCTGCCCCAGCCAACGGTCCGGCTCAAAGGTCTCTACCGGTGGAAATCCAAACATCTGGCTCTGGCTGGGCATGATATCGATCCAGAATTTATCCTCGCGCTGAGGCCCTTCTATGGGCAAACCCAATTTCCGGGCGAGTTCGCCCGCCCCACCCGCATGGTCGATATGGGCATGGGTGAGAAGAATCTTCTCCAGCTCCACTCCCCGCTTCTTGACTTCAGCAAGAATAATATCCAGATCACCTCCTGGATCCACCACCACTGCCCTGTGGCTGTCTTTACACCACAACAGGGTGCAGTTCTGTTCAAAGGGCGTGACAGGAATGATAGTGAAGTGCATGGAAGGTCCATTCAGAGGGTTAAAACAGCAGTATAATGGATTGCAATCTGGATGTAGGTATTGCCATTATAAAATAGCGCGGCAACCCCGAAACTCATTGAAAAATTTTCAGTTCAGTGCCCTGGAAACGCAGGGCGCATGCTGTTCCTACTAGTGGAAAATATCAGCTTTTCTCTGCTTTCCCATATTTTTTAGCTCGATCGGCAAATAAAACTACAAAACCTTCTTGATCCAATAGAGATAACTGCCGTCCTGTTCATCTGTCTCCAGCAGGTCGTATTCAGCAAGCCGGCAGAACGAGGGGAATTCACGCAGGGAATCAGGATGAGTGGCAATCACTTTCAGCACTTCACCCACCGACATTGACGCGAGTGCAGCTTTGGCTTTGAGTACCGGAAGCGGACAGTTCAAACCGCTGACATCGAGTAGTTTATCGTAAGTTGTACCTATTACCTCAGCGTACATTTTTTAACTCCCGGTGAAAAAAATGTAATGGAACCGCACCTAAAAAAACAGTATGCAGACAATAGTAGAAGAGTTTTTCAATTTTGCCTGAATTAATAAGGTGGCTTTTCACAAGGAAATTTTCACCATGGGTTCCACACCCAGAAGCGCTGAAGAGACATTAAGTCCTATTTTTGTGCCTATTATAAAAATAGTACCTGTTCTGAAACGAAGTAAAGGGGTGACCTTCCCCCCATCTTAATACCAAGACTTGGATGAGATAATTCATTCTAAGCGGCCCTATTCACAAAGGCCACAGGTGACAAATAATTTAATGCGCTATGAGGCCGCACGTGATTGTAGTGCTCTCGCCATTGATCAATTTCATGTCTAGCGTCATCAATGGACCTGAACCAATGCTGATTTAAGCATTCATTTCTGAATTTACCGTTTAAGCTTTCTACAAACGCATTCTGAGTAGGCTTACCTGGCTGAATAAAACCTAGCTTAACGCCACTTTCTTTTTGCCAGTAGAACATCGCCTTGCTAGTAAACTCAGTACCGTTGTCGCAGATTATTTGATCCGGAGCGCTCCTTAGCTCAATCACCTGAGTTAAAAAACGAGCGACCTGGTGACCATTGATCGAGAAGTCAGAGAGCTGGCCAATAACTTCTCTTGAGTAATCATCAATCACATTAAATACTCGAAAGCGGCGACCATTAGCCAACTGATCACTGACAAAATCCATTGACCAGCGTATATTTTTACCAATGGGCATAATCGTTGGCATTCTTGGTCGTATTATCTTCTTGCGTTTTTTAGTCCTCACTTGAAGACCTTCTTCGTTATAGACTCGGTAGGTCCGCTTCTTGTTTTTCACAAGCCCCTCTCCTCTCAGGAGGCCATGTAAAAACAAATAACCATAACTCGGATGCTTTTTTGCCAGCTCAAGTAACCGTTTGCGTAGAGGCTCATCTTTTACCCATTGAGTAACGTACCGAAAAGCGGTTCTACTTAAGCCTACTAATTGGCAAGCTCTACGCTCACTTAATTTGAACCGCGACTTAAGGTAGTTCACGATTTGTTTTCTATCAGCAGGCTTTACCACTTTTTTGAGAGCACATCCTTCATCGCCTCAGCTTCAAGCATTTTCTCGGCAAGTAACTTCTTAAGCTTGTTGTTTTCGCTTTCAAGCTCTTTGAGCCGTTTGGCTTCTGAGACATCCATCCCGGCGTATTTGCTTCGCCAGTTATAAAAGCACCCGGTTGAAATGCCGAACTGACGACAAATATCATCAACTTTTACCCCTGACTCATGCTGCTTGATGGCACCAATAATTTGCTCTTCTCTGTAACGCTTCTTCTTCATCTTGAGATCTCCTAATACACAGACTAATTGGAAATCTCATCCTTGTCATGGCTCTATTTCTGGGGGAAAGGTCAGGGGGGACACAGAGATCTCCGAGAGAATGCAGAAAAATTTCTTATTTTCTAATACCTAATTCTTAGATCTTCCTATACTTTACGATAATGTCCAGCAGCTGCTAAATAAAACAACAAGAGCACCGGCCCTCCCGACAAAAAAGCAGATCCGGATGCCAGCGACTGAATGCAACCCGGCAGGAGAGATAACCATGGGACGGAACAATAATGAAATAACCCCCGAAGAAGCAGGAACACTGGCCGGACTGTTTCATGCCCGTATAGCAAAAACACCTGACCAGGCAGCCTATCGCCATTTCAATGCCAACACGGATCAATGGGTGGATACCACCTGGTCTGAAATGGCGCAGGAGACAGGTCGCTGGCAGGCCGCCCTGCTCAAAGAAGAATTAAAACCCGACAATCGTATTGGAATCATGATGCCCAATTGCCGGGAGTGGGTCATGTTCGACCAGGCAGCTTTGGGCCTTGGACTCATCACTGTTCCACTCTTCTATAACGATCGTGGCGGGAATGTTACCTATATTGCAGAAGATGCTGGGATAAAACTGCTTGTAATCCAGGGTCCGGAACAGTGGGAGAGCCTGATCCCGGTCAGAGATGATCTCACCACCATCCATAACATTATAAGTCTGACCTCTCTGGATGGCCTGACCCATGATGACCGGTTGCAGCTGATCGAAGAGTGGCTGCCGAAAAGCAGTGATGGTTATCAACTCAGGGATGACCTGGATCCCCACGGATTAGCCACTGTGGTCTATACATCAGGCACCACCGGACACCCCAAAGGGGTGATGCTCAGCCATAGCAATATTCTCAGCAACACCTATTGAGTCACTACTGACAACCCACGCCACGAAAGATGACATCATGCTCTCTTTCCTGCCCCTCTCTCATATGCTGGAGAGGACTGGAGGCTATTACCTACCAATGATGGGAGGTGCTCTGGTGGCCTACGCCCGCTCCATTCCACTGTTGGGTGAAGATCTTCAAACCATTCGCCCTACCCTGTTGATCAGTGTCCCGCGAATCTATGAGCGGGTTTTTGCAAAGATCCAGGAGGGTCTGACAGCAAAACCAGCGGTTGCTCGCAAGCTGTTTAATCTGGCAGTGAATATCGGCTGGAGAAGATTTCTCTATCAGCAGGGCCGGGGAAACTGGTCGCCCTCATTACTCCTCTGGCCACTGCTGGACAAACTGGTGGCCAGTAAGATCGCCAGCCGTCTGGGCGGCAGACTGCGCACAGCCGTCAGTGGTGGTGCCCCGTTACCACCAGAAGTTGCACGCACTTTTTTAGCCCTAGGAATTCCTCTGTTACAAGGCTACGGACTGACAGAAACCAGCCCGGTGCTGGCTGTCAGTCTGGTGGATGACAATATTCCCGAGAGTGTGGGAAAAGCACTCCCCAGCGTTAAGCTGGCCATAGGAGAAGGAGGAGAACTCCTGGCCAAGGGGCCCACTGTCATGCTCGGCTTCTGGAATAACCCAAAAGAGACAGCAAAAGTCATTGATCAGGATGGATGGCTGCACACAGGTGATATTGCTGAAATCGACAATGAGGGCCACGTCTATATCACTGGGCGAATCAAAGACATTATTATTTTATCCAATGGTGAAAACGTCTCCCCTGCGGATATGGAACTCGCCATCTCCATGGATGCACTGGTGGAACAAGTGATGATAATCGGTGGAGGGCATCCCTATCTCTGCGCCTTGATAGTGCCTGATGCGGAACACTGGAAAAACCTGGCAGAAGGGTTTGGGCTCGACCCGGATGACGCTGACTCATACAAAAATGAAGCTGTGCTGGATCGAATCACCAAGCGGATTAGTCGACTTCTCCATCAATTCCCCGGTTATGCCCAGGTTCGGCAAGTGGTGCTACTAAAAGAACCATGGACCGTGGAGAATGGTTTTCTAACCCCAACCCTTAAAATAAAACGCAAGCAAGTGATGAAACACTGCTGTAACAATATTGATCAGTTTTACAACAGGTAATCGAGCCAAGCACAATTCCTGTAACCAAGGTCGCACTGCTAGGGCCTGTTAACACTAAATCAATGCGCCGGCGACTGATGCAAAATAAATAAAGAACTTGAAAACAACATCCAATTTGTCAAGCTTGGAGGGAGTATTAGAAATTTTGTGTCAATTCTTTAATTTGCAACATAATGCTGTACGGAGAATTGATTATGACAGAACCATTTGATTTTGATAAAGCCCTTAAGGCTATTCAGTCAAGGCAGGCCATTAGCGGGAAAAATGGTGTTTTGACCCCGCTGTTAAGGCAGCTCACCGAGGCCACTCTTGAAGCCGAGTAGAGAGCCATATTGCTGATGATGTGGTGCCCAATCGCAAGAACGGCAAGTCCCGAAAGACATTTGAAACAAGCGAGGGCCGTATCGACCTGAATACTCCCCATGATCGGGCCCCAAATTATGAAAAGTACAGGTGGTGGGCTTACAATCTGAATTCGCCTTGCGTCTTTGCGAGAGAAACTGGACCGTTTATGGACGGGCACTAGATAGAAATAGAGACAGACAAATATGGGATTGCAGCTAATCAGCTCAAATAAAATGGAGTCGCTGGTCAAAAAACTGGCCCACCGCCTGATCAATCCGCGACTAACCTCGGCATTTTCCACAGAACTAATTATCGCACCCAGTCCGGCAATGGCACGCTGGGTGAACCTGCAACTGGCTCAACACCAGGGTATAGCAGCCAATATTCACTATCCTTTGCCCGCATCCTGGATCTGGGAAATTACTGCCAGCCTGCTGGATGGCGTGCCAGATTCAGATCCTCTCGACCATCACTCATCCAGCTGGAAAATCTTTGGATTGCTGCCCGGAATGCTTGAGCTAACAGCATTCAGTTCATTGAGTCACTATCTGCAGGATGACAGCAAGGGTTTAAAACGCTGGCAACTCTCCGCCCGTATCGCCGACGTCTTCGATCGTTATCAATTTTACCGTCCAGACCTCATCCGGAAGTGGGACCAGGGAGATGACAACGACTGGCAGGCACACTTATGGCGTGAGTTGGCAACAGCTCATCAGGAGACACATCGGGTTGCAGTGCTGGACAGGCTGCTGGAAACCCTGAGGAGGAGTCAATCAGGAGCGCTTTTACCCAAGCGTATCAGCCTGTTCGCGATCTCCACCCTTCCCCCGTTATTTGTTGATGTACTACATGCCTTGTCAGAGCATACCCAGGTCGATCTGTATCAGTTCAGTCCCACCGATCAATACTGGGCTGACCTGAAAAATAAAAAAGAGTTAGCGAGAAAACGCCTCGTTACACCTGACGAGGCGACCTACTATGAAACCGGCAATGAACTGCTGGCATCCTGGGGTCGACAGGGACAGGCGCTGCAGGACTTGTTACTGAACGATGGCGAGCTGTTTTCCGCCGAATGGGAAGAGTATCAGGCACCTGAAGCTGACTCTCTCCTGAGTTCTGTTCAACAGGATATCTTCAGCCTGAATGAACAGACCCTTCAGACCACAGCAGATAATTCCGTACAAGTGCATATCTGCCACAGTGCCTTGCGTGAATGTCAGGTCTTGCATGACCGGTTACTCACAATTCTGCAGGAAGACCCCAGCCTGAAACCGGAAGATACCCTGGTCATGGTCCCGGAGATCAGTCGCTACGCACCTTACATAGAAGCCGTGTTTCGTAAGGAAGAGACGCAATCACGTCCCTTCATCCCGTGGAATCTGTCGGATATCTCCATCTCCGGCGAACACCCGTTGATTCGTATCTTCTTCCAGTTATTGAGTCTGCCGCAAAGCCGTTTCACCGTATCTGAAGTACTCTCCTATCTGGATGTCCCTGAACTGACAGCACGTTTTAATCTGAATGATGAGGCCTGCAACCATGTTCGCACGCTGCTGGAAAAAGCCAATGTACGCTGGGGAGTGGATGGTGCTCACAAAGCAGAACTGGATCTGCCGGCAATTATCGAAAACACCTGGAAACAGGCCGAACAACGCCTGTTTGCCGGTTATTCCCTGGGCGATGTCGATTACTGGAATGGTATCGCACCACTGGCTGAGGCTGAAGGGGCCAAGGCTGAAAGCCTGGGCTCCTTCTGGATGCTGTTCAGCCGTCTTCAGGAGTACCGGCAACGACTCGGTAAAACCCAGAGTGCCGATGAGTGGCAGCAACTGCTCAACCAGCTACTGGATAGCTTTTTCAGCGATCGCACTGACGAAGAGGGCAAGTTACAGCAGATCCGGGACAGCATTGACGAGTTGCAACAACAGGCTTCCAGACATGAGCTGTCTCCGGAGCTTTTGCATCATTGGCTGAACACTGAACTTGGGAACCAGACAATACATGGCCGCTACTTTTCAGGTGGCGTGACTTTCTGCAGTATGCGCCCGATGCGAAGCCTGCCGTTTCGCATCATCTGCCTGCTGGGCATGAACGATCAGGCATTCCCCCGCCGCGAACGACCAATAGAATTTGACCGCATGGCAGATAGCTGGCGCCCTGGAGACCCAGGCAAAGGCGATGAAGACCGCTATCTGCTACTGGAGACTCTGTTGTGTACGCGACAAACCCTCTATATCAGCTACACAGGCCGCGACCTGAAAGACAACAGTGAACAACAGCCATCCGTGCTGGTGCGCGAACTGCTGGATTTCATCGATGACCGGTATTCGCCTGTCGATAAAGAAAGGTGGAAAATCAGCAATCAGATTACCACGCTCCATCCACTTCAGCCGTTCAGCCGGCGTAACTATCAGAACGAATCAGCAAGCTATGACCGTTACTGGTACGAAGTTGCAAAATCCCTGGCGCACCCTTCCCGGAATCCCAGTCTGGAGAGCTGGCCGTCAGAAAAACTGGAGCCGCCGGAACAGAAGTCACGAGAGATTGAACTGCAACGCCTGAGCCGCTTCATTCAGCACCCGGTAAAGTTCTTCTTCAATACCCGCCTGAATGTCTGGCTGAAAGATGAGATGGTCAGCGAGGATGAAGAGTTATTTGCCTTGGACGGACTGCAATCCTGGCAGTTGAAATCGCTGTTTTCCGATAACTACTTACAAGGCAGGCAGACCCGCCTGGAAGTGTTACAGGCAAAGGGCATGCTGCCGCATGGGATCTTCTCCGAAACCACCTTCAATGAAATACAAGAAAATATAGCCCCCCTGCTTGAGAATCTCACCGATTATGCCGGTATCGATGCTCAACCCATACTCATTAACATCCCCTTTGACCATGGTTTTCGCCTGAGCGGACAAGTTGATCGCTACCTGCCGGGGAAAGGGGTGTTCCACTACACGCCATCGAAGTTGAAGGGTAAACATTTATTGGCCCTGTGGCTTGATCACCTGGCCCTCTGCGCCAGTGGTCAGTTCATTGAGGGCGAGAAGAGTACGCTTATTACCAACGATACAACCTGGCAGGTTCAAACAATAGCAACGGATATAGCGAAATCCAGTCTGCAGCAGTATTTGGAGTATTACTGGGAGGGATTGCAGCGACCACTGCCGGTGTTTCCCAATGCCAGTTATCTCATGGCAACCAAACCCTCTGGAGTGGAGACGGCATGGAATGGTTTTCCGTTCAGAAATATTCCAGGGGATAAAGATGACAGCTATATCCAACTGGCACTGCGTGGTTTCGATACAAACCCCGTAGAACATCCTGAATTCACCGAACTTTCTGCCATTTTTTATCAACAAGCGCTGCAGTGTGGAGAGACACTCTGATGCAGGATAAAGAGATCGCTCTTGATTCCGAAGCAACCCTTTGGCTTCCGCTGGATGGCATCAAGCTGATTGAAGCGAGTGCCGGCACCGGTAAAACCTATACTATTAGCAATCTCTATCTGCGATACATACTGTCAGGCAGAAAGGTATCGGAAATTCTGGTTGTCACCTTTACCAATGCAGCAACAGAAGAGCTACGCGGCCGCATCCGAGAACGCTTGTATCAAACCCTGAAGTTGATTCAAGAGCCACAGCCAAGCAGTGACAGATTTCTGGAAATACTGCAACAACAGATTGAAAAAGAAGAGGGCCGGGAATTGGCTGTCAATCAACTGAAACTTGCCGTGCGCAGCATGGATGAGGCTGCCATCTATACTATTCACGGTTTCTGTCAAAGGGCACTATCGGATTACGCCTTTAACAGCGGCCAATCGTTCGATATGGAGCTGACAACCAATGACGCAAATCTATGGAATGAAGCGTTAAAGGACTGGTGGCGTAAAACAGCCTATGGTTTGAGTCGGCAGGATGTCCTGCTGTTTAACAATACCCTGGATTCCATAGAAAGTTTTGTCAGATATCAGGCCCCGCTGCGCCAAGCCAATAATAAACGGCTGATACCGGAGAGCACAGATGATCTCGCGGCAATATTCAGCCGCTGGCACACTTTAAAGGAAAATCTCTCATCCATTGCCCATCTCTGGCAGCAACGAAAAGATGAGATTACCCAAATTCTGCAAAATTCATCCGCACTGAGCCGCGCAAAAACAGTGGAATACCATAAAGCTAACTTAGCTGATTTTCTAAACCGGATGGACCTCTATTTTTCATCGAATAACCTTCTCGAAATACCCGGTGATTTCAAGGCACTGTCAGCCCAATACCTCTACGACAACAGTAAAAAAACAAAGCGAGACGCAGACCCCGGCTTGCGAGATGGGTTTTTCATCGATTGCCAAAAAATCATAGAGCAACAAAAAGCGCTACAACGCGACTTCCGTGTGGCCGCACTGAAACAAGCGACGTGCTATGCCAGTGAACATGTGGAACAGATCAAGCAGCAGAGCCAGACCATCGCCTTCCACGACCAGCTCACCCGCCTATATGATGGACTGCATGGTTCCCGGGGAGATGCATTGGCAGAAAAACTGTGCCAGCGTTTCCCGGTTGCCATGATTGATGAGTTTCAAGATACAGATGCCATCCAGTACGGCATATTCCATAAACTCTATCACTCTAACCCGGAGACTAGCCTCATCATGATCGGGGATCCGAAACAGGCGATCTACAGTTTCCGTGGGGGTGATATTTTCACCTATATGCGTGCCAAGGCCGATGCGGATCAATCCCGCTACACTCTCGATACCAACTGGCGGTCAGTGCCCGGATTAATCAGCGCGGTAAACACTCTGTTCACTTTCCGCGACAAACCCTTCATATACGCTGATGCAATCGATTATCACCCGGTCAAACCGGCAACGGAAGAGGAGAAGCAGAAACCGCACGCCCTGCTGTTAGAGAAGAAACAACCCGTTACTCCGCTCTCACTCTGGAAAATCCCTCTGAATGGCAACGGAAAACCGCAAAGTAAAAGCGCCGCAGAAGATACTCTGGCCAAGACAACCGCAGCGGAAATTGCTCGTCTGATCCGGGGAGGTTCCGATAGCAGCATAAAGATTGGTGAAAAACCTGTCGTCCCGGGAGATATCGCGGTGCTGATTCGCGTCGGTTATCAAGGTGTCATGGTGCGGCAAGCGCTGCGAGCCTACAACATCAATGCCGTTACGGCCGGACATGACAAGGTTTTCGAAAGCGAGGAGGCATCGGGACTGGTGCTTTTACTGGAGGCCATTCTCAACTACTACGACCGTGGATTCGCGCGCAATGCCCTTAGCAGCAATCTACTGGGGCTGGTCTATACAGACATAGCCAGAATTCAACTTAATGAAAATGGGTGGCTGAAGTGGATCGACGGCCTGAAGGAGTTCAACCGCCTATGGCAACATAAAGGCTTTATGACAATGTTCCAGGCGATGCAGCAGCAACTCCGGATTGGCCAGCGGATTGCCGAAAATGACCTTGCTGAGCGGCGTCTGACCAACTTGTTGCACTTGTCAGAACTGTTGCAGCAGGCCTCGAAAATCCATCCCGGAATGGATGCCCTCCTCGGCTGGCTTAAGCAACAGATAGAAAATGGTGACGAGGAGGAGGCCGAGTTACGACTAGAGAGCGACGAAGAGCTGGTAAAGATAGTCACCATCCACTCCAGCAAAGGTTTGGAGTATCCCATTGTTTTCCTCCCCTTTCTATGGGGTTGCCGCCCACGAAACACAGATAATGGCCTGCTTGATTTTCATGGGAGCAATCTGCAGGCATTTCTCGATGCCGGCTCGGATGAGATAGAGAGCCATCTTAAATTGGCAGAAAAAGAGCGGCTGGCAGAAGACATTCGCCTAGCCTACGTGGCACTTACCCGCGCCAAAGCAAAAATTTATCTGGCATGGGGAGAGGTCAATTCATCCGGCAAAACCGCCATGGCATACCTCCTTCATGAGGAGCAGACACCAGAAGAGCTGGAGCACACACTACCCAATGCGTTTATTGCAAATCGCGATCTGGACGCTGATCTTTATCGACTGATTGAAAAAGCAGGGCAGACAATTGCATTGTCGGATCTTCCCGAAATTGACGGTTCAGCCATAGAAGTCACGGATAAAACTCAATCCATGATCGAGGAGCCGAAGCAATTCAACGACAAAATAGCCACAGACTGGCACCTGACAAGCTTCAGTGGAATGACCCGGGAGATCCATCAGACTCCCCATGGCGGAAGCCCCCGCGGCACAGATGATGCCATTCTCAATTTTCCGGCAGGCAGCCATGTCGGCTCATTTATGCATCTCATTCTGGAGAAGCTTGATTTTCAGGATGATATTGAAACCCAGACCTTTGAACTGGCAAGCCAACTGGCATCGCGATTCAATGTCGATTACGAGAGGTACAAGGAGACCATTGCACGATGGATGCGCTATATAGTGACTACATCCCTGAACCAGCAGGGCCTGTCACTGCACGACATCGCCCAGGAGAAACGCCTGAATGAACTGGAATTTGATTTCTCTATTCAACATGTCGACATCCCAGCCCTGAACAGAACGCTGGAACAGGCTGCCGGGCAACCACTGGCAAAATTGGGAATCGGTAATTTTCGCGGCATTATCACCGGAATTGTCGACCTGATATTTGAGCACAATGGAAAGTTCTATGTTGCCGACTACAAAAGCAACTTTCTTAGTGGTGTACTGGATGACTACCGGCCGGAAAACCTGCGTCAGGCGGTATTCGACCGCCGCTACGACCTGCAATACCTATTGTACACACTGGCACTGCATCGTTATCTGAAACAACGGCTGGATAACTATTACTACGATACACATTTTGGTGGTATTTTTTACTTGTTCCTGCGCGGCATGCGGCCGGCAACCGGGCCGGCATACGGTGTGTTCCACGAACTGCCGGACAAGGCACTGATAGAGACACTGGATAAGGAGATTTTCACCACAGCAATACCGGGGACGGCGTCATGACAAGCACCCTGAAATCACTCCTGCATAACGGCCTGATCTCCACATTAAGCTATTTCTTCGCCCGTTTTATTGCAGAGCAGTCGAAGCAGCCTGAAGAGAACCTTTTGGTACAAACCGCAGCACTGGTCAGCGAGCGCAGTCAACAGGGTGATGTTTGTGTCGATCTCAACCGATTTGCCAATAAACCACTGTTTGAAACCACGATAAATAAACAGATGGATATCCCGACAGCACCTGCAGCAGGTGAATGGACCTCCAGGCTTGGAAATGAAAAATGCGTCGGAAAGCCGGGAGAGATTGCGCCACTGATAATCGAAGGCAAGCGCCTTTACCTTGGCAGATTATGGGCTTTTGAACAGCAGGTTTTCACGGCAATAGAGGCACGGCTTGGGCCCGTTGCCGGGTTGGCTGAGGAGCGGCTCAAAATCGGATTGAATCGCCTGTTTCCACAAGACCCCAACCACAATGATATCGATTGGCAAAAACTGGCATCCGCTCTGGCGGTCAGTCGCAGGTTCGCTGTGATATCAGGCGGCCCCGGCACAGGCAAGACCACAACGGTAGTAAAGGTGCTGGCACTGCTACTTGAGCAAGACCCGGGGATGCACATTAAACTTGCAGCACCCACCGGAAAAGCGGCCGCACGCATGGTCGACTCCATACGCAACCGCAAAGCCGATATCGATATTGAAGAAGGTATACGAGCACTGATCCCAGAACAGGCAAGCACCATCCACCGATTGCTGGGCTTCAACGGCAGTCGTTTCCGCCATGACGGCAACCATCCATTGGTGGTCAACTGCCTGGTTGTGGATGAAGCCTCAATGATCGACCTGTCGCTAATGGCCCATATGCTTGATGCCCTGCCTGTTCAGTCACGTATCATTCTTCTGGGTGATCGCGATCAACTGGCTTCAGTGGAAGCCGGTAGCATGCTGGGTGATATCACAGGCCATGGACAATCCATCAGCTACAGCAAAGAACAAGGGCGTTTACTGGAACAGTTAACCGCAATCAGCACCAAGCAACTATCGGTGAACGCAGATTCACCAGCCATATCCGATGCCATCGCCCTACTCCGCACCAGCTACCGTTTCAGGGGTGTCCCGGATATCGGAAAACTGGCTGAATATGTCAATAATGGCGAAGGAGAGCGTGCCATGGAACTGCTGCGTGATATGAATGCAAAGCAGATGGCATGGATTGAGAGTGAAGAGAACGGCATCAGCAAGAAAGCCCTTGAATGGGCGGTCGAACAGTACAGCCAATATCTGCAGTGCGACAATGTGGGGGACGCCCTGACCCATTTTGGTCAAATACGAATTCTATGCGCCCTGCATGCCGGTCCCTTCGGCATTAGTGAAATCAATCGCCTTATAGCCGAGCGCCTTTGGGCAAAAGGCATTATCGGCCATAGTGAAGAGTTCCATGGAAAGCCCGTCATGGTAACCGCGAACGACTATGAGGTTGAACTCTTCAACGGTGACGTTGGTCTACTGTGGAAAAACCGGGACGGTGAACTACGCGCCTTCTTCAAACTGGCCGATAATCAGGTTCGTGATCTTCCGGTACGCAATCTCCCTGAACATCTGCCCGCCTGGGCACTCACCGTGCATAAATCCCAAGGCTCCGAATTCGAGCAGGTTCTCCTAGTGTTACCCTACGACGAAAATAACGCAATCCTCAGCCGGGAGCTGATCTATACGGGAATTACCCGGGCCAGTAAAAAAGTCATTATCCATGCAAGCCCCAATGCGTTGATCAAAGGTTGCAACAAGCGGGTCGAACGGAGTTCAGGGTTAGCTGAGAAGCTTGGCTGGAGTTGATTCCATTCGGCTTTCAAAGAATTATTATCAAAAGTGGTGATCTGATTTATCTATCTCGATTCCATTTTTAAATGGCACACTCTTTACGATCTTGGCCAAATAGTCGCCCCTGAATTATTTATAACCAGATGATAAGTATGAATTAATAAGCTATTTATGATAGAATTGTCATGTAAGGAAAGTTTTCCTATTCATCATCAAAACACTGTAAACATGAAGCCACAAAAACCGGATGACAGTGCTGATTTATTCCGTTCGCGACTTTCTCAATCTTCTTGGCGTAATGCACTGGTAGTGTTGTCCAGTATCAGAAATACCTTTCCCAGTGTAGATTCAAGCAGTGCCCTTAGGAATTTGGCCAGCACTTTCGCATTCATGGATGACTCATACAGCATGAAGCTGTACTTCACCCTGATTCGTAATGGCTGAAATCATATTCAGTGACACTCGCTTGACCGAGAGCCGCTGTACTAGCGTTTGTCCTTGCGGAGCATAACAGCGCGACCATGCTGCGTGGTGTTTTTATACCCGTTTCATCACCCCAAAATATAGTGGCGTTCTCTAATTCTTAATCCGTTCCTTAATGCCAAGATACTCATCTTTCAACTAGGCATGTATTTTTACCGGAGATCTTCTCCCAGGCTTGCTTTACTGGCTTTTGAGGTGTGAAACCTCAGCGTTTAAGGTAGCCGGACATAGTCTGCATAGGGATGTAATTCCCCAAAACTGCTTGATAAGCTGAGCAATGAAACTTCGAGTCCAGAGCGAAAAACCGAGTTTGTATTGACCCGGCATATGATCCCGAATCGCTTCAATGATTTTTTACTTCTGAGCTTCAATCAGGCAACGGTGTACATTTTTTAGTCCTCGCTTCGCGATGGCCAGGGGTTCTTGTTGCTCAGTGCTGAACTTGCGTGCATCCTTTTTCACACAAGCATATATTATATGTAAATGTCCGCCGGGTTAATATCAGCAGCAAGGCAGTTAATGGCAATACCCGCTTTTTACAGGCAACCGTGGTTTCTCCCACGGTACTAAACCGACCGAGAAAGAACCCAGCGGTGGCGAGATATTTGGTTTTCCGATGTACAAATAAAATATGTTGACGCGTAGGCTCTCGTCTATTGTCTGAGGCATTAAATCGTAACCTTAACCGCACTGAAGTTTGAGAACTTACCCGCCGATCAGACATCTGACTGAGTCAACTCGGTTATCGCCGATTTCAGTGCATCAAGATCAGGAATCCAGGCATCCTGGCCATTAATCCGCACCCGCTGTGCCACCATCTCATTGACATCATCCGTGTCATTAATAGGGATAACCGTCTCTTCGCTAACGCGAGCCAGGCGAGGAACAGATTTCAGCAGTATGCCGATATAAGGACGTTCCACATTACCATTGAGCGTGCAACAAATGGCGACTCGTGCCCTGTTTTCCACTCGCTCCAAGGGAAACCCCAGCAGATGCTCATAAGAAATCAGGGGGATCGGCTGCCGACGCCATGCAAGTTGACCCAGCATCCAGTCTGGGTAGTGATCGGGAAACGGCTCCGGTTCCTGATAGCCAACTATCTCAGAGACAGAAACATTTGGTAGCAACAGCTGTCCCGATAGCAACGGGAGAAGTACACCACGAACCCCTATTGAGTCACTTTTCTTTGCCATCAGTCACCTCACTCAGTACAGAGTATATATTTTTCAACAGATCACTCTCCTGGAATGGCTTGCCAAGGTAGCGTTTAACACCCAGCTCTATTGCAAGATTACGGTGTTTATCACTCGTTCTGGAGGTTATCATAATGATCGGAATACCCTTCAGCTCTGCCGTATTGCGCATGTGACGAGCCACTTCGTAGCCATCCATTCTTGGCATTTCGATATCCAGCAGCATGATATCGGGGCGATGCTCCTGCAACATGGCCACCGCATCCACACCATCTTTCGCGGCAACCACATTCATCCCATTCTGTTCCAACAGTCGTCCAGTCACCTTACGTACAGTAATAGAGTCGTCCACCACCATAACCATCTTGCCGACTCCCGGCTCCAGACCGTCCGTGACCACCTCCAGGGGTTCGATCACCGTCTGCGCTAGATTCGTACGAACCAAGGCTATCACATCCAGAATCAAGGCTGCCCGCCCGTCATCCAGAATGGTTCCACCAGCGATCCATCTCACTGAACCAATCTGCAATCCAACAGATTTCACCACAACCTGACGGTTACCCAGCAGTCCATCCACCTGCAATGCCACCCGGCGTTCACCTGCCCGTACCAGCAGCATGGGATACCACTTGCGCCCCTCCGACAGGCTCAATGGGGCACTACCCAGCATGGTCCCAAGGTAACGCACCTGATAGTCATGATCGACATAGGTGTAACTGGTCTGTCGACCGCTGTAGCACTCTTGCAACTCCTGCCTGGAAACCCTGACCACACCTTCAATGCCAGTATGGGGGATAGCGTAGATCTCTTCGTTCAGCTCTACCAACAAGGCATCGGATATCGCCAGAGTCAGGGGCAGGCGGATAATAAAACTGGCTCCCTTGCCTGGGAGAGAGGTAATATCAAGCGATCCGCCCAACTGCTTTATCTCACTGACCACCACATTCATACCCACTCCGCGACCAGCGATCTGAGTCACTTTATCCGCCGTACTGAAACCATGCTCCAGTACAAACTGTAAAACATCACTGTCCGGCATATTTGCTAGGGGATCCAGCAGACCGTTCTCAATCGCTTTACAACGAATGTCGTCGATACGAATGCCAGCGCCATCATCAGAGATAGTCATCAGGATGTCATTACCCTCACGTTCAAGGGTCAAATCAATACTTCCTGTACTGCTCTTTCCCGCCCGCTCTCTCCGGGCCGGCATCTCAATGCCATGGGACACCGCATTGCGCAGCAAGTGCTCAAGAGGACCAATCATACGGTCGAGAATGCCACGATCAATCTCGCCCTCTATCCCATGAAGATAGAGCTCTGCCTGGTTGCCAAGCTCTTTCCTTGTCTGTCGCACCACGCGACGGAGACGTGGAACAATCTGTGAAAAGGGCACCATACGGGTACGGAGAAGACCATCCTGGAGATCGGTAGAGACTCGCGATTGCTGTAGCAACAGCGTCTCTGTCTCTTTCTGCTGCTCATCGAGAAAAGTGTGAATATTGACCAGATCGTTTATCGTCTCCAGGAGACTCCGGGAAACCTGCTGCATACTGGAGAAGCGATCGAGCTCCAATGGATCAAAAGACTCATTCTCATCCTGGTCCTTTTCATTCTCATAACGAAACAGGATTTGTGCTTCGGTTTCAATCTCAAGCTGACGCAACTGGCCACGCAGACGATCAACCGTCTGCTCAAGTTCTATCAGGTTGAATCCCAGAGCGCTATTCTGCTGTTCGAGTCGCGCCCGGTAGATACTGATCTCACCCGCATTGTTTACCAGCCGACCAAGCAAGTCCGAACGGACACGCACTTGCTCACGACCTTCCCTATGAGCGGGCACTGTGGCTGTTTTCTGCCCAGTGGTCATTCGCTGCATAATGACCTCTGGCTCGCTCTGTTCCTCAGCCCGGTCCACTTTTACCTCTTTTCCTTCTCCTTTTTTTGCCTTTGATTCCTTTTCTTCCCTTTTCTCCTGTGCTTCCGTTTTCTCCACGAAAATCGGCTCTGGCTGAGACAGCTCGTGCTTAAACCCTTGCTTCAATTGAGTTATCAGATCATCCGCAGCACGCATTCGAGGTCCACGCCTCAAATCTTCGATCTGTTCCGCCAGGCAATCTGCCGCAGATTGCGCCAGCACCAGCACACCCCGATCTCCCAGCATCTGTTTCTGGTCGATTGGCGTAAGAAGTGATTCAAAGGCATGACTTAAATCACCTATAGGTATAGCACCCACCAACCGCGCTCCGCCTTTCAGAGTATGCAAGGTGCGCTGCAGATCGACAACAGCCTCCCCTCCGTTAGCGGGATCGTCCCGCCAGCGCTGCAAACTCTGTTCGAGATCATGCCGAAGGTCCTGAGCCTCTTCCAGGAAAATATCGACCAGATCTTCGCCGACATCCAGTTCCACCATTGTGATAGCTTCTCCTTCCGCTGCTTCATCCACAACCTGTGGCAACTCGACAGTTTCTTCTTCTGCTGCCGTTTCAACGTCTTCGATTGTCTCGATCTCTTCGGCTAGTTCGATCTCCACCGGAGTTTCAATAAGTTCCGACTCGAACAGAGGCATGCCATCATTGTCAACACCATCGAACTGAAAGGCGTCTACTGATGCTGAATCAATTGCTTCAACCTCTACTTGCAATTCCGGCTCGTAGTCGCTTTCTACCGGCTCCAGCGCAATAACTTCTGCATTGCCCTCTGCTGAAACGTCTGTTTCAATCACTTCTGCAGGCGCCGTGGGAATCGCTTGATATAAATTGATCTCGCCCAGCAGCAGCAGCCACTCGGGTAGTGTGAATTCAGGTACGTTGATACCTTTCAATACGGTTTCGAACAAATGGATGCTGCGTTCAACCAAATCCAGCGCCAGCAGATCTGCCAAGAGGCCAAGGTGTTGTAGATCGCCCACCAGGGACTCGAGCGCGGAGCTTACTTCTGCAATGGAATTAACCCCTACCATATCCGCACTGCCATGCAGTGTGTGCAGCGCATGAACCAACTCACGACCCACCCGGCAATCCAGCGGATTTTTCTCGCATGCGTCATGGAACTGCTTCAATGTTTCGATGTGAATGGCCGATTCTGAAGAGAAGATTTTTAGAAGTGTTTCATCCATTTTGATTGCGACAGATGGCTCTTCCAATGCAGTAGCACTGTCGTCCTCCTGCTCGCCATCAGGGAGGGGAAATGGCAGAACATCAGCACTGATGAAACTATCATCTTCAGGCTCCAGTTCTGGAGTCTCTGTCGAAATAGCCTCTTCCGAAACCGGAGGCTCAATCTCCTCCTGGCTATAGGCGGTCTCTTTGACGGGTGCCTCTGGCGAACGAGTCAACGCAAAAGCCCGGTCCATCAAAGGCTGGACACCAACAGCCAGTGACTGACCTGACTCCTGGGCATCTATAAGTACCGGTAGTACCTCAAGGATCTCGTCCAGCAACTCCAGAATAGCGGGGGAAACCTCCACAGTCTCATCAATTATCCGGTTAAGCAGATTCTCAATTGACCATGCATATTCACCTATGTCCGTTGCCCCAACCAGCCGACCACTCCCTTTGAGGGTATGGAATGAACGGCGGAAGGTAGCCATTGCATCCTGATCACTTCGATCCAGACGCCAGCGTGGCAGATACTCCTGAATAACCTCAAGCTCCTCCTTCGCCTCTTCCAGAAAGGTATCTAGGATCTCCTGATCGATATCATCCATTGGCAGCTTTTCTGAAGAGGCTATCTCTTCGGGTGGCAATTCAACCGGGAGAGGCGTCTCTTCTACAACCTCGACACTCTCAGGCGCTTCAGCTTCCAAGGCTTCATCATAGGCATCCGTCTCGGATCCACCAGCAACCGCCGCTTCAATATACTCGATCTCATCTGCAGCAAGAACATTGAGCTGCTCCAGCGCTTCGCGGGTCACTTCCAGAATATCCGGCTGAATCCCTCTCCCCTCAGCCACCGCCTCCATGAAACACTCAATCCCGGTCACCGCATCGGCAAATGAATTGAGTATATCGAAAGAGGGGACTGCACCTTGCTCCAGAAATTCAGACTCAGTATAACCCGCCAAAGAATCAACCAATCCGGCAGCATCTGGGAGTTTAAGGATACGAAAAGCACCGGCGATACCCTTAAAACGCATGGGCACTTCACCCAACAGACCCTTATTCTCAGGAGACTCGATAAACCCGATAATGGCTTCTTTATTTCTTGCCAAGTCAACTCTCGATTCATGCATCACAGAGTCAATAAGACGTTCAAACTCGCCATCCGGCAAATCAGGCAATAAGTGATCTTTTCTGCTCTGAACCGGATACCGACGGACCACTGAGAGGTTGGCCAACGATACTTCAATAAACAGGATATCGCTGGCCATTGCCATCAGGTCTTGATCTGACAACGGCGTGTTATCAGTGCCTACCTCAGCGATTCTCTCCGCCTGCCGTTGCAGTCTCTGTCGCAACCCACCCTGGCCGACCATCCCCAAGGTATCCGCAAGCTTACGAATAGGCTCCTCAAGCGATTGCAGCCGTGCCAAATCCGTACTTTTGCCTCGAATAAAAATATCTAGACTATCTTTTATAGCAGTAAGATTCGTCTCTATGGCACCGCGCAAAGATTCAAGGAGTTGCTGTCCGGGCTCATGCAGCTCTTCACGCCCCTCCTCCAGGTCAGCCTGACTAAGCAGGCTGCTCTCCAGAAGGAAATCTGCTTTTATCTTCTGGATCAACGGAGCAGTACTATCTGCACAGGCGGTATAATAAAGCAGGTTCTTCAGAAGATCGTTAGCGGGGGCTTCGGCAGCCGGCAACTCTCCATGGTCAATGATTTTTTTAATTTCCCGGTCAATCTTTCCCAACAAAAGCTTGGTTGCCACCCCGGTATCGATACTGCCTTCGCCAATTCCCACTGCTACAGACTGGGCAACCTCGAATAGACGCTTCACCTGGGTCGTACCCGATTCGTCAGTCAACTGCGAAAAAATCTCGACTATCCGCTCTATACCATCCTTGGCATCGCCCCCCCCCCGGTACCAGCCAAGCAGCGCTTTATGGTATTTGATTCTGAGGCGACGAGCGGTCTCCGATAGTCCGGGATTAGCTGCACCATTCACACGGGATAAAGCAAGCCTGCTTTCTAGTTCCGGTGCAAATAGGACCACCTCAGACAGCAATGCAGCATCGCGTACGGCCCGCAACTCATTCAGTATAGGGAGTAAAAGCAAGGGCATATCCCTGGCACCGAATTCGATCTTCTCCAGATACTCTGGTAGTTGCATCAGCCCCAGCATCATGGCCTCGGCAGCCTCAATTCGCTTGCGCGTAGAACCCTCTTTCAGCGCCAGAGCTACAAATTCCATCTCCTCTGCAAGCATTGCAGCTCCGTAGAGCTGAACCATCTGCAGAGTTCCATGTATCTGGTGAAGGCTGTTGATACAGTCATCTATTGTACCCTCATCAGCAGAGTTGACATACGCCTCCAGGGAGCGTCGGGCTGATTCGGCAGAAAGATCAAGCTCACCTTTGATCCATTTCAGCGCACTATGATCTTGAACGTCGCTCATACCAAGCCTTTCTTCATACTTAGATTCGCCAATATCTTTCAATTTCTGTAACTTCTGATCTGCACTTCTATATTGACCAGAAGTCTCTTTCTTATATTATTCGGGAAGCCGGAAACCAGCTACAGAGTGTTGAAGTTCATCAGCCATATCTGCCAGTGAGCCAATTGACACAGCCGTCTGATTGGTTCCATCTGCAGTCTGGGTAGTAATCTCCTGAATAACATTCATGGTGTCATTAACCCGTTCGGCTTCAGATGATTGATGCTGAGCCGCACTGGAAACCAACTGAATTCTGTCGGAGATCTTATTGGAAACCGTCTCAATCTCTCTCAGGGCATCGCCGGCATCCTCTGCCAGCTTAGCTCCTGCAACCACCTCGGTCGTGGTCGCCTCCATGGAACTTACCGCTCCATTGGTATCAGCCTGAATGGTCTTGACCAGTGCTTCGATCTGTTTCGTTGCATTACTTGACCGCTCAGCCAACCGCTGCACCTCATCTGCAACCACCGCAAATCCACGCCCCGCCTCACCAGCCATTGCCGCCTGCATGGCAGCATTCAAAGCCAGAATATTGGTTTGATCCGCAATGTCATCAATCAGCTCAACAATATCGCCAATCTCCTGGGAACTCTCGCCCAGGCGCTTGATACGCTTGGAAGTCTCCTGAATCTGCTCCCGGATAGTGTCCATGCCCCGGATAGTTTTGCGTACGGTGGCGGCACCCTTGCCAGCAATATCCACCGAACGCTGGGCTATTTCCGCCGATTCGGTTGCATCCAGAGACATCTGGTCAATCGTCTCCCCCATTGACTTGATTGAGCCTGTTGCAGTAGAAATCCGCTCTGCCTGATGTTCACTCGCCTCGGCGAGATGCATGGCAGAGGCACGACTCTCCTGAGCCGAAGTCGAAACTTTGGCAGAAATTTCATTAATGGTCGTTACCAGGTTGCGTAGGGCTTCGATAGCGTAGTTGATAGAGTCCGCTATGGCCCCCGTCACATCCTCGGTGACGGTTACTGTTACTGTCAGATCGCCATCGGCCAAATCGCCCATTTCATCCAGCAATCGCAAAATAGCCTGCTGATTCCTCTCATTCTGCTGTCTGCTCTCCTCTTCGCGCCGTTTTGAAGCAAGCAGCAGAGCATAACCCAAGGAGACAAGTAGAATAATGAAGACAGCGCCCAGTATACTAAGCATCACCGGACCAGCCTTGATACCCGCTATCGAGACCAGTCCCGGATTTTTTTCATAAGCTTTAACCAACGCCAGGGCCCGCTCATTGACCTTATCGGAAATACCCGTCACCTGTGAGGCGGCCTCAAAGGCGGGCAACACCGCAGGCACCTCCTGGATAATCTCTTCGACATGATCATTGATCGAATTGAAGAGCACGGCCACTTCCTGAAGCCTGTTCAGGGCCTCATCATTGCCAATTTTTTCAATCCCGAGAGAGCGGCGCCCCTCCAGCATGCCATCAAGTACGCGGCCAAAACGGTCAGCATCACTGCTAAACTGGTCAATCACAGCGGCCGTTGCCTGGCCGCCAGCCAGAACTTTGGTTACATTCTTATCGATGCGTTCTGCCAGCATCAGCTGGCGCGAAGCAATCGATATCTGTTTAGGTGTTGCATTGTCCCTTACCAGAACAGAGGCCACCTGCTGTGAAAGTTCCTGCAGTTGTGGTACAAGTTCGGTGATCACATTGACGGATTCGCGTACTGAGAGAATTGACTCCTTGCTTGAAAGAATGTCCTCTGCATTCTGTCGTAACTCCAGCCAACTGTTGTCTACCAGTTTCAGCTGTTTGCTAGCAGAGGCCGGAGAAGGCGGAAGCCCCATACCGGGCACACCTTTTTTTATCTCGGTAATCAAGCGTTCAAATGAATCGCGCGAGGTCTTAAGCTGGCCAAGGGCTCGTTGATCACCCGCAGCTCCCGTCAGAGCGTACTCCGCAATCTCCAACGCAGTCACCCGCATTTCACCAGATCGCACCAGGTAGGCTGCATTGTTCGAGGTCCATTTTGACATATGAACAAAGGTCATCATAGCCAGCACAAGGGTGACCAGCAATCCGACAGATAACAGCACTACAATCATATTGGGAGCAGAACCTTCCTTATTCACAGACCTTCTTTTCATTACAGTCCCTCTCCCGAAAAAACTAAATATTGTCGCCGCTAAACTGCTCTCGCTTGTCATTGCCTTTAAATCAACTGGCCGCCACCCGAAAGCCTGAACTCTCAGCCAATATATTTATGCTGAATACCGGCAAAATACTCCCATCCACCTCATAGGCTTGTTGAACATATTGTTTGATAGCTTCAGGAAGTGAAGATGGCTGGACAGCCTGCTCGTCTGAAAAATGGCGCATACCCTGAATCTTTCCAACCAGTAGCCCGGCGAAAAGCCCCTGATGATTGACGACAAACACCCGGCTACGTCGTCCAATAGTCGTTGATGTGCCGCCAAGAAACAGTTGCAGATCGATAATCGGCAACAGGTTGCCGCGAATATTGGCAATGCCTAACATCCAGTTCTTTGTTCCAGGAACTTTTGTCAGTGCCGAGGGACAAGCGAGTATCTCCTTTACTTCATGCAAAGGGGCTATTGCACTACTCCCTGCTGCCATAAACAGAACGCCTTCCCAAAAATGCTTATCCTCTTCTTCCTGAGGCAAGCCTGCCACAAACTGCCGACTCCTTTTCTCTATATCCCGCAATAGCCGGATAACGTCATCTGCTGTCTCTATTGTCATGTTATCAGCCGTTCAGTACGCTTTTTATTTTACCCAGCAACTCTTTCGATGCCACAGGCTTGACCACGTATTCTTTGGCGCCTTGCCGCAGTCCCCAGGCTCTGTCAGTCTCCTGACCTTTGGTTGTCACCAGAATAACCGGGATAGCCGCAGTTTCCTGAGCCCTGTTGAGCTGCCTCGTTGCCTGAAAGCCGTTTAAACCGGGCATGACAACGTCCATTAGTATCAGGTCGGGATGGGAACGCTTCGCCTCTTCAATGCCGGACTCGCCATCTCTTGCTGAAATAACGCTATAGCCACCTTTCTCAATAATCCCCTTGAGAATGTGTATTTCTGTGGGTGAATCGTCCACCACAAGGATCGTCCTACCCATAACTGGCTCTGCGGAGGATGCCTTGTTCCTCCTTAAAAAACTTCTCATAGTCTCTACTTACCCCCTCAGTCAACAATTTTCAATGGCTGTGGGCATCATGCTGCATACCGTACATGTGCACGGATAGCACTCAGAAGTTCATCCTTTGTAAAGGGCTTTGTGAGATACTGCTCCGAGCCTACGATTCTTCCACGCGCCCGATCAAACAGGCTATCTTTGGAAGAAAGCATAATGACTGGCGTATCTTTAAAATCACTATTGCTCTTGATCAATGAACAGGTCTGATAACCATCAAGCCGTGGCATCATGATATCGACAAATATGACATCGGGATGGCTATCGGCAATGATCGATAATGCCTCAAACCCATCCGTCGCCGTCAGCACATTACAGCCTGCTTTTTTCAACAGGCTCTCAGCAGTCCTGCGAATTGTCTTGCTGTCATCGATCACCATCACCTTTAAACCGGAGATGTCGGTATCGAAATTTTCACTCATTACCAGACTTCCTCTTCTGTTTTTTTCAACATCTGCCAAATGCGCCTATCTTCTGAATGGGCGCACGGATCACTCAACTCTCAGGCAGCACCGTTGTCAATCCGAGCAGCTGCCACATCATCATTCCACCGCGATAGTAACCGATCTTCTCAGCGGGATAACCTGCCTTAAGCAACCCCCGTATCGCCCGGGGTGACTGACCGCAAGTAGGGCCATTGCACCAAAGAATCAGCTCTTTGCACTGACTGAAATCCCAGGTCGAGGTCTTGTTGCGTCCATCCAATACGCCCCACTCTTCAAGCTTAAGCACCGCGGCACCAACATCCTTCCGCTGCTTGACGCCAAAGGACTCAATCACCTCTTCCATTTCCAGATCACCGATATCTTTACTCAAAATGGTGAAGGGAATATTGACAGAGCCCGGAATGGTTCCTTGGCCATACCAGCCAACTGTCCGCGCATCGATCAGTACACCGGTACCCTCGCGCAGTTGATTCTCCATAAAATCGAACAGTTCGATCTCTCCAACGGTTTTTACCCGGGGATCTGCGAGAATCGGCTTAATACAAAACGGCGGGCATTTTCGTATCGTCTTGGCAAAATAACCGCGAAACTGATAGTCAGGATCCTCTACCCGATGGACCTTGACCGAACGTCCTTGATGTATCACATGCAGATAGGGTTTCCCTTTGTAGAGGGGGAAAAGCGACGATTCATCATCGGAAGCGGGCACCTCTTCCGCTGATATCGCAAAGCCACTGCCGATGGTTAGCAAAAACAATAGAATGGCAAGCAAACTGCTATAGAAATTCATTCACACCCTCTCCTTTAATAATGCACGGGGAGACAGCACCTGGAACCCGCTCAAACTAGAGAGTCCGCCTCCTGACTGAATCCACCCAGTATATAAATAATCCAGGCAGATCAAGCCTTAATCATCGGCGCAAAAAACGATTCATGATTTTTTCCCGCACCTCTGAGATAGTAGCTCCCCGACGATACTCCTGGTATACCTCTTCCTGACTCCGCCGCTGCAGTTTCCCGTAAAATACAGCACTACCGGTATAGCGTTCCTGCAATTCCACCTCAAATGTATCCATCGACAGATCTGGACTGAATCCCTCACCAGAACCCATAGCGGTCACCTTGTTTGAGGTATCTTGAGCATCGGGAACACTGTCACTTGGAGGCGATTTGCGCTGAACTTTCTGCACCTCGAGACTTAAAGCCTTCAGATAGTCATCCTCTTCAGATGCAATCACAGAGACCGGGATCACAAAACAAGCAAATGCCAGACAAAAAAGGCAAAATGAAGGCACCGCAATTGGCAGTGATTGCCAGCACACTCTAGTAATCATCGATAAATCAGCCTCCTCTGCCCCAGTTTTTCTATTTACGCTTGGGGGTACTCACGGCGCCAGCTTGGGCACTCTGAACAGATCTGTGTATTAACTGTATCGGCAGCACTTATAGGGACATGATGCCTGTTAATTCTAGCGCCGACAAATCCTTTCGCCTCAGGTATCATTGCTCCATGACCATTTCTATCGGAGTAGTAATGGACTCGATAGGGTTCATCAACATCAAGAAAGACAGCACCTTTGCCATGATGCTGGAGGCTCAGGCCCGAGGCTGGGAGCTCTATTACATGGAGCAGGGCGACCTGTTTCTCTGTGACGACAGAGCCTATGCGCGCATGCGCAGACTCCGGGTGGAAGAAAATCCCCAGACATGGTTTCAGTTTCTGGGCGACGAAGCAGCCCCGCTGGATGAACTGGATGCAATCCTGATGCGCAAGGACCCACCTTTTGACATGGAGTATGTCTACACCACCTATCTGCTGGAGAAGGCAGAAGAGCGCGGCGTCCTCGTCGTCAATAGCCCCTCAAGCCTGAGGGACTGCAACGAGAAACTCTTTACTGCCTGGTTCCCCCAGTGCTGCACCCCCACTCTGGTGACCAGAAGTCATCACAGAATCCTTGCCTTTATGGAGGAGCATAGAGACATCATTCTGAAGCCTTTAGGTGGGATGGGCGGCACCTCCATCTTCAGAGCGAGAGAGGGTGACCCGAATATCAACGTGATTATTGAAACACTGACCAATAACGGTAAGCACTATGCCATGGCTCAGAAATTTGTACCTGAAATCAGTCAGGGTGATAAACGCATCCTGATGATCGATGGAGAACCCGTCCCCTACGTACTTGCCCGTATTCCGAAAAAAGGCGAAACCAGAGGCAATCTTGCCGTCGGAGGCCGGGGCGAGGGGCGCCCGCTTTCAGACCAGGATCGCTGGATCTCCCTCCAGGTAGGCCCCGCCCTTAAAAAACGCGGCATTCTATTCGCAGGGCTAGATGTCATAGGTGATTACCTGACAGAGATAAACGTAACCAGCCCAACTTGCATCCGGGAACTTGACGCTCAATTCGGCCTCAACATCAGCGCAGACCTGCTGGACAAAATTGAAGAGAAACTCGACGTATGAAACAGGCAGTTCCATCGCTGCTGCTGGCAGTCGCCAGCCTGTTTCTCCTCATCGGTTGCGAACAGAACCAGCCGGTTCATACCACTCAATTTCTCGCTTTTGGCACTCTCGTCGACCTGACCATTGCAGGAACTACCCGGGACCGGTCAGAAACGGCTACCGAGGTTATTGAGAAAGACTTTCAGCAGATGCATCGATCCTGGCATGCGTGGGATCCGGGTCCACTAGGGAGGGTAAATCGACTGATTCAGACGGAAAAACCCTTTTCTGTGCCACCCTCGGTGCTCCCATTAATCCGGCGCGGACAGGCACTCTCAGACCAGAGTGACCATCTCTTCAATCCAGCCATCGGCCGACTGATCGATGCCTGGGGCTTTCATAGTGACGACCCGGATGACCACCAACCCCCCGCTCCCGAACTGATTGCTACCCTATTGAAAAGCAATCCAAGAATGGATGATCTGAAACTCGCCGGGATACAAATAAACAGCGAAAATCCCTCCGTCAAACTGGACTTTGGGGCATTCGGAAAAGGCTACGGAATCGACATGGCAATTCAGCATCTACAAGAAATGGGAATAGAAAATGCCATTCTCAACGCAGGAGGCGACCTGCGTGCCATCGGCTCCCGCAACGGCACCCCCTGGCGTATCGCCATTCGACATCCCAGCGGCAAAGGGGTGACTGCCTCGATTCAGACCCACGGCAATGAAAGCATCTTCACCTCTGGTGATTATGAGCGTAACTTCATCTGGAAAGGGAAACGATACCATCACATCATCGACCCACGGACCGGCTACCCGGCTATCGGCACCGCATCAGTCACTGTCATCCATAGTGACTCAACCATTGCAGATGCCGCCGCCACCGCCCTGTTTATCGCCGGTCCTGACCAGTGGCACAAAATTGCGCAGCAGATGGGAATTCACTACGTACTGCTGATCGATTCAGCAGGCCGACTGCATATGAATCCGGCGATGAAAAAACGTCTGGAACTGCTTGATGAGACCCGGGATATCATCATCAGCCCCCCGCTCACGATAACGATGCATGAGTCAGCTGAGCGGATTTCATGAGTGCTGCAGCCAGCATCTCCCCGGCGGACCGTTTTGGGCTTACCCTCTTCGTCACCATTGTCTTTCATACCACCCTTATTCTCGGCATCAGCTTTAACCTGGAGGAGCCGAAAAAAAAGCCCCCAGCGGACAAAACCCTGGAGATCATGATTGTTCAGCACCCCAAAAAAGCTGAAGAGCCGGAGAAGGTGGATTTCCTCGCCCAGACCTCACAGTCAGGGGGGGGTAAGCAGCAGGAGAAGATTCGTCCTAAAACAGTGGACGTACCATCGACACTAACATCGGCCCCGGTTGAGCGGAATCTACCGGTAACACCGCCAACACCTGCACCGGAGAAGAAAAAACCGAAAAAAGTGCTTACCAAGAAGGCACTAGCGAAAAAAAAGATAACCGTTGAGCCGAAAAAAAAGCCATCACTACCGAAAAAAGTAAAAGTGACAGTAGCCCAGCTTCTAACGAGTTCAAACCAAGAAATTATTAGGCTAACAGCTGAACTGGACAGAAAAACCAAGGCCTACGCCAAGCGCCCCCGCAAAAAATTTATTACTGCCAGCACACAAGAGTACAAATATGCCAATTATCAGGCTGCTTGGCGCCGCAAGGTTGAGCGTATCGGCAACCTCAACTACCCGGACGATGCCCGGCGTAGAAAGCTCTATGGCAATCTTGTCCTGCAGGTGATGATCCAGCAGGACGGACAAGTAAGATCCGTTAGTATAAGAAAAACTTCCGGCTATAAGCTTTTGGATACCGCCGCCATACGTATCGTCAAACTTTCAGCTCCCTTTGCACCCTTTCCGGCAGAGATTAGGGAAGAGACAAATATTATTGTAATCACCCGGGTCTGGCAGTTTCTCGGTACCAACCGGCTGTTTTCAAAACAAGGGAACCTCTAAAAGCCCGACAAAGGCCAATAGTCTCTAGCAAATCTGGAGAGCCCGGTATCTTCATGCTCAATTTTTCTGACAACATCCATGTCCATTACCCCGCTTCATCCGGCCAGCCACACCAATCGACGCATGTTGTACACCAAATTCATCATACCAATCTTCACGCCGACCCTGACTTGCCCGATGCTACGCGCTAGTCGATTGGCCTGCTGGGCAAACACGTGCTCAACTCGAGCCCGAACTCTTGATCGTTTTCGGTTTGCCTCTTGCTCCCGTTCATTCAAAGGGCGTTTGCGTGTCGACTTGCGATGAATCTGACTGCGGTAAGCAAAATCAGCCCAGACACTGCCATTACTGTTGCTCTCATCCAGCAGTTCCTCAAAGACCTGACTATCATGGACTTCAGCTGATGTGATGGCGTACTTGCGAATGACCTTGTGCTTCCGGTCTATGCTGATGTGGTTTTTGTACCCATAGTGGGTTTTGCCATGCTTCATGGTCCAGTGGGCTTCAACATTCTTCTGGCGGCGTTTGTTATCACCCCATGTCTCAGGGTTGTCTCCGGCTTTGATCTGCCTATTTTCCTCTCGTGTATTACGTTGATTGGGTACTGGTGGAGCGATAGCGGCATCTACAATCTGCCCCTTGCGAACACTGAAGCCTGCTGCATCAATTTGGATCAACAGCTCTGAAAAGAGTTTACCAACAAGGCCCCGTTCTTTCAGGCGCTCACGATATACCCGAACTGTTTTAGCATCGGGTACCTTAGCCTCCGGGCTCAACCCAAGAAAACGACAAAAGCTATAGCGATCCTGTATTTGGAACTCTGTTTGATCACCGGACAGATTGAACAAATGCTGTAGGACCAACACCTTGAACATCAGTACCCCATCGTAAGGTGGACGCCACCTTTACTGGTATCACTATTTTTATAAACTGAGCCCAACAATACCCGAAAAGCCTCCCAGTCTATGGTCCTTTCCAGCTTTGGCCGCGGATCTCCCTGTTGCTCAAGAAGTTCAAGTCGGTCTTGATGATCAAAAAAAACCGGTTGCATGGCTTTTATCAATGATTGTTTGAGTTGGTTACTATAATATCGCTTGTATGGGAAGATTTTTAGAGGCTCCCTTAATCCTCTAGTCGTTCGACATCCTCGCTGTTTTCTCAACAGCGCCCTGCTGCTGGTTTGCGAGAAGGCATAAATTTTGTGCACACTTAGCGGGCCTATCGCTCAGTTACAGCCCGGGTTAGCAAGATAAGGTTGCGGTGATATCATCAGCACCCGATACTATGGGGTATGAATAAAGGTACGAGCCTGACCAACAACCTACTCATCGCCATGCCGGGGCTGGATGATGCAAATTTCCATCATACTGTCACCTATATCTGCGAACATGATGAGAAGGGCGCAATGGGCATTGTGATCAACCGGGCTTCCAGCCTCAATCTCAACAATATGCTGGGACAGCTGGATATCGACAATGAAAATACGGCGTTTGGCGAACAAACTATCTATGCGGGCGGGCCGGTGCAAACGGAGCACGGGTTCGTGCTGCACACTATCGGCAAGGTGTGGGACTCAACCCTGCAGATCACGCCCACCACCAGCATCACCACGTCCAGAGATATTCTACAGGCCATCGCCCGCGGCGAAGGCCCGGAAAAAAGTCTGATCGCACTAGGCTATGCCGGCTGGGGTGGTGGACAACTGGAAGATGAGCTGAGCGCCAACGCCTGGCTGAATGGTCCGGCAACAAAGGCGATCCTCTTCGACCTGCCAGCAAACGAACGCTGGAAAGCTTCAGCCCAAGCCCTCGGCGTCGATATTACACTGCTTTCCAGCGATGCAGGGCATGCTTGATGGCGAGCTTGATGGGATTTGACTACGGCACAGCGAAGATCGGCATTGCCATCGGACAAACAGTGACGGGGACAGCCACCCCACTAACCACCCTGAGAGCAGTTCATCAAAAGCCTGATTGGGAAAGCATCAGCAAACTGATCAAGGAGTGGCTTCCCGAGGCGCTGGTAGTGGGACTGCCATACGACCTGGACGATAGCGAGGCGGAAATTGCAGGCCGTGCTCGCCGCTTTGCCCGGCAGCTGGAGGGACGCTACCACCTGCCTGTGCATATGGCCGATGAGCGACTGACCTCAATGATTGCCCGTCAGCAATTGGACCGTGCACCAAAAAACTTTGAAGAACTCGATGCCATCGCGGCTAAGCTGATTTTGGAAACTTGGTTAAGTGAACGAAAATAAAATCTATCTGCAGGCTGCTGATATCGATGGCCTGATCAATGAGATGGCACAGGCCATCAAAACCCGCCTGGAGCTGCAACAGATCACTGACCCGGTAATGGTCGGCATCCATACCGGCGGAGCCTGGTTGGCTGAACGCCTGCATCAGCAGTTGAGAATAGCAGAGCCACTCGGCACCCTGGACATCTCTTTTTACCGCGATGACTTTACCCGCATCGGCATGAACCCCCAGGTCAAACCGTCGCAGATTCCATTCTCAGTGGATGGACGTCACATCATCCTGGTGGATGATGTCCTCCAGACCGGCCGCACCATCCGGGCTGCAATGAATGAGATATTTGATTATGGACGGCCTGCCTCCATTACCTTGACCACCCTAATTGAACGCAGTGGACGGGAGCTGCCGATTCAGCCGGGGGTTGTCGGCGCGAGGCCACCCCTGAAGCCGGAACAACACATCACCCTGATCGGCCCGGCCCCGCTGGAACTGGTTATTGGCCAATCAAAACAGAAAGCCAGAGATATGAGTCAGGAGTAACCGTGAATAATCCAGGCATCCAACTCAATCACCAGGGAAAGCTGAAACACTTTCTCACCATAGACGGACTTAGCCGGACACTACTGACCGAAATACTGAACGCGGCCGAATCGTTTACCGGCATTTCTGAACGAACGGTTAAAAAGGTACCTCTCTTGCGCGGCAAGACCATCTGCAATCTCTTCTTCGAAAACAGCACCCGTACCCGGACCACGTTTGAAGTGGCGGCCAAAAGACTGTCAGCCGATGTCATCAACCTCAATATCAGCACTTCAGCCACAAGCAAAGGTGAAAGCCTGCTCGACACCCTACACAATCTGGAAGCGATGCACGTGGATATGTTTGTGGTGCGGCATGCAGACAGCGGAGCCGCACATTTTATTACCCGCCACGCCGCCCCTCATGTCTGCATAATCAATGCCGGTGACGGACAACATGCCCATCCGACCCAGGCGATGCTGGATATGTTTACCATACGGCGCCACAAAGGCGACTTTACCGGTCTGCGGGTAGCCATTGTCGGCGATGTACTCCACTCCCGCGTGGCACGCTCGCAGATTCTTGCGCTGAATACGCTGGGAACGTTAGAAGTACGAATCATCGCCCCCAGAACTCTGTTACCGACCGATGCACGCACCATGGGCGTCCATGTCTACCACGACCTGGAGTCCGGCATTCGGGATGTCGATGTCATTATCATGCTGCGACTGCAGAAAGAGCGCATGCAGGGCACCCTTCTCCCCAGCGAGCATGAGTATTTTCGCCTCTACGGCTTGACGGAGGAGAGACTCCAGGTAGCCGACAGCGATGTCATTGTCATGCACCCGGGCCCGATCAACAGAGGGGTCGAGATCGACTCCCAGGTAGTTGACGGACCCAGATCCGTGATCCTGCAGCAGGTGAGTTTTGGCATTGCCACCCGCATGGCAGTAATGTCCATGGTCATGGGCACTCAAGCCCAGGAAGGATCGGCACAATGAATCCACACCGCAGCATTCTTATCTCAAACGGCCGCCTGATCGATCCTGCCAACAACATTGATGACATCTGCGACCTCTATGTAATTAATGGAAAAATTGCCGCCATCGGAAAAGCCTCGGCAGAATTCAGTCCGGACAGGACCATTGATGCCACCGGACAGGTAGTCTGTCCCGGGCTGGTGGATCTCAGCGCCCGGCTGCGCGAACCGGGACAAGAGCATAAAGCGACGATTGCCAGTGAGACAGCTGCCGCGGCTAAAGGCGGTATCACCACACTCTGCTGCCCACCTGACACAGACCCGGTAATTGACACACCAGCGGTTGTCGCATTGATGCTCAGGCGGGCCAAGCAGGCTGGAAACGCCAGAGTTTTGACCATTGGCGCCCTTACTCAGGGATTAGACGGGAGGAAACTCAGCGAAATGTCCGCCCTGCAGCAGGCCGGATGCGTTGCTCTTGGCAACGGTGATATCCCCTTGGCAAATACACTGGTAGAGCGCCGCGCCATGGAGTACGCGGCAACATTTGGCATTATTACGTTTCTGCGCCCGGAAGATCCTGATCTGAAGAACAGCGGGTGCGCCCATGAGGGGCAGGTCAGCTCCCGGCTCGGCCTGCCCGGGATCCCGGAAGCGGCGGAGTCCGTCGCTGTGGCACGTGATCTCACCCTGGCGGAGCACACCGGCTGCCGTATCCATTTTCATACGCTCTCCAGTGGCACAGCCACCCGCCTGATTGAGCAATCCCAGCAACACTTGCCAGTCTCTGCAGACGTGGCTGCCCATCAACTGCATCTGACAGAAATGGATATTGAGGGCTTTGACAGCAATTGCCATCTAAGCCCACCGCTGCGTAGTCTGACCGACCGCAACACCCTGCGTGAGGCCAT
This sequence comes from Candidatus Vondammii sp. HM_W22, assembly GCF_022530855.2. Classification (GTDB taxonomy): domain Bacteria; phylum Pseudomonadota; class Gammaproteobacteria; order Chromatiales; family Chromatiaceae; genus Vondammii. The sequence continues at coordinate 422,010 of NZ_CP099567.1, read as the reverse complement.
CGCCAAAGGCGTGATCAGCGCTATCTGCTCTGACCACCAGCCCCACGAGACAGATGCAAAGGAGGCCCCTTTCCCGGCCACAGCACCCGGTATCTCCGGGGTTGAAACACTCTTGCCACTGACACTGAAGCTGGTCCAAGAGAGTGTACTTACTCTGGCCCGAGCCATTGCCAGGGTAACCAGCGGCCCTGCTGAAATCCTCGGACTTCCCTATGGCAGGCTCGACCCCGGAAACAGTGCCGATATCTGCATCTTTGATCCACAACAGCATTGGGAGTTTAAACAGAGCGAGATGCTGAGCGCAGGACACAACACCCCTTTTCTTGGATGGGAGTTCACCGGCCAAGTAACCCATACCCTGTTCGAGGGCAAAATAGTCTATGAGAGGGGAAAGAGTAACCACTCCGGCTAAATTGGGCGGTGAGTTGTGTAACTAATGTCCGTCCGGAAATCTATAACTCACCACGAAAGCCACGAAAGCCACGAAAGCCACGAAAGCCACGAAAGCCACGAAAGCCACGAAAAGAGTAAATTGATTAACAAAAGAAGGAGCTGTCCTAGATAAATAAATTATTTTAGGATGGCAAAGTGAGAAAGAGCAGATTAAATAGGTACAAGCAAACGTTGGCTAATGGAGTTATTCGTAACGGGTACAACAGCACGAACGGCCGCCTCTTTAGTTGGCGTCAATAAAACAACGGCGGGACATTACTTTCACCGAATTAGTCGACCCTAAAATATTCATAACGCAATGATTTATATAAAATAAGCGTCTAAATTTGATAAAATAAACGTCCGTGAAAGGGGTAAAAGCAGAGAAAAACTGGACGAAACAGAGGTGGATAATTGAGCAAACCGCAAGACAGCCAATCCCAACCAGCAAAGTTTCCTGCACCAGAACTTACTGGATCAGCTGAACCCCAAGCATCCACTTTTGCTACTGGCCAGACAGATAGACTGGTCATATTTTGATGCTGAATTTGCCCCGCTTTATTCTCATCTTGGAAAGCCCTCAAAACCCATCCGCCTAATGGAGGGCCTCTCGATACTCAAGCATCTGGAAGACCTCAGTGACGAGGTTCTGATTCAACGCTGGATACAAAATCCCTACTACCCGAGTTTTACGGGTGAGATCGAATTCCAATGGCAACTTCCTTGTGACCCCTCCGACCTGACTTACTTCAGAAAGCGTATTGGCAAAGAAGGTTTTGAAAAGGTCCTGGCTGCCTCTATCGCCTTACATCAAGAAAAGGCGATCGAAGATAAAATGTGTATCGACACTACCGTACAAGAGAAAAACATTACCTTTCCAACTGATGCAAAGCAGTACCGAAAGATACACGGGCAGTTACTCAAGATGGCCCGAGCAGAAGGTATCGTGCTCAGTCGAAGCCATGAGAAGGAAGTAAAAATTCTCAAGCTCCCCACCCGATTTGCCACACATCCGAGGAATCGTAAAAAGGCACGTAAGGCCGTCAAGCGATTAAAGACCATCAGCGGCCGATTACTGCGTGAAATACAGCGTAAGATGACCGGAGAACAACAGAAATTCTATGCAGAAAAGTTCGCCCTGTACCAGCGCATGCTGAATCAGAAGCGTGCTGATAAAAACAAGTTGTACAGCCTACATGAATCTCATGTTTACTGTATGAGCAAAGGCAAGGCCCAGCAGCGTTATGAGTTTGGCACCAAGGCATCAATCACCACCACAAGGGACGCGGGCATTGTGATTGGTGCCCTGGCTTTTGAGAAGAATGTATTTGATGGTCACACCGTACCTGAGGTCTTGGCACAGGTGAAACGTCTCATCAATCGAGTACCCAAAGTGGGTATTGCTGATCGAGGTTATCGGGGCAAATCAAAGGTTAATGACACCCAGATAGTAACGCCAAAGCCTGCTAGGAAGAATACCTCAGAAGAAGCCATGGCATTAGCCAGAAAACGTTTCAGAAAACGAGCTGGCATTGAGCCTGTGGTCACTTAAAGAGTGACCACAGGCTAAAAAGGAACTTTCTTAAAGGCTTTGCCGGGGATCAGATTAACTTGCTTATGGCGGCGGCTGCCTTCAACTTCAGAAAATGGATGAGGGAGGTTCTTTTTGTGCTGAAAAATATCATGTCCATACTGTTGTTCCTGTTTGCAAAACAGAAACAACAGTATTATTAAGTGCCTGGAATGAATATTTCAGGGTCGACTAAGTAGATGGGTTATCTATGACCACAGTGAGCATTTCGGATTGCTGGATAATACCCTCTGAGATAAATATCCGGGAGGAAATATAAATCGGGAAGATCAGGTTTGAAAGGGGAAGAGTCGGGATGGCAAAAGTAAAAACACTTTAGAAATACTAAAACGGGCGAGACCCCTGATTCAGAACAAATCGGGCTGCTGCTCGGCGATGACTACCTCGCGGATTATCCGAAGACAGACCTAAATTCTGTGTAACTGCCTGTCATTAAACCCAAACAAGGGAGAGGACAGACAGCTGATCAACAAGAAAGAGCTCCAGGCGATAGCCCAGGCGACCGCTAATCACATCAAAACTGAAGAAGATCTCAACGAGTTTCGGCCAATGCTGGCCAAAATCACGGTCGAGGCAGCACTCAACGTCGAACTGGATGATCATCTTGACTTTGCCAAACATGAACAGTCCGAAGCGAGTAATAGCCGCAACGGCACTACCAGCAAGACCTTGCAAACGGAAGATGGCCAGTTTGAACAGGATATTCCACGAGAAAGAGTGGGCAGCTTTAAACCCCGGCTGGTTAAAAAGCACCAGCGTCGATTCACCTCAATGCATGACAAGATCCTCTTCCTCATGACGACCCGCGAAATCGTCACGATATTCAAGGAAATGTACGGAGCCGATGTCTCCGCCACACTCATATCCAAAGTTACTGATGCGGTTATCGAGCAGGTTGACGAATGGCAATCTCGTCCCCTGGATGCGATTCAGCCTATTGTTTATCTGGACAGCATTGTCATTAAAATCCGGCAATACAAGAAAGTGATCAACAAAGCAATTTACCCCGCTTTGGGCGTCAACCTGGAAGGCCACAAGGAATTATCGAGGATGTGGCTGTCGGAGAATCAGGGTGCCAAGTTCTGGCTAAACCTACTGCCAGAACTTCAGAATCGCGGTGTAAAGGATATTTTGATTGTCCGTGTCGATGGCTTAAAGGGCTTTCCTGATGCAATTAACACGGCTTTGTATTGTGCATATGCTACGGAACTCGATGAAGTAGCTGCCCTGGAAAGACTACAAGCCTGTGCGGCTGATTTGAAAAAGAGTTACCAGTCCATCACCGGGGAAGAAGCCTTACCGGCGCTGGATAAATTCTCTGACCGATGGGACAACAAACACCCAGGTTAGCCGCTCCTGGAGTGCCTATTGGCAGAATCTCAACACGCTGTTCAACTACCCGGAGGACAGACGAAAAGTGATCTGCACGACCAACGCCATTGAGTCGCTGAACAGCGTCATTCGCAAAGCGATCAAAAAGCAGAAGTTGTTTCCAACCGATGATTCGGCGAAGAAGGTCATCCACATGGCAATCCAGGCCCCATCGAAAAAGTGGACAATGGCCGACCCGTCATTGGGAACCAGCACTGAATAGATTTATGATTGAGTTCGAAGAACGCTTAGCGGTATATATTTAACCTTGGCTGTTACACAGAAAACTTTACAGGCTCGTTATCCGTAGTCTCGGGCGAACCACTTGCAGCGTCATGTTGTATTTTCTGGCGAGTTCGGTTGGGTTGCTGCCTGTAAAGGCCGCCCACAAGCTGTGACCGCGCTCATCTATATCGAAAGCATACCCTTGGGGAAATAGATGTTTTGACCACCCCAAGTGTGGCACATCTTGTCGAGCAAGGCTCGGGCGATCTGGTTAGCTTCATCCTCTGAAAATTTTATCTCAGAAGATAAAATTTCCACAATGTAGTCACTCAGGTCGGCGAGCAAGTCGGATTCCTTGTTTCGTTGCTTTTTCTTCACTGCCATTTCACTCCTGTTCGTGCGGCCCACTGCTTCAACTGCTCGATGACCTGGACTTTTGCGTTGGCAGGCAAAAAATCAGATTTCACCCAGCCTGCACCTGAATGATACCTGCGGGTATGACCCTCCTCCCTGAAAACTGTACCGATCTAAATTAGAGAATTCTGGCGGATCCGTTAAGCTGAAAGCAGGAAGACGAGCCATTCGGATTCGCATTGCGCTAGGCAGAAACGGGAACACGGATTTCAGAGGTCTGTCGCAAGATGGGGATATCGGACGCGACGCTTTATTGGAAAAAGAAGTTTGGAGGTTTAGACGTTTCAGAGCGACGGAGTTTACGTCAACTAGAGGACAAAAATCGTCGTCTATAAAGCAGATGCTTCAGGATATCGTGCGAAAAAAGCGCCGAAGGCTGCCAAGCGTCGACGTTTGATTATTTTTCTTCAGGACAGTTACCGGGTTAGCAACCGCCGGGCCTGTACAGTCATTCAGATGAGCCGCAGCAATTATAGCTACAAAAACAGGAAGCATGATGATCCGGCTTTACGATCCCGGATATGCGAAATTGCCAAAGACCGTGTTCGTTATGGCTATCAACGCATTCACATTCTATTGCAGCGTGAAGGCTGGCGGATAAATCATAAGCGTGTGTTGCGCATATATCGTGAGGAGGGCCTGAATCTAAGGCGCAAACGACCAAGGCGTCGAGTTGCCGCTGCACACCGGATGGACAGGCCGGAGCTCTCTCATATTGATCAGTGCTGGAATATAGATTTTGCCGCCGATCAACTGTTCAATGGGCGACGAATCAGAGCGTTAACTGTGGTCGATGATTTGAGCCGAGAATATGTTGCTATTGCGGTTGATCGTGCTATATAAAGAGGAACAGATTGTAGATGTTATGGAGCAATTACGGCTCTATAATAAGCGTAAGCCCTTGAGGATTCAAGTCGATAATGGCCATGAATTTATTTCGAAGGCCCTTGATCAGTGGGCGTATGAGAATAAAGTAACGTCAGACTTTTCGCGGCAGGGAAAGCCAGCAGATAATGCGTTTATTGAGTCGTTGAATGGGAGTTTTAGGGATGAATATTTAAATACCATTGGTTTTTGTCACTGAAAGATGCGCAAAAAAAGATTGGAGATAGGCCGCGTGCAAACCGGCATATTTGCCTATATCGGTAGTGAGTGTGCGGCTGTGCGCACCATCAATACAACAACCATCACGTTGGGGGATACCGTCCCGGTCGATCATGCTGATGAAACCCGTATCTGGTTCGCAGACAGCTGGCAGGGTATCGATCGCACTGATCGAGTGGGGGGCGTGTAAAACTGCTGCTCTTTTTGAAGGTGCGTGGATGGCAATCTGGCAATAGTGATCCAAAAAATCAGTTAAAACAACTGAACCAATGGGTTAAAGGCAAAGTTAGCTGATTAACTAGGACAGCCCCTAAAAGAATATTCTTCGTGGTGGGGCCGTGTTTCCGGATGATAATCTAGATAACCGGAAACTGATTTAATACCCTGAGATAAATAGAGCCATGAGCAATAAACCCCACCGTGATACCATTTTTGTAGAAGAGGCCGAGATTCTTACCCATGAAGCCTATCAAGGTGATCAATTCATACTGCGTCTCCTCGCCCCTCAGTGCGCCGCCCAGGCAAAACCGGGAAGTTTCGCCCATATTCAGTGTGCGCCGTTAAAACCACTGCGGCGCCCCATTTCAATCATGCGAGTCTCTGTCGATTTGGGCTGGGTGGATTTTCTTTACAAGGCAGTAGGAAAAGGCACTCGTCTGCTCTCACAACGCAAACTAGGTGAGACTATCAGCATCATGGGGCCCATAGGCAAGCCGTTCGAGCTTCATGCCGAGCGGCCGCGACCGCTTCTGATTGGCGGTGGCGTGGGCATGCCACCAGTGCTGTTTGTTGCTGAATCCCTGTCTGAAAACCCCGATTACAAACCTTTTGTCATCCTCGGGTCAGAAGTTCCTTTTCCGTTCAAACCCATCCCATCAAAAATCCTTATCCCGGGCATACCCGATGGTATCATCGCCTCCATGCCGCTGCTCGATGATTGGGAGATTCCAAGCCGCCTTGCCACTCTTCAGGGATTTGCCGGTTGTTATGAGGGATATGTTACAGATCTGGCACGTCAGTGGCTGAATGCACTGGATGATGAAAGCCTGCACCAGGTGGAGATATTTTCCTGTGGCCCTCACCCAATGCTGGAGACTGTGGCCAGCCTAGCAGCCGAATACAATCTCCCCTGCCAGATCTCTCTGGAGGAGTTCATGGCGTGCGGTGTCGGTGGATGTGCCGGCTGCGTGGTGGAAGTGGAAACCAAGTCAGGCCTAGCAATGAAGCGTGTCTGTGTCGATGGCCCGGTGTTTGATGCCAAACAGGTATTTCCTAGCTGAACCCGTCAACAGGCTACTTCATTACAGCTCATCATCGCCCAACAGCGAGACCGAGCCCATCTGGGCAGAGAACTTATCAACCCGGCCGGCACCCAGCTTGATCATCAGACGCACCTCATTGGCGGAATCAGCGTGTAGGATGGCATCCTCATAGGTGATCTCTCCAGCCTCATAGAGATCATAAAGCCCTTGATCAAAGGTCATCATTCCCTGCTCTGTGGAGCGCTTCATCAACTCTTTCAGTTTATACACTTCACCCTTACCGATTAGATCAGCCGCCAAGGGTGTATTGATAAGTATCTCCACCACGGGTCGTCGACTCTTCCCATCCGGTCTGCGCACTAACTGTTGCGCCACGATCGCCCGAAGGTTCAGCGAGAGATCCATAAAAATCTGGTTCCGTCTGTCTTCAGGGAAAAAATTAATAATCCGGTCCAGTGCCTGATTGGCATTATTGGCGTGCAGCGTGGAGAGGCAGAGGTGTCCTGTTTCGGCAAAAATAATCGCCTGTTCCATAGTCTCGCGAGTTCTGATCTCACCGATGAGAACAACATCCGGGGCCTGACGCAGAGTATTCTTCAGAGCAATTTCATAAGACTCCGTATCTATTCCAACCTCGCGCTGGGTGACGATACAACCTTCATGGTCATGAATAAATTCCACCGGATCCTCAATCGATACGATATGACCACTGCTGTTTCGATTGCGGTATCCCACCAGAGCAGCCAGAGAAGCGGACTTACCCGTTCCGGTAGCGCCCACAATGATCACTAGTCCGCGCCGGGCCATTGCCAAATCTTTCAGCACCGGTGGCAATAATAGCTCGTCTATTCCAGGTATTCTATTCTCGATTCGGCGTAACACCATGCCGGCGGAGCCCCTTTGGACAAACGCACTGACACGGAATCTTCCAATACCTTTGGCGCCGATGGCGAAGTTGCACTCATTAGGTCTGGGCAAAATCCTCACGCTGCGCGGGCGACATAAGACCTGTCACCAACTCTTTCGACTGCTCGCCAGAGAGCGCTACTTTTGCCACTGGCGTAACACGTCCATTAACTTTAATGCTGGGCGGCGTAGCCGCAGTGATGAAAAGATCTGACGCTTGCTTCTGAACCATCAGTGTCAGCAATGTATCGAAATCAACGCTCATCCTAGCTCTACCTCCCGAAGGCCCATTCAACGGAATCATTGAAGAAACCCAAAATATCTGGTTTCAGTACACTGAAAAATCAGACAAATATCCCTTTGTTCATCGCTTTGCTACGAGCATCCAGACGGCTTATCATACCCCTCTTCACCAGATCCTGCAGGTGCTGATCAAGAGTCTGCATTCCGTGAGCCTGCCCTGTCTGGATCGCGGAATACATCTGTGCCACCTTGTCTTCACGGATCAGATTGCGGATAGCCGGGGTACCCACCATGACCTCCCAGGCTGCCGTTCTGCCGCCACCTACCTTTTTCAGCAACGTCTGGGCAATAACGGCACGTAGCGACTCCGCCAGCATGGAACGGATCATCGATTTTTCCGCTGCAGGGAAAGCGTCAATGATACGGTCGATGGTTTTCGCTGCGGAACTGGTATGCAGGGTACCAAAAACAACATGCCCCGTTTCTGCTGCAGTCATTGCCAGCCGGATAGTTTCCAGATCGCGCATTTCACCTACCAGAATAACATCCGGGTCTTCGCGGAGTGCAGAACGAAGTGCCTCGGCAAAACCTAGAGTATCCCGGTGTACTTCGCGCTGACTGATCAGACATTTCTTACTGGTATGCACGAATTCGATAGGATCTTCAATCGTCAGAATGTGAGCGTAGTCATTATCGTTCTTGTAATCCACCATGGCCGCAAGAGTGGTGGACTTACCAGAGCCGGTAGGCCCGGTTACCAGAACCAGCCCTCTAGGAACATCGACAATCTCTTTGAACCCCTCAGGGCAGCCTAACTCCTCCAGCGTCAGTACCTTGGAGGGAATGGTCCGGAACACCGCCGATGCACCACGATCCTGATTGAAGGCATTAACACGGAAACGCGCAAGGCCGCGAATTTCGAATGAGAAGTCGGCCTCGAGGAACTCCTCGTAATCCTTGCGCTGCCTGTCATTCATAATATCGTAGACCAGCGCATGCACATCTTTATGTTCAAGCGCCAGCACATTGACCCGGCGTATATCACCATCCACGCGGATCATTGGCGGCAAGCCTGCCGAAAGGTGTAGATCCGAAGCATTGTGCTTAACGCTGAATGCGAGAAGTTCAGCAATATCCATACAACTCATCCCCTTTAGAGTGGGATCCAAACTATCCGGTTCGGACACACCACGTTAATCCCCATGCCTGAACGGCTCTTTGGTAAAGAAGCTAACATGTTTTTGCCTTGGCTTTGATCTGCCTATTTTCCTCTCGTGTATTACGTTGCTTGGGTACTGGAACGATAACGGCATCTACAATCTGTCCCTTGCGAACACTGAAGCCCGCCGCATCAATCTGGGTCAATAGCTTTGAAAAGAGCTTATCAACAAGGCCCCGTTCTTTCAGGCACCCATGATACGCCCAAACCGTTTTGGTATCGGATACCTTATCCTCCGGGCCCAGCCCAAGAAAGCAACAAAAGCCATAACGATCCCGCATTTGGAACTCTGTCTGATCATCAGACAGATCGAACATCAATACCGCATCGTAAGGTGGGCGCCCACCTTTACTGGGATCACTATTTTTATAAACTGAGCCCTGCAATACCCGAAAAGCCTTCCAATCTACGGTCCTTTCCAGCCTTGGCAGCGGGTCTCCCAGTTGCTCACGGAGTTCAAGTCGGTCTTGATGATCAAAAAAACTCGGTTGCAGGGCTTTTATCAATGGTTGGTTGAATTGGTTACTATTACCGCTGATTATGGAAGGTCTTTAGAGGCTCCCTTAAAATTCGACTCTCCCCAAAATCAGCTGCTCCCGCCAATGGCGACCGTAGTTTAGTTTAGCACTTTAAAAATATCTCCAGCCGAACATAACCACCGTAAAGCCATCAAACAGTACCGCTAACAGCGCCATAATTCCATTAACTACTGTACACTTATCAATAGTATAGTCGAGCAGGCATTCAAGCATTATGAGCTCTATCAAATCAAACCTTGAACGGGTCAGAAATCAGATCAGCCGCACATCAAAGCGATTCAACCGGCCGGCAGATTCAGTAAAACTGCTTGCTGTTAGTAAGACTCGGCCGGCAGCGGATATTCTTGAGGCGCTGGATGCAGGACAGAGGCTGTTTGGTGAGAGTTATCTCCAGGAGGCACTGGATAAAATAGCCAAGCTGACCGGAAGCGGCGCTGAATGGCACTTCATTGGCAGAATTCAAAGTAACAAAACCCGCTCTATTGCTGAAAATTTCGATTGGGTTCACAGTGTTGTAAAATTAAAACATGCAAAACGGCTGAATGATCAGCGCCCCGGCCATCTGCCGCCATTGAACATCTGCCTGCAGATAATGATCGATAATGAGGCGACCAAGGCGGGAATGGCTTCTGGGCAGGCCAAAGAACTGATTGAACAAATTGATGAATTACCACATCTGAAACTACGCGGTCTGATGTCATTACCAGCAGCGACGGATAACTTTGAAGCACAGCGCATACCATTCCAGAAGCTGCGCCAGTTGCGCGACCAACTGGCCACAACCACTACTCCCCTTGATATACTCTCCATGGGCATGTCATCGGACCTGGAAGCGGCTATTGCGGAGGGCGCCTCTATTGTTCGTGTGGGAACCGCCATTTTTGGGCCGCGAAACTAGTAGGTAACAAACCCATAATTTAAGGAAAACAACTTGAATCAAAATAATTCAGCACAGCTCTCCGACATGAGTAGCAAAAATATCGCTTTCATCGGTGGAGGCAATATGGCCGCCAGCCTGATCGGCGGACTGGTGGCCGATGGCTATAATCCAAAGCGAATCATCGCCAGTGATCCTGACGGCGAAAAACTGGCCAGCCTGGCAGCCCGATTCGGCGTCATTACAGTGGCAGACAATGAAGAGGCCGTCAGCCAGGCCGATGTTGTTGTCATTGCAGTGAAACCGCAAATCGCCGAACAGGTGGCCCGAAACCTGGCCAGCGCAGCTCAATCGAAACAGCCATTGATCGTCTCCATCGTGGCAGGTGTACGTGAAAGTGACCTGCAAATCTGGCTGGGGGGCGACTTGGCACTGATCCGCACCATGCCCAATACGCCAGCAATGATCCAGGCAGGGGCATCTGTGCTTCACGCGGGACCTGGCGTATCCAGTGATCAGAAAAATCTGGCAGAATCAATCCTCCGCGCTGTTGGACTCACCCTCTGGGTAGATAATGAGGAGAAGATGGATGCGGTTACCGCTCTCTCCGGAAGCGGTCCCGCCTATCTGTTTCTGGTCATGGAGTCTATGGAGCAGGCAGGTATCGAGCTGGGACTACCTGCCGAGAGTGCCCGCCTGTTAACACTGCAGACCGCCCTGGGTGCGGCCAGGATGGCCATGGAGAGCAGTGATGGTCCCGCCACTCTACGCAAAAAAGTCACATCCCCAGGCGGTACAACCGAGGCCGCCCTCGCCATTATGGAGCAGGGAGGAGTGCGCAGGCTCTTTACCCAGGCACTGACCGGTGCCAGAGACAGATCCATTGAGCTGTCAAAACTGCTGGGGAATCACTGATGGGAAGTAACTACCTGGCTAACCCACTGGTTTTTCTGATCCAGATACTGTTTGGCGCTTATACCCTGATCGTGATGCTGCGTTTCATACTGCAGCTGGTCAAGGCTGATTTCTACAACCCGGTCTCCCAATTTGTCGTCAAAGTCACCACCCCGCTGCTGCGTCCCCTGCGACGCATCATTCCCAGCATGGGAGGGATGGATGTCGCATCCATCGCACTGATGTGGCTGGTGAAATCGGTGGAGCTGATGTTTATCCTGCTACTAAAAAGCACCGGAGCATCATCGCTCCTCGCCGCCTTTGTCTGGTCGATCCTGGAACTGGTTGAACAAGCCATTGACCTGTTCCTGTTTGCCATTCTTATACAGGTGATTCTGAGCTGGGTCAGCCCTGGAGGATACAACCCGGTGGTTAATTTGATCTACAGCATAACCGACCCCCTGCTGAGGCCCGCCCGCAGGATAATTCCGCCTATTGCCGGTCTTGACCTCTCCCCCATGGCCGTAGTGATTGGACTGGTGCTGCTCAAAATGCTGCTTCTGCCCCCCCTGCAACTGCTGTTTGCCACCCCTTTTCGATGAGTGAGCTGGTTTCGTTGGGATGGCAGTGATCTGCTGCTCAATCTCCGGGTCCGGTCCAGGGGCAGGCAGGCAGGCAGGCAGGGATAAGTTTATTGCCTCCTACGGCGACCGGTTCAAAGTGCGCATCACCGCCCCGCCAGTGGATGGAAAGGCCAATGCCCATCTAAATTGCTTCCTCGCCAAGGCGTTTGGTGTCGGTCGCAATGACGTCACTCTGGTGAAGGACAGCAGCACAAAAAGCAAGGGATTCCGCATCCATAAACCACAAAAATTTCCGAAATCACTGGCATTTGCAGTGACCGGGGAGAGGACTGGATAGACTGCCATCTCCCGATAGCCAGGCACATTCGATTGAAAGAATTTGTGCTCTAATTCAAATAACTAGGGTTTAGGGAACCTCTAAAAATCCGACAAAGGCCAACAGTCTCTAACAAATCCGGAGAGCCCGGTATCTTCACGCTCATTTTTCTGGCAACATCCATACTCATACTTCGCTTCATCCGGTCAGCCACACCAATCGACGCATGTTGCACACCAAATTCATCATGCCCATCTTCACACCGGCCCAGACTTATCCGATGCTACGCATTAGTCAATTGGCCTGCTGGACAAACACGCGCTCAACTCGAGCCCGAACTCTTGATCGTTTTCGGTTTGCCTCTTGCTCCCGTTCATTCAAAGAGCGTTTGCGTATCGACTTGCGATGAATATGACTGCCGTAAGCAGAATCGGCTCAGACGCTTCTATCACTGTTGTTCTCATCCAGCAGTTCCTCGAAGACCTCGCTATCGTGAACTTCTGCGGATGTGATGGTGTACTTGCGAATGACCTTGTGCTTCCGGTCTGTGCTGATGTGGTTTTTGTACCTATAGTGGGTTTTGCCATGCTTCATAGTCCAGCGTGCTGCAACATTCTTCTGGCGGCGTTTGTTATCACTCCACGCCTCAGGGCTATCCCCGGCTTTGATCTGCCTATTTTCCTCTCGCGTATTACGTTGCCTGGGTAAAGGCCCCACTCTTTCAGGCACTCACGATATATCCAAACCGTTCTGGCATCGGATACCTTACCCTCCGGGCTCAGCCCAAGAAAACGATAAAAGCTATAGCGATCCCGTATTTGTAGCTCTGTTTGATCATCGGACAGATTGAACAAATACTGTAGAACCAATGCTTTAAACATCAGTACCGCATCGTAAAGAGTTCAAGTCGGTCTTGATGATCAAGAAAACTCAGTTGCATGGTTTTTATCAACGGTTGGTTGAGTTGGTTACTATTATCGCTGATTTGGGGAGATTTTTAGAGGTTCCCTTTAGAGTTTCAGGAAGATAAAATCCGAAGACTGCATAAAAAGCTTAACATGGTAGCGGCTTCGAGCGCTGCCGCGCCTTCAGAAGAGAAATAGATCTTCTGGAGGCCGCTATGAACGCAACAGGATACGGTAATATCCCCCGCAAACTGTTCCATTGAATAACATTGTTGTGCAAAGCGCTACCCTTAAGACCTGCCGGCACCTTCATTGAGTTACCTATTGGCTCGATGCTTACCCCTACGGATTTTGTTACTGATGCCTATTTGATGCTGGATATGCGAAACCATTGGACCAGCTACTACAAATGGTTACAAAATGGCAGATGGTCATGGTTGACCATTAGCACGGTCATTTGTTTCGACTCATACTGAGAGTAGTGAGAACCAACATGGGTATGAGAATCAATATGCGTAAACCGCTTCGAGCAGATGCGCAATGATATGCAGATCGTAGTAAGTAGTAAAATGCAGTCACGTAAATTGATTCGCGATATCTACCGGCGATTCCAGAGTAATCACGGGCTTATCCATGGTTCAGCCGAAAATGTTCTCTGGTCATGCGCTACCGCGTGGCGCCGAAGCTACTCTATCAGGAAGCGGGAAAGTCCGGTAACCACAATGGCATGGCAGAAGAACACTTTGTGTGTGAGACGCTTTTTTGCAGCTATGGTAGGCTAGATGCGAGCGCTTTGTCCCCTACCAGTGTCCGGCATGATGCCAACGTCTGGCTGAAAGCCACACCGGAACGCCATTGCCAAACATACTGACTATCCTTCGTAATATTCATATAGATACGCTGAATAGTAACCTGCAATTCGGAGAGCGGGAGAGGACCAGACTCCGATTGGTCAACAGCAGTATGGCTGTCATAATACAAACTGGAGTAGAGAGAACATGCGAATCCACCATCTTCTGATGGGCCTGTTGATGCTGACCGGCCCTCTCATCGCCACTGCGGAAAACAGCACTCATGTCCCTGACTATACGATTCACCATAACGCCTTTCCCAGCACCATACTAACCCCGGAGATCGCCAGCAATTACAAAATCATCCGCAGCAAATACCGTGGCCTGCTGAATGTCAGCGTGATTAAAGATATCTCCGGTACAACCGGAGAAGCGGTGACCGCAAATATCAAGGCCAAAACCAGAGACCTAGTAGGCAGAATTCAGGCCATCGACCTGCGTGAAATCCGTGAAGGAAAGGCTATTTATTACGTTGGCGAGTTCACTATTGTCGACGGTGAAACCCTGGACTTCACCCTGGAGGTGACGCCTGCAGGCATGGAACGTCCGATTAAAGCACAGCTTAAGCAACAGTTCTTCATCGACTAGAGCCTGCATCCTCATTGACTGACGTTCTCCCCTTCAAAAGAATCGGCTTAGCCAACACCATTAAGAGCAATACACTGCGCCGGCATGGCCATCATAAATGGAAGCTGGTGAAACAAAACCCCATTTGCTGTCAAATAGGGAAAACTGGTCACCGCAAACCGCTACGGCCAATGTGGCACAACGCGCAACTGGGCACGCTGATTGTTCAAGATTTTTGGACAATCCAGCCCGGGTCTGAAACAATGTCTCGCCGTTAAATTATCATAAACAACAACCCCCTTTTATCCTTATGCTATTGGACATTGCCGCCATTCTCACCGGATTCACCCTATTGATATGGGGTGCTGACCGTTTCGTTACCGGCGCTTCTGCGGTTGCCAGCAACCTGGGCATCTCCCCTATGTTGATCGGACTTACGATTGTAGGCTTGGGAACCTCCGCACCTGAGATACTGGTCTCTGCCATGGCATCCTTCCAGGGCAATCCGGGCTTGGCTATCGGTAACGCATTGGGATCGAATATCGCCAATGTCGGCCTGATTCTTGGCATTACCGCACTGGTTGCCCCGCTAAGCGTTCATTCTGACACCCTGAAGCGGGAGTATCCCATGCTGTTGGCGGTCTGCCTAATCACCCTGCTGCTGATGCTCGATGGCGCACTCAGCCGGATTGACGGAGGCATTTTGCTGATTGGTCTGGCCACCATTATTTACGGCATGGTCCGCATCGCAGTAAGAGACCGGAACTCTGACCCTCTAGAGTCAGAGTTCAAAACCGAAATGCCGGAAACCATGCCTACCCGCAAGGCCCTGCTCAATCTCTTTCTGGGTCTAATAGTCCTGCTGGTAAGCTCCAAGCTTCTGACCTGGGGTGCCGTCAATATAGCCACCACTTTCGGTATCAGCGATCTAGTTATCGGGTTGACCATTATAGCTCTCGGAACCAGTCTTCCGGAGCTTGCCGCCAGCATCATCAGCGCACTGAAAAATGAGCACGACATTGCCATCGGCAACATCATCGGCTCCAACATGTACAATCTGCTGGCAGTGCTGGCAGTACCAGGACTGATTGCACCTGGCAGTTTTGACCCATTGGCACTGACCCGGGATATGCCCGTGATGATCGCTCTCACCCTGGCAATGTATATCATGGGATACGGATTCAAAGGCCCAGGCAGGATCAACCGATTTGAGGGCACCCTGTTACTGCTTGCCTTTATTGGTTATCAAACCGCGCTGTTCTTAAACAGCCAGGACAAAACCACTCCGGAACCAACGGCCCAATACACTATTTCCAACGACCCCCACGTATGAAAAAACAAACCATGCCCTCAGCAGCAGAAGCTGAAAAACTACAGGCCCTGGGGCTTGCCGTCATCAATAATGAGGCGGCAGCGATCAAGGCTCTTGGCAGCAGAATCAATGGTGACTTTGCCCAAGCTTGCGGCCATATGCTGGCGTGTGAAGGCCGCATTGTGGTCATTGGCATGGGCAAATCAGGCCATATCGGCAGCAAGATTTCCGCTACTCTGGCCAGCACAGGCAGCCCCGCATTCTTTGTTCATCCCGGCGAAGCAAGCCACGGCGACCTGGGGATGATCACAGATAAGGATGTTGTACTTGCACTCTCCAACTCCGGCGAAACTGCGGAACTGCTAACTATTCTGCCAATCATAAAACGCCAAGGCATACCGCTGATTGCCATGACGGGTAAACCCAACTCCAACCTGGCCCGGGAAGCGGATGTCCACATCGACGTGAGCGTGGAACAGGAAGCTTGCCCGCTAAACCTGACGCCCACTTCCAGCACGACGGCGGCCCTGGCAATGGGTGATGCTCTCGCCATCGCCCTGCTGGAGGCCAGAGGATTCACTGAACTGGATTTTGCCCGCTCCCATCCCGGTGGCAGCCTCGGTCGCCGCCTGCTATTACACATCAGCGACATCATGATCTCCGGCGATCAGATTCCAGTCATTAGCGAAGAGGCCTGGCTAACTGATGCCCTGGTGGAGATGACCAACAAAGGCCTCGGCATGACTGCCGTGGTGAATCAGCAGCGGCGGCTCACAGGTATCTATACAGACGGCGATCTGCGCCGCACCTTGGACCGGGAGCTAAACATCCACAAATGCAAAGTAGCCGATGTCATGACGCACGGCTGCAAAACTGCCAATGCAGAACTGCTGGCTGCGGAAGGACTCCAGATCATGGAGGAAAACAAAATCAATGCATTACTTGTTGTCGATAGCGATCAGCGCTTGGTCGGGGCACTCAATATGCACCACCTGTTAAGAGCAGGTGTGGTATAAAAAGCATCTGCATAGTGTTGTTGATAAGTTGCGGGGCAAGCAGTCAATTTTAAGGAGATCTCCATGCAGGACATAATGGAAAAAGCCGCACAAATCCGGCTGATCATTTTCGATGTTGACGGGGTACTCACCGATGGCAGGCTCTATCTTGGAGATGACGGCCAGGAGTACAAAGCGTTCAACTCAAAAGATGGGCACGGCATGAAGATGCTGCGTGAAAGCGGCGTGGAAATCGGCATTATTACCGGCCGCAACTCAAATATCGTAGAGATGAGAATGAAGAGCCTGGGCATCCAGCATGTTTACCAGGGAAAACACGACAAGCTACCGGCTTTCGGAGAGCTGAAGGCCAAGCTGAAGCTAAAAAATGAGCAGATCGCCTATGTTGGTGATGATGTGGTGGACCTGCCGGTCATGTGCAAGACCGGACTTGCCATCGCTGTTCAGGATGCTCATCATATGGTTAAACAGCACGCCCACTGGCACACCCCATCGGCTGGGGGGCAGGGTGCTGCCCGGGAGGCTTGCGAGCTGCTAATGGAGGCCCAAGGCAACCTGAAGCGCATGACGGAGCAATATCTCCAGTGAACTACCCACTAATTGGACAAACCGTCTGATGGAGAGAAAAGACCTCATTATAGGAAGTGTACTTCTGATGCTGGCTGGAACCAGTTGGTGGCTGGCGGAAAGCACCGGCAGTAAAAAGCCTGACGATCAGGCCGGTGAACACACGCCGGATTACTTCCTGGAGGGGTTTACTGGGGTCAAGATGGACACAACCGGAAAACCAGAGCAGAAACTGGTGGCACAGCGTATGACCCACTACCCCGATGACGACAGCACAGAACTGAAACAGCCGCGACTAACCCTATACGATGAGGCTCGTCCCCCATGGAGAGTTCGTTCAGAGACGGGATGGATATCCAGCGATGGCGAGGTATGGCTGTTACAGGGTGTTGTCAATATAGATCGCAGTGCAGCCCCAGGCATACGCCCCACTCATATCGTCACACGTGACCTTCGGGTTCAACCCAGGGATAATTACCTGGAGAGTGATGCTAAAGTCCATATGCACAGCGAAAATAACCGCTTGGACGCAAAAGGAATTCGGATCTGGTACAGCAAGCCTGTACGCATCAAACTACTTGCGAACGTAAGAGGATACTATGAAGGAAAACTGTAAAGCCTACCGTCGGCTCGCTATCGCTCTGTTGTTGAGCCTTCCACCCCTGGCTTCAGCCTTGCAAACGGATAAAGATCAGGCCACTTACATAGAAGCTGAAAGCGTGGATATCGACGATCGCAAGGGCATCAGTATCTACAAGGGGCATGTAGAACTCACCCAGGGTTCAATACGCCTTAACGCTGCCAAAATCGTCGTTACCCAGAAACAGAACCGCTCAGACCACATAGTCGCCGTAGGAAGACCGGTCACTTTCCAGCAGAAAACGGATGGCAACAAAGGGATGGTAAAGGGCCGCTCCAGCAAGGTTGAATACAGCGTCGACAGTGAAATTATCCATATGATCGGCAAGGCGATTCTTGTTCAGGGAAAAGACACCTTCAAAAGCGACCGTATCACCTATGACCGGGCCAAGGCGATTGTCAAAGCCGGCGCCAGCGCCAAGGGCAAGCGTGTGCACGTCACAATCGGCGGAAAAAGCAGCAAAAAATGACTGTTCTAGCAGCATCCAAACTGACCAAGCACTACCGCAAACGGACCGTGGTTGATGGAATTTCACTGGAGCTTTCCAGCGGCGAGATCGTTGGCCTGCTAGGTCCCAATGGCGCAGGAAAAACCACCTGTTTTTATATGATTGCAGGGCTTATTCCCCCGGAAGGAGGAAGCATTACCATCGACGGCCACGATATCACCACCCTTCCCATGCATGCTCGTGCACGCCTGGGATTGGGATATCTGGCTCAGGAACCCTCGGTATTTCGCAAACTGAGTGTAAAAAATAACATTTTGGCAATTCTTGAGACCAGAAAAGATCTCAACCGGGAACAGCAGATAGAGGCATGTGAAGCACTTTTGCTCGACTTCAGCCTCACTCGCCTGCGGGAAAATCTCGCCATGAGCCTCTCTGGCGGAGAGCGGCGCAGACTGGAAATAGCCCGCTCACTGGCCGTCGAACCCCGTTTCATCCTGCTGGATGAGCCATTTGCTGGCATCGACCCTATTTCGGTTAAAGACATTCAGAATATCATTAAGGAGCTGTCAGCAAGGAACATCGGCGTTTTGATCACCGATCACAATGTACGCGAGACCCTGGATATCTGCCAGCGTGCCTATATTATCAACGAAGGAAGGGTTCTCACCGAAGGGAAGCCGGACAAAATCCTGGCCAACCAGGATGTTCGCTCTGTCTATCTTGGTGAGGAGTTCAGTTTATGATAAAGATGCAACCCCTTCCCTTGTCAATTCATTAACCCAAAGCAAGAAAACAGAAAAGAGGCTTTTATGTCAGATCACTTTTTTGAGCTACAATGAAATTATGCAAAAAAACACACAATTAGCGTACCAAATTTTAGTACTCTGAATGAAGCAAACGCTCCAGCTTCGCCTCGGGCAACACCTTACAATGACGCCGCAGCTACAGCAGGCCATTCGTCTGCTGCAGCTCTCTACGCTCGATCTCAAACAGGAGATCCAGGAGGCACTCGATTCCAATTTGATGCTGGAGCTCGAAGAGGAGGAGATTGCTTGGGAAGAGGTAAACAGCTCAGAACCGCAGAACCCGGTTAGTGAGCAGAAATCGGCTACCCATGAAGAGTCATCTACCATTACCAACGATGCCAACAATGAACGGGAGATTAGTGCTGAGGCCAGCACCATACCTGAAGAGCTGCCGGTGGACAGCGGCTGGGACGACATTTATGACAGCACCCTGCCCCCGGCCTCCGGCAGTGCCGCAAAAGAGAGCGCGGATTCGGACTATTTGTCCCAGCAGCATGAAGCAAGAACCCTTTACGACTACCTGACTTGGCAGCTCAACCTTACCCCTTTTAGCACTATAGACCACGCTATCGCCGTTGCCATTATCGATAGTGTAAATGAAGATGGCTATCTCTCCGTGGGCTTGGACGAGATTCTGGATAATCTGGCAGATTCAGATGAAGAGACAGACATTGAAGAAGTTGAAGTTGTGTTGCATCGAATCCAACAGTTTGACCCACCGGGGATGGCAGCCAGGGACCTCAGGGAGTGCCTGCTGATTCAGCTGGCCCAATACCAAGAAGAGCACCCCTGTCTGCAGCAGGCAATCATCCTGGTCAGAAATCATTTTGACCTGCTGGCTCGGCAGGATCATAACCAAATAAAACGTAAGCTGAAGGTCAGCGACGAAGCATTGAGCGCCATCAACGGACTCATCCGCTCCCTCGCCCCTCGTCCGGGAACCTTAGTATCGGAAACCGAAGCCCAGTACGTCGCCCCTGATGTCTTTGTGACGAGGCACAATGGTGTCTGGCATGTGAACCTCAATACAGAATCCACCCCCAAACTCCGAGTCAACTCAGAATACTCCAGACTGATCCGCCGGGCAGACAACAGTGACGATAACAACTATCTGAGAAACCACCTACAGGAGGCACGCTGGTTTATCAAAAGCCTAGTCAGCCGCAACGAAACCCTGCTCAAAGTCGCTACTAAAATCGTTGAATTCCAGCGCGGATATTTTGAGCATGGTGACCAAGCCATGCGCCCCCTGGTACTGCGGGATATAGCTGAAGCCCTTGAGATGCACGAATCAACCATCTCCCGGGTCACAACACAAAAATACATGCACACACCTCGGGGCACCCTCGAATTCAAATATTTCTTCTCCAGCCACGTCAGCACGGCAGGAGGTGGAGAATGCTCCGCCACGGCGATTCGCGCCCTGATCAAGAAATTGGTTGCTGCAGAGAAACCCACTAAACCTCTTAGCGATAACAAATTAGCGGGAATATTCGCAGATCAGGGCATCAAGGTCGCCCGGCGGACAATAGCGAAATACCGCGAGTCGATGGCAATACCACCATCCAATGAGCGGAAACGTCTCACTTAAGAAGGAGCAAGTTATGCAAATCAGTCTCACTGGCCATCATGTGGATATCACCGAAGCCCTCCGCGGCTATGTAGATACCAAGTTCGAGCGTCTTGAACGCCACTTTGATCATGTGACCAATGTCCACGTCATTCTCAGTGTAGAGAAACTCCGTCAGAAAGCTGAAGCCACTCTGCATGTCAATGGTGCCGACGTCTTCGCCGATTGTGTGGAAGAGAATATGTATGCAGCAATCGATGGTCTGGTAGACAAACTGGACCGTCAGGTGAAAAAACACAAAGAGAAACATACCAACCATCGCAATGGGGCCGGAATAAAAGGACTCGAACCCGCTGAAAATTGATTAACAAGGCTCCATTTATGTTTCCCGCAGATTTCTTAAACATCGAACGTGTCAGCTGCAGCAACAGTGCACGCAGCAAAAAACACATACTGGAAAAGGTCGGTCGGCTACTCGCTTCGGCGGTACCTGACCTGACTCAGGATATGGTATTCGACAAGCTCCTTGAACGGGAACGCCTTGGTAGTACCGGATTAGGGCAGGGCATTGCCCTACCCCACGCCCGGATGCCGGGAGTCGAACAGGCTTGTGGCGCATTTCTGCAGCTGGAGATAGCCGCCGACTTCGATGCCATTGACCAACAGCCGGTAGATTTGGTGTTTGCCCTGTTGGTCCCTGAAGAGGCGACCCAGAAGCATCTTCAGTTACTGGCAACCCTTGCATCCCTGCTCAGTGACAAGATTTTTTGCAACCAACTGAGGAGCGCGGAAAGCGACGAATCACTACTCAAGACATTCCTCAAGCAGTAAACACGGATGAGACCGCCCGTTACCCTTCGCGACCTCTACGATGCCCTGCGCGAAAAACTGGGACTTAAGTGGATCGCCGGACGCTCCGACTCAGGACGCAAACTGAAGGGGGAGTTCCCCGGGGCAGCTAGTCAGAACTTGGCTGGGACACTAAACTGCATCCAGGTGATCGGCCACGCCGAACTGGTCTACTTCATAGGGTTGGAGGAAAATTTCTATATCGACATTACCCATAAACTGTTCGATGCCCAGCCCACTGCGATATTACTGGCTGATGGCATTGAAGTGGGCAGCGTCTTTATCGATCAGGCTGAATCGATTGAAACACCGCTGCCCCGCTCATCCCTGTCAGACCACCGCCTGATCAATGATCTGCCCCACTACCGACAAACGCCATGGCAGAGCATACCACCGAGCATGGTGTCTTTATCGAGGTTTACGGTATTGGCGTGCTGCTCACTAGAGGTGCTGCCATCGGCAAAAGTGAGCTGGCGCTGGAGCTGATCTCACGGGGTCACAGTCTGATTGCCGGCAACGCACCTGAATTTACCTGCATAGCGCCCGATATTATTAATGGTACATGCCCTGTTGTTTTATCAGATTTCCTTGAAGTCGAAGGACTTGGGATTATCAATATCAGGGCGATGTTTGACGATGCCGCCACCAAACAACACAAATACCTGCAACTAATCATCAACCTGAAGCAGATGTCATCCCAGGAGTTGAAAAAGATCGACCGCCTTCGCAGCAGCCACGCCACTCGACTGCTGCTGGGATTGGAGAGATAACGGAGGTCACCCTCCCGATAGCACCTGACCACGAAATGGCCGTACTGGTGGAGGAGACAGCGGCCCGCCAGCATATGTTGCATCTTAGCGGCTCTGATATCCGCGGATAACTTTATTGCACGCCAACAGGCGGCTATTGACAAAAAATCGGAAACCATATGAAACTGGTCATCACTAACGAGCTCTCCGGCTCGAGGAAAAGTGTAGCCCTGAACGCACTGGAAGATTTTGGCTATTACTGCATCGATAATCTGCCTACATTCATGCTTTCCAGTCTGGCTGAGGGACTCACCAAGAGTAACAACGAACGCTTTCAGCTCACTGCAGTCGGCATCGATGCCAGGAACCCCACAGCAAAACTGGATTCTATTTCAACGCTGCTGCAGACACTGAAAGAGCAGGGAATCAGTTACGAAATCATCTTTTTTGAAGCCCAGGATGAGACCCTGATCAAGCGTTTCAGTGAAACCCGGCGCCGACACCCCCTCTCGGGTGAAGAGCACCCTTTGGCGGAAGCTATTCCCCAGGAGCGTAAACTGCTCGCGCCCCTCCTCAACGCTGCCGATCTGCATATCGATACCATCCACACCAACCGCCATGAATTGCGGCAGATCATCAGTTCCCGAATCAGTGACAGCACTAAACAAGAGCTGTCACTGCTGTTCGAGTCGTTTGGCTTCAAGCACGCCGTGCCAAGAGATGCATATTTTGTCTATGATGTGCGTTGCCTGCCAAATCCGCACTGGCAACAGTCACTCCGCCCATTGACGGGGAAAGATGGCGCCGTTGCAGAGTTTCTTGAGGGATATGATTGGGTTACACAACTAAAGGAAGATATTATCAGTTTTCTGGAAAACTGGATTCCCTGTTTCGAGGCCGATAGACGCAACTACCTGACCATTGCCATTGGCTGTACCGGGGGTCAGCACCGCTCGGTCTATTTAGCGGAACAGCTGGCAGCTCACTTTCAGGAGCAGAGCAGACAGATTCAGATCCGCCACCGTGAACTACCATGATCAGCAGAGAACTAAACATTATCAATAAGCTTGGCCTGCACGCCCGGGCCGCCGCAAAGTTTGTCACCACAGCCAGTCGGTTCACCTGTAACATAGATATTGTCAACAATAGCCAGAAAGTGAATGGAAAAAGCATCATGGGTGTAATGATGCTGGCGGCAAGTCAGGGAACCACCTTGACGTTGATCGCCGATGGCAATGAAGAGAATGAGGCGGTTGAAGCACTTGATGAACTGGTCAGAGACTATTTTGGGGAAGGCGAATAGTCCCCCTGCTGTTCACAAACCCGATGCATCGCCCTCATTGTGTATAAATCACGCTGAAGAGATAACATCTGCCTATGATGGCTGAACACCATGATAATCCATTGCAGGAAAAATACGGCCTGGCCTGTACCGGCATAGGCATCACCCGGGGCATCGCCATAGGACAAGCCCACCGGCTGCAGCGCGGCCGAACTGAAATGCCCCTCGGTTCTTCAGTCGCGATGAAATTTCCAATGAAGTGGATCGCTTCCGCCAGGCCGCCAGTGGCGCAAAGCGCCAACTGAAAACAGTACGGAAAAAGATCCCTGACAATACCCGATCGGGCATCATTGTCTTTATCGACACCCATCTGCCGATGCTGGATGACGTAGCGCTGACTGAACCAAAGTTGAACACAGAAATGGCAACTGTGCTGCGGAGTGGGCCATGCAGCTACAGCAGGATGCGCTGGTCCAAGTGTTCGGTACCATGGAAGCCCCCTATCTGCGCACCCGAAAAGATGACGTAGACCATGTAGTCAACCAGATCTAGGAAGTCCTGCTGAACCTGGATGATAGCAATAGCGGTGACCGGCATGGTGAATACCTGATCGTCGATGGCGAACATCGAACTGCCCGAGGATATAGAGAGCACACACTCACTTAAAGCCGATGCAGTAAAACTCTACCGCACCGAATTCCTCTACATGAGCCGGCAACGGATACCCGACGAAGAGGAGCACTACCAGGCCTACAGGCAAGTGGTCGAAGGACTGGAAGGAATCCCCATCACCATTCGCACCCTGGATCTGGGTGCTGATAAACAGGTGGATGGTGGACTATCCGAGGAGACACTCACCTGCAACCCGGCGCTTGGTCTACGCGCAATCCGCCTCTGCTTCAAAGAACCCGGACTGTTTCAGCCTCAGTTGCAAGCCATTCTGCGGGCCTCTGCCCATGGCCCGATCCGCTTGATGATCCCCATGCTGATTAATCTGCAAGAGGTGAAAAAGCTAAAAGCGATGCTTGGAGAGGCGATGGATTCACTCAGGCTATGGCCTTGCCTTCACTCCTGAAATGCCCGTTGGCGGCATGATCGAAGCACCAGCCGCCCTCTCCGCAGATGCCTTTGCTAGAGAACTCGACTTCCTCCCCATCGGCACCAATGATCTGATTCAACATACCCTCGCGGTAGACCGCATCGATGATGAGGTCAACTACCTTTATAACCCACTGCACCTTTCGATACTTCGCCTGATCCAAGTGGTGATCGATGCCGGCAACCGTGCAAACATTCCGGTCGGCATGTGTGGCGAAATGGCGGGCGACCCCCACTACCTGCCTCTGCTGCTCGGTATGGGGCTGCGGGAATTTAGTATGCAGTCTGGCTCCCTGCTGGAGATCAAACGCCGTCTACAGACCCTCGATTGCAGCGAACTGACCCGTCAAACACAACAGCTCATGGAGCAGCTGGATGAAGAGAGGTCAGCAGACCTGATAGCTAAGATCTGTAACCACACCTACTGACACTGCCCTGACCCTTCATATATCAGTTGCAATACCTACACCATCTCCTGTAACTTTCCTGCCTGATGGAACCGCTGATCAACATACAGAACCTATCCCGCTTTTATGGCGATTTCTGCGCCGTCGGCAACATCAGCTTCCAGCTCTACCCAGGCGAAGTACTGGGGTTTCTCGGTCCCAATGGCGCCGGAAAATCAACCACCATGCGCATCCTCAGCGGCGCTCTTGCACCCAGTAGCGGTCAAGTGCTGCTCAATGGCATCGATCTTTTGGCTGATCCCCTGGCGGCAAAAGTACATCTCGGTTATCTTCCCGAGCATCCACCGCTCTATCAGGATATGACCGTAAACGAATACCTGAGCTTCTGTGCCCGGTTACACAATATCGAAAAAACACAGCTGACACAGACTGTCGAGGAGGTAAAACAGCAGTGCGGCCTCACCGAATCCGGCCGTCGACTTATCGCAAACCTCTCCAAAGGCTATCAGCAACGTGTGGGGATAGCCCAGGCAATTATTCACCATCCCAAAGTGATTATTCTCGATGAACCGACCAGCGGACTAGACCCAAACCAGATCCAGGAGATTCGTGCCCTGATACGGGAGCTGGCAGAACGGTGCGGCATCATTCTCTCCACTCACATCCTGCCCGAAGTACAGGAGGTGTGTGACCGGGTACAGATACTGAGCCGGGGAAAGCTGGTCTTCTCGGAGCCGCTTCAATCGATAACAGACAAGGCTGAGCAGTTGGTGATTGTGCTAGGTGAACCTCCGGAAATCGATGAACTCGCTGATCTGCCGGGCGTCACTCTGGCAGAAAAACTGGATGAAAAGCGCTTCAGACTGGAGCTGGCAACCAATGCCGACCCGGCCATTATTGCTGAAAGAGCCGTTCGAAACGGCTGGCATCTGCTGGAACTCACCCCTGAAAAGCAGAACCTTGAACAGATATTCACCCAGTTGACCAGCATGGAGACCGAATAATGCTGGTGATCGCAGGACGTGAATTGCGTAGCCTATTCCTCTCCCCGCTGGCCTGGAGCCTGATCGGGACAATGCTGTTTATATTGGCCTGGCTGTTCCTGATTCAGCTCGATCAATTCTTGCAGCTGCAACCTCAACTTATCAATCTGCAGACAACACCCAGTGTTACCGATCTGGTGGTAGCGCCGACACTCGACTCAGCAGCCGTTATTATGATGTTGATGACCCCTCTTCTGAGCATGCGTCTGCTCAGCGAAGAGTATCTCAGTGGCACCATAAACCTGCTGTTCGCCGCCCCTATATCCATGAGCCGGATTGTTGTTGGAAAATACCTGGCGCTACTGGTGATCTTTGGCATTATGCTGCTGCTGATCGCCCTGATGCCTCTGTCACTGCTGATGGGCGGCACGCTGGATATGGGCCGACTGGCCGCCGCTCTGTTAGGGCTAGGCCTGTTGCTTGCCAGTTTTGCTGCCATTGGCTTGCTGATATCTAGCCTGACCAGCCAGCCGGCTACCGCAGCCATTGGCTGCTATGGCCTGCTGCTGTTTCTCTGGATCATCAACCTGGCGGGAACCGGCGAGGAAAGCAGGCTCTTTGACTGGCTTTCACTCAACAGTCACTTTCGCCCTATGCTCAATGGCCTGATTCACAGCGGCGACATCATCTACTATCTGGTGCTGATCATCACCTGCCTGATTCTGGCCACCCATCGGTTGGAAAGCCGTCGTACCCGGGGTTGAGCAGATGACGCAACGGCACCGAAACCGGGTTAAAGCAAAACTGGAAGGCATCACCTTCTATCTGCTGATCGCTCTGTTGATCGCCATGGTGGGCTGGCTGAGCCAGCGCTACAGTGTGACCTGGGACTGGAGCGACACCGGACGCAACAGTTTGACACCTGCCAGTCAACTGCTCCTGACGCGGCTGGAGGCACCACTCAAAATCACCTCATTCGCCCCGGAAAACCCGGAATTACGCCGTCGCATAAGAGAGATAGTGGAGCGCTACCAACGGTTCCAACCGACTATCCAGCTCGATTTCATCAACCCCTCTCTGCGACCGGATTTGACCCGCGAACTTGGCATCCGGGTTTCCGGTGAACTGCGCCTGGAGTATCAGGGACGCAGCGAAAATCTACGCTCTCTGGATGAAGAGAGCATCAGCAATGCGATCCAACGCCTGATCAAACGGGGGGAACGATGGATTGTAGCCATAGAGGGCCATGGCGAGAGACAACTCTCCGGACGGTCCAATCATGACCTGGGAACATTTGGGGATGAGCTCAGGCAAAAAGGCTATCAAACCCGGATGCTGAATCTCACCGAGAGCCAGCAGCTGCCCGACAACACAAACCTAGTGGTTATTGCCGGCCCGCAGACCGACTACCTGCCGGGAGAGTTGGAACTGTTACTCACCTATCTTGAAAACGGCGGCAACCTGCTCTGGCTGACAGACCCCGGAGAACGCAACGGGCTGCAAGGATTGGCAGACAACCTCGGTCTGACCCTGTTACCAGGCACCATAGTGGATGCCAATGGCGCAGACCTTGGATTGGACAACCCCGCCATCGCACTGGTCCCCCGTTATCCCGGCCATCCGGCCACGGCAAAATTTCAACTCATCACACTCTACCCCTACACAGCGGCATTAGAGGTAACGGAAAAAAACAGCTGGCAGGCAACACCCCTGCTAAATACCCTCCAGCGCAGCTGGAACGAAACCGGCTCGATTCAGGGAGAGGTTACACGCAACCCTGAACAGGGAGAAAAAGCCGGACCACTCACCATCGGCTACGCCTTCACCCGGCCCGGCAAAGCAAGAGAACAGCGCCTGCTGGTCATCGGCGATGGCGATTTCCTCTCCAATGCCTACCTGGGAAATGCAGGTAATCTCAATCTGGGACTCAACCTGGTACGCTGGCTGACAGGAGATGATGGCCTGCTCGACATCCCGGCAAAGACGGCATCTGACCTGAACATCACACTCTCCCCAACAATCGGCGCCATTATCGGCCTGGGCTTTCTGATTGTGTTGCCACTCCTGTTCATTGTCACCGGACAGGTGATCGGATGGCGCCGCCGCAGACTGTGAGCGCTTAGCCGATGAGAAAACCCGGAATAATCAATCTCGCCCTGCTGCTACTGGTGGT
The DNA here is from genome assembly GCF_022530855.2 of Candidatus Vondammii sp. HM_W22. Classification (GTDB taxonomy): domain Bacteria; phylum Pseudomonadota; class Gammaproteobacteria; order Chromatiales; family Chromatiaceae; genus Vondammii. Next base: position 393,810 of record NZ_CP099567.1, on the reverse strand, counting down.
CCTGCTTGGCATTGTGATATGGCTTACGCCGGATGAACAGCAGAGTGAACAATTTCAAACGCTGACCAGCCTGAATCGGGAAGCCATAACCTATATCCGGATCAGTAACGGCAATGGCCCCGAATTCATTCTCAAGCGGCAGGTGGGCGATTGGCTGATGACCACCCCCTATCGGACAGAAGCAAACACGCCCAGAATCGACAGGCTGTTGGCACTGGTCTCGACGGCCAGTTTGGAACAGTTTTCACTCCCCCAGGGCGATCTTGAAGCCTTTGGCTTGGCCAGGCCTCAGGCCGAAATACAGTTCAACGACACCACTATGAATTTTGGCGGGACCCACCCGTACAACCACCGCCGCTACCTGCAAATCGGCACTACCCTGCACCTTACGGAAGACCGTTTCCCGCACCATATTCTTGCCCGGGCAGAGGCGTTCGTCAGCCGTCGGCTGGTCAACGAAAAGGGGAAAATAAGCGTAATAAAAACATCCCAGTGGCGACTCTTTCGTACTGACGATCGTCGGTGGAAACTGGAACCACCGGTCCCCGGCATCTCCACAGATCAGCTGGTAAAGAAAATAGACCAGTGGAAAATGGCGCTGGCGTCCAAAGTGGACAAATTCTCTGGAGAAAATCCATCAGAGCAGATTGAAATTTTTCTGGAAGACAATGCGACACCGCTCATCCTCGGTATCGAAAAACAAAAAAAGGGTATCCTGCTGGTGCGGCATGATCTGGAGCTTGCCTTCCATGTTCCATCAGCTGCACAGCTGTTGCAAATGCCGGAAGCCAACTAGATGCCGGAGCTACCCGAAGTAGAGACCACACGTCGCGGCATCGCACCCCATATCCTTGGTAAGCGGGTTGAAGATATCATTATCCGGCAACCGAAACTGCGCTGGCCTATCCCGTCAAATTTAAAATCCCAGCTACAATTCAAGCAGATTCTTGATGTGGGGCGCCGGGGAAAATACCTCCTTCTCCAGACAGACAATGGCACCCTGCTGCTGCACTTGGGCATGTCGGGCAGCCTGCGCATCCTGCCACCGGGAACACCGCCCGGGGCGCACGACCATTTCGACCTACTGTTTGATGACTGCTGCCTGAGGCTACGCGACCCGAGACGCTTCGGTGCCATGCTCTGGACCAGGGAACCCATTGAAGAGCACAAACTGATTTGCCATCTCGGCCCTGAACCGCTCAGTGATAACTTTGATGGCACGCATCTCCATCAGCACGCACAGCAACGCCGCACGGCAGTAAAAAACCTCATCATGGACGGTAAGGTAGTTGTCGGGGTAGGTAATATTTATGCCAACGAGGCGCTTTTCATGGCCGGCATCCACCCGGCACGCCCCTGTAACCGGATCTCGGCGGCCCGCTACATTCGTCTGGCAGAGCGGACCAAAAAGATCCTCGCTGCAGCCATAGAAAAGGGGGGCACAACACTACGTGATTTTCAACGTGAAAATGGCAACCCCGGCTACTTTGCCCAGGAGCTCAAGCTCTACGGAAAAGATGGGGCACCCTGCCCCAACTGCGGCAACCCGATCAAACAACGCCGCATAGGGCAACGTTCCAGTTTCTACTGCGGGCAGTGCCAGAAATAGAACCTTTCTTGCATCTACCGGATTGGAATACCGAATGTCCTGAGCTGGCATCGCCAGCTCTGAACCATGCGCGCTTTTTTTGTCGCCTTTTTACCAACAAAACGGGGGGCTTTTCAACATTCACATACCCTCCCAATATACATGGTGAACTTCACCAGAGAGGCCATAAAATTGCGTGTCTGCGCAATCTCTTCGTGACTACGCCCGCAACCGCAGCAGTGAGTGCCTTGTTCAGGACAGAAATCACCGCCTTTACATGGACTGAATTGCATTGTTTTCCTCCTGATGTTCTTTGAGCAATTTGGATGACCCTATCAGTGGAACAGGGCCCATTAAACGAAATGAGCCAGTTATCTCTCAGAAAGTTGCCATTATGCATATCATTAGGCAACACCCTACAAAGGTTTATGAGAGCGTATAGCGAGTCCAGTTCCAGAAGTGTCGGCAGCAGGAATGCTGTCGTCAGGTTTACAGGGATTTATTCACAACATCTTGGGACTGGATTCGCTATAGCCTCCACCACACGAGCTGGTCAAGCACTAACGCACACTAGCCGACCCTATACCCCGCGGGTCACTTGCCGCGGAGAGTTCACCGTTCCCCCGATGCCAAAAAACGGCCTGCATATTTCCATAACCACGCTCCAGGGGCTTCAATTCATGACCCATGGATTTCAGTGTTTCCTGTTCCTCCTGGGTCAGCGCATCAGGCTCAAACTGTATTTGGTCCGGTAGAAACTGGTGATGAAAGCGCGGTTTTATCACCCAGGCATCGACACCCTTGCTATCGGCCAGCTCTAAGATCCCATGGAGCAACATGGTGATGATCCGACTCCCTCCCGGTGTACCGATAACCGCCACGCCCTGTTCAGTCTCGACAAAGGTCGGTGTCATACTCGACAGCATGCGTTTGCCCGGTGCAATCGCATTTGCCTCGCCACCGATCAGACCATAGACATTGGGCACACCCGGCCGGGCAGAAAAATCATCCATCTCATCGTTCAGCAGCACACCGGTGCCTGGCGGTACAAAGCAGGACCCGAAGGGATAATTGATACTCATGGTAGCCGAAACACGATTCCCTTCAGCATCGATTATGGAATAGTGGGTGGTATCCCTCCCTTCGCCCTGAGAGGAGGGATTGTATTGAAGTCGGCTGGGAGTTGCCACATCCAGTTGAATATCTCTGGCAAGTCCCGCTGCATAGTTTGTGCTGATCAGACGTTCGGTAGGGATATCGACAAAATCCGGGTCTCCAAGGTACTCTGCGCGATCCCGGTAAGCGCGCCGCATCGCCTCAACTAACAGATGCTTCCGGGTCACGGAAGGCACGGCTCCCAAATCAAACCCCGAAAGAATGTTAAGCATGGTTACCAGCACGATGCCGCCAGAAGAGGGTAACGCGGCGCTGGTGATTTTCATCCCCTTGTAAGTGCCCTTAACCGGCGTCCGCTCCACTATTTGGTAGCGGGAGAGGTCCTCACGGGTCCAGATACCGCCGGCAGCACGGACGCCGGCTAACAGCTTTTCAGCCGTCTCACCTTGATAGAAACCCGCTTGGCCCTTTTCAGCAAGCCGGTTAAATGTCTCCGCAAGTTCAGGTTGCCGAATCATCGTCCCCACAGGAGGAACTTCACCGCTAAGCAGAAACTGATGCACTGAAGCCGGCCACTTTTGAAGCTGCTCCAGGTGCCATCTGGCAAGGCGTTGGTAATGGGGGTCAACCAGAAAACCCTGCCGGACAATCCTGATTGCCGGAGCAAGGCTTTGCTTTAATGAGAGCCGGCCATAAACCTTGGCGATATGTGCCAGCGCAGCAGGCTCGCCCGGGATACCGGCAGAGAGAGGGCCGTTCATGGAGAGGCCGGGGATCACTTCACCAGCGTTGTCCAGATAGAGATCACGATGGGCAGCTAGGGGGGCACGCTCTCGACCATCCACCATCACTTCAAAACTGTCTTTGGCACGATGGAGCAACCAGAAACCGCCACCACCGATTCCAGAACTGTAGGGTTCAACCACAGCCAGCACCGCCGCAACGGCAATCGCCGCGTCAAAGGCATTACCCCCAAGAGCAATTATTTCATGGCCCGCCTCCGTTGCCAGGGGATGGGCTGTGGCGATTGCGGTTTTTGTTGGATTTGCAGAAACTACCGCAGAAAAACAGACCAGCAACAGAGCGCAAAAAACAGAAAGGCTCCTAAATGGAGCCCTTTCTGTTTTGATCAAATTACGATCTGCCATCTTTACCCGTTAGTAAGCTTTTCATACTTGACCATTAACGCCTCTTCGCTCTCTTCATGGTCTGGATCCTTTGGAATGCAGTCTACAGGACAAACTTCCACACACTGTGGCTCGCCATAATGGCCGATACACTCAGTGCAGAGATCGGGGTCGATCTCATAGATCTCATCACCCATGGTGATTGCACCATTGGGGCATTCAGGTTCACACACATCACAGTTGATGCACTCCTCAGTAATAATTAATGCCATCTCTTACAACTCCCAATACAGGACCCGAAGACCCTCCTGATTTTTACCAGATTCTAAACTATTAATTACTGGCGCAGCTTAATGCCTATCCCTTCGACCGTTTCAGGACAAACCATTACTCAACTTTATTAACGCTCCAGCAACAACTGGATGAACGAACTCTGACACATCTCCACCCAATGCTGCAATTTCCCTTACCAGGCTCGAGGAAATATAGGCAAACTGCTCGGCGGGGGTAAGAAACATCGTTTCCACTTCCGGTGCCAGCCGCCGATTCATCCCGGCAAGCTGAAATTCATACTCGAAATCCGATACCGCTCTCAAACCCCGCAGGATCACGTCCGCTTTGCACTCCCGGGTAAAGTTCACCAGTAGTGTGTCGAATTCCAGAATTTCAATATTCTCCACGCCTGTCAGAACCTGACAGGCCAGATCAACACGCTGGTCGATACTAAAACGCGGATTCTTGACGGAACTGACTGCTATTGCAACGACCACCTTATCGAACAGACGTGCTGCACGCTGTATAAGGTCGCTGTGACCATTGGTGATCGGATCAAATGTTCCTGGATATATTGCTATAGGCATAGGGGCTCTTCCAACTATTCGCAGCGGGATGATAGTCCCGTATACACTGATGTCAAATGACATATCGCATTCAACCACTACCTGAGGGCTATCGCAAAGAATTATAAGGGAATGGTGCTTGCCTAAGCGGAGATTTCCATTCAGGAACTCTACTCATCCATTCCGGCGTAGGACAGAAGCCAGGGAAGCGATCACCCCGGGTGGTATTGGGCTGTTAAAGTAAGTATCATCGGATCAAAAGACTATCGAGTATAGAGAGCGTAAGCGACTTCACCCGCCTTTTTCGCTTTAAGCTGAACCCAGCTGGCTGGCAAAGAAGGCTCAGGGCCGTGAAGGTTGCGCTCAAGGTAGATTCTGGCATTCGGCTCAAGCCAGCCGTTATCCTCCAGCCGACGACAGCAAATTGTTAGCAGATCATCGGCAAAGGGAGGGTCAAGAAAGACAACCTCAAAAGGCTCGGCCGTAGTTTCCAACCATTTCCGAGCATCCGCCTGCTCGATCCTCACCTGCTTCAGCCCCAACAGCGCCTGATGAGACCGGAGTTGTTGCACCGCCACTGCACTCATATCCAGCAGGGTCACCCGACCAGCGCCCCGGGAGGCTGCCTCCAACCCCAAAGCACCACTCCCGGCGAACAGATCCAGACAGGCGGCACCCGGGAACAGCGGCTGCAACCAGTTAAAAACGGTCTCTTTAACCCGGTCTGAAGTGGGCCTTAAGCCGGGCAGGTCGGGAAACTCCAAGCGCCGCCCCCGATGCTCACCAGCAATGATACGGACCTGATTGGCCTGCCCCCGGTGTCTCGTCGGTTCAGTTGTTTTTTTCTGCCGTCGGCCCATTGCCCACCACAACAGTAACAAAACGATCCATATCGAGTCGGCGTTGAAACGCCTCTCTAATCTGCTCTCCGGTTACCGCATTAATCCTGCTGACAAAGGTATCCAGATAATCCAGCGGCATATCATAGAAACCGAGCATGGCCAGATACCCGACGATTTTGCTGTTGCTGGAGATACGCAGAGGAAACCCGCCGGTTATATTTTGTTTCGAGGCAGTCAGCTCATCTTCCGTAGGGCCTTGCTCGATATAGCGTTTCAGGGTTGCTTTCATCACCCTCAGCGCCTCGACCGCTTTGGCATTCTGAGTCTGCCCCCCTATAACGAAAGGCCCTTTGCGCCGCATCGGTGAAAAATAGCTATAAACACTATAAGAGAGACCCCGCTTCTCCCGCACCTCTTCACTGAGCAGAGAGATCAACCCACTGCCACCGAGGACATGGTTGCCCACATAGAGCGTAAAATAGTCTTTATCACCCCGAAAAACCCCCGCCTGCCCCATCAGAATATGAGTCTGACTAGAGGGAAACTGCGTATGGATATCAGTAGGTGCTGCAAGGTCCGCCACCCTGGACAGGTCGGGGGCATGCTCACCAGCAGGCATACGGCGGGTGATCGCCTCTGCCAGCTTCTCCGCTTCAACTCTATCGACAGCACCGACAATGGCTATAGATGCATTGCGGGCTACATAGTAGCGCTGAAAATAGGCGACAACATCTTCACGGGTAAATCCGGCCAATGATGCCTGGGTACCTCCCCGATAACTGGCATAGGGGTGTTCACCGTAAAGCGTGGCAAAAAATGCCTTGCTCGCCACCTTCCCTGGCGACTGCTCAAGTCGGCGCAGGGAGGCCTGCATCGCCTGCCGGTTGCGCTCCAAATCACCCTCGTCAAAGCGGGGAGATGCCAATGTCGCCACCAGTGTCTCCAGTGAGGTGGACAAAATGCGCTTTTCAGTCAGCGTCCGCAGTGACACCCAGGCCATATCGCGCAGAGCGCCCGCACCCATCTCGGCCCCAACCGCTTCCAGACGTTCTGCGATCTGATCCGCATTCCATTCACCCGCCCCATCGGTCAGCAAGGCATTGGTTAAAACCGCTAGGCCGGGTTTATCTGCATCCCGGGCACTGCCTGCATCAAACACCACCTGAATATCGAGCATTGGCAAATCAGCTGCAGGCACAAACAGCACTTTGGCTCCATTGGCCGTATTCCAGCTCTGAATCTTTGGGCCGGCCTGGAGTGCAGATGCAGTGAAGAGCAACAGCAGGAAGACCGGGAAACCAATAAATTTCATTCTCTTGACCGTCATAATGATAAATTCTCAATAACGCCGCATGGATGTGTATTGGAAAAGTGGTTATCCATGATGGCCTCCCAAAGTCTGCACTGGTTTCCGCTGGCTTTTTTTCATCGGCAGGGGTTCCAGCCAAGTCACCGTCAAATGATCATCAACGAGATATTTCCGTGCCACTTCACGCACCTGTTCCGGCGTCACCTGCTTGAGCTGCTCCACATATTCGTCCAGCAGTCGCCAATCGAGGCCCACCGTCTCCAGAATACCGATCTGCATCGCCTGATAGAAAACCGAATCCAGCTCATAGACCTGCTCCGCCACAACCCGGGCTCGAACCCGGGCCAGCTCCTGATCAGCAACCAGTTCGCGCTTAACCAATTCAATCTCATTTTTCAGTCCCTGCTCTAGCTCGTCCATCGTGTGGCCCTTGGCCGGGGTACCGCTCAGCGACAACATCCCTGAAAGCCGGGAAAAGGGGCTGTAACTGGCCCCCGCCGATACGGCAATTTCCCTTCCACGAATCAGGTTGCGGCTAAAACGAGCACTACTGCCGCCATCCAGAACTGCGGCCAGCATATCCAGCGCGTAGGGCTCCCACGCCTCTTTTGCCGTTGTCAGCACCGGTGTTTTATACCCCATGATCAGATAGGGTTCTTTTGCCGGCGTGCGTACCACCGCACGGACTTCACCCAGCTGGGGAGGTTCCCGCAACGGTTTGAGCTGAGGTATTTTTTCCGGCTTCAGATCACCGAAATAGCGCTTCGCCAACAGCATCACCTGTTCATGATCTACATCGCCTACCACCACCAGGGTGGCATTGTTGGGTGCATACCAGCGGCGATACCAGGCGTGAAGATCTGCCACCTCCAGGTGATCGAGATCGTTCATCCAGCCAATCACTGGGTTGGCATACGGCAGCGCACGGTACGCCAGAGCATTGAACTGCTCATAGGTCAGCGAAGTCGGTTTATCCTCGGTGCGCAGCCTTCGCTCCTCCTTTACCACCTCCAGCTCTTTGACAAACTCATCTGTCGGCAGAGTGAGATTGCGCATACGGTCCGCCTCCAGCTCAAAAGCGACCTCCAGGCGATCTTTGGCGAGTTTCTGGTAATAGGTGGTATAATCACGCCCGGTGAATGCGTTATCCTCGCCGCCATTGGCGGAGATGATGCGGGAGAACTTCCCAGGCGCATATTTTTCAGTACCCTTGAACATCATGTGCTCCAGGACATGTGACACGCCAGTAATACCATCCGGCTCATAGGAAGAGCCCACCTTGTACCAAACCTGGGAGACAACGATGGGGGCACGGTGATCCTCTTTTACGAGCACCTTCAGACCATTCGCCAACAGAGCCTCGTGAACTTTGCTCTCAGCCAGAGAGCCCAGGGATACCAGCAGCAGAACTGCGGCAAATATACTTCTCATAACTCTTTCCTTGCACCTTTTGGGATAGGTAGATTCGATACAAAATGTTAGGATTCTGCAACCATGCTGAAATGATCAATTCAGCTTAAAGACAAAACAAACGGTCATCAGTTCTGTGACCATACAGGAACCGTGTATAGATGTTTGGATTTGGCAAAAGAAAAAAACCGGAAACTGCCAGTGACGAGAGTGTCAACGACTTAGGCAAGCCGGAGCAGCGGAGCCTGCTCAGCCGTCTGAAAGAGCACCTGTCGAAAACCCGCAGCAATCTCACTGATGGCCTGGCCAACCTAATTCTGGGCAAGAAGAGCATCGATGACGACCTGCTGGAGGAGCTGGAGACCCTGCTCCTGATGGCAGATGTGGGCATCGACACCACCAGCCGAATTATAGATGATCTCACGCAACAGGTTAAACGTAATGAGCTGTCGGACCCGGAGGCGCTCACCCAGGCACTGAAGCAGCAGTTGCAGACGATTCTCGATGGCTGTGATGCGCCGGTGAAACAGGCCGTCAATGGCAAACCTCAAGTGATTCTGATGGTGGGCGTCAACGGCGCCGGTAAAACCACCACCATCGGAAAACTGGCGAAACGCCTCCAGGAAGAGGGCCAGAGCGTCATGCTGGCCGCCGGCGATACGTTTCGTGCTGCCGCCGTGGAACAGCTTCAGGCATGGGGCGAACGCAACAGCATCCCGATAATCGCCCAACAGACAGGCGCCGATTCCGCTTCAGTGATCTTCGATGCACTCCAGGCGGCCACATCACGCACTATCGATGTGCTGATCGCAGATACCGCCGGCCGCCTCCACACCAAGACCAATCTGATGGAAGAGCTGGCCAAGATAGCCCGGGTAATGAAAAAAATCGACCCGGCAGCGCCTCACGAGGTGATGCTGGTTGTAGACGCCACCACAGGTCAAAACGCCCTCAATCAGGCACAGCAGTTCAACAAAATAGTCGGTCTCACCGGCATCACCCTTACCAAGCTGGACGGCACAGCAAAAGGTGGTATCGTCTTTGCGATCGCCGACAAGCTGAAAATCCCCATCCGGTTCATCGGTGTGGGAGAAACGATTGAAGATCTGCGCCACTTTGAACCCAAAGAGTTTGTCGATGCACTATTTGAAGAGTAGGAAGGACACAAGACAGTAGCCTGAAAGAATATGATCCATTTCGATAATGTCACCAAACGCTACCCTGGCGGGCACGAAGGACTGAGTAACGCCAGTTTTCACATCGAGCCCGGAGAGATGGTGTTTCTCACCGGCCATTCCGGCGCCGGCAAGAGCACCTTGCTCAAGCTGATCGGCCTGCTGGAGCGAAGCACCCGGGGACAAGTAAGAGTAGCAAATCGTAACCTGACAAGGCTGAAGCGCCGGCAGATCCCTTACCACCGCAGAGAAGTGGGGATGATTTTTCAGGACCACCGGCTGCTTAACGACAGAACAGTATTCGATAATGTTGCCATGCCGCTGGTGGTAGCCGGGCTTGGCCACCAGGAGATTCGCCGCCGGGTTCGTGCTGCACTGGATAAGGTGGGATTGCTCCCGGAGGAGAGAGACTACCCCATTACCCTCTCCGGGGGTGAACAGCAACGAGTGGGGATTGCCCGTGCAGTGGTCAGCAAACCCCCGGTCATTCTTGCCGACGAACCCACAGGCAACCTGGACCCTGACCTGTCCAAAGAGATCATGACACTGTTTGAGTGGTTCAGTGATGTCGGCGTCACTATGTTGATTGCCACCCACGACCTAGACCTAATCTCCCGAATGAACCGACGAATCCTGTTACTAGATAAAAGCAGGCTGATAAAGGATTCAGCGCAGCAGGTGGCCGGTTGATGTCAAGGCAACGCAAAAGAAGCAGCGCCCAAATCAGCAGCCGCAGGCGGCGAGGCCTGAACATCTGGCTGCTTCGCCATCTTCAGGTCGCTCTTGCCAGCCTGGGGCGGCTGACCCGAGCCCCACTTTCCACGCTGATGACGTCGGCCGTCATCAGTATCGCACTGGCACTGCCAACCGGTCTCCATCTGCTACTCAACAACGTGCAGGAGTTGAGTGGCAATTGGGAAGGTGCCGCCAGTATCTCTCTATTCATCAAGCAGGAGGTGACGGAAAAAAGTGTTGAACAGATGGCGGAAAAACTGCGTGTTGACCCGGCAATTGCCGATATCCGGTTGATCACACGCAAGCAGGCCCTGGATGAATTTCGCCAATTAAGCGGTTTTTCCGGGGCATTGGACGCGCTGAATCAGAACCCCCTCCCGGCAGTACTCGTCATTGAACCGGAAGCCACCCATGCCACTCCCGAGGCTGCAGAAGTGCTACTCGGGCGCCTGAAAACAATGCAGAAAGTCGACTTTGCACAACTCGATCTTCAATGGGTCCGCCGTTTCCATGCCATCACTGAAATTGCCCGCCGCGGCATCATAATGCTAGCATCACTCCTGGTGCTTGCGGTGTTACTGATCGTCGGCAACACCATCCGGCTGGAGATCCAGAGCCGTCACGCAGAGATAGAGATCACCAAGCTGATTGGCGGAACCGATGCGTTTATCCGCCGTCCTTTCCTCTATAACGGCCTCTGGTACGGGCTTTTTGGCGGCATCATCGCCTGGCTAATGGTCACCCTCTCCATCGGGCTTCTGGATAACCCTGTAACCCAACTGGCCAAGCTCTATAACAGTGGTTTTAACCTAACCGGGGTTGACTTCACTACCCTGTTGGGCCTTCTTGGCGGCAGCACGCTGCTGGGCCTTTTCGGTTCGTGGATTGCAGTGGCACGCCACCTGAGTGATATCGAACCTTCATAAGCAGTCAATACTCCACCAGCCAAAACCAGTGACTTCGTGTTACGACTAAAAGCCGGATCAATCGGCCATTCGCCAATTAAAACCGCTGGGCTGAGCCTAGTGAAGCTCAACCTGCCGCCCCCCCAGCCCTCCGTCAAAACAGAGACCGACAAAGAAAAGGACATAAATGCCTTGACAGCCCCCCCAGGCTTTGTAATTTCCGACCAGTCAACGGGAATGATATTCTCACCAACGGACGGTCAATCAAGGGCACAGCCCCCTTCCCGAACCTCCGTCCAGCCGGAGCGCACCGTGCACGACAGCCAACTGCTACCGATCAAAGACGTCATGTATGAACAGGCGCCCTTCATCGACCTGGCCATCAACCGCCTGACACTCACCGGCCTCCTGATCCATGCCCCACACCGCCACAGTACCGAAGAGATCGCCGCCTGGCTGAAACAGGGCCGATGGGCCTACCTCAATCCACAACCCGAGCAACCCCTCCTTGTCTGGTACGAAAAAAAATGGATTCCCAACCCCGCCGCCAACACCTACACCGCCCCCGCCTGCCGGTTGCTCGAAGCCATACCCTACCTGCGGCGCCACGGCCGGGTGATCAAACAGAAGCGTCCCAACGAACTGCCCTTCTACAACCCCCCTACCGGGCTAGGCCGCAGGAGTACATCCCGGAGGACCCCATCTGGCGCGTGCAGTACCGCGACGAACTCTGGTTCGCCGACTACCCGGGGCTGGCGATCATGCAGGCATTCGGCAAACAGGGGGCCCTCAACTACCAGGGGTATCTCCCGACATTCCAGCAGCCGGAGGAGAAGAAGCTGACCCTGCAATTCTTCCCCGGCCAGGGACCCGATCGCAACCACACCCAGACCATCCGCACCGGCGACGGCGCACCGGCCGTGACCTTCGATGGCGACCGCGTCGAAGAGCTGGGCTGGGCGCAGGCCAATGTCTGTCGCGACAAGCTCGATATCACCCTCAGATCCCGTGCCCACAAGGCGCTGATCCTCTTCCCCGCCCTGGGCACCCCGACATTGCTCTGCGGGCAGGGAAAACAGCTAAAGATCATCCTCGCGGTGAGCGATGCCTTTCACCAGGCGATCAACGCCGAGCGCCAAACCAACCCGGCAAAAAGCATCGGCCCGATGACCCTGCGGCGGCTGCACGCCCAATTCCGCCTCAAACCCTGGGGTGAGAGCGACAAACACCACCCCGACCTCGACCGCATCTACGAAAACTGGCAAACCGCCCAGGAGAACATCCGCCTATACCCCCGCGGCGAACTGAAAAACAGCTCAGAGACCGGCCTGCCGGTCAGTGATAACAACGGCAAGTGCATCGGCATACTCCACCCTGACATCATCGACTTCTACCGGAAACACGGCTACACCCGGCTCTATCAGGTCAACCTCAATAAACTGCCCCCCTCCCCGGGTCTCTACAACTTGGTATGGCACTACCCCGACGACGAAGAGGAGAACCCCTCACCCATTGATAAAGAGTCACACCACGGCTGTTCACACGAACCCCAGGACCGCCTCCAGGCCGACTACTTCAGTCAGGCAAAAAAGCAGGGCGGCAAGCAGATCGATCGCAGCCGCCTCAACCCCTGCGACCGGCGGCGGCGCAAGCAGCCCGAACTCACCGGCGACGGGCGCTACACCGGCGGCACCCCCTTCAGCGAGGGTACCGCAGAGAGCGGCCTCTGGCTGGAGAGCCGTCACCCTGTCTACATCAGCGACAAACCCAAGCTCAACCCCGGCCACCTCAGCAACCTGCACCTCTCATCCCGCCAGGCCCTCTACCCAGACAGCCCGGCGCAACTCATCCCCGGCGCCGACACCGCCACCTCGCCCCCACTCGGCCCCCAGTCCCACCACAACGCCGCCGCCCTGAAACGCCTGCTCGACGCCATGGGCAAAGACCCGGAGATCGACCTGCTGCTGCTCACCGGCGACCTCTACGACCACGCCATCAACGCCGACCCGGCCCACGAGGCCTACGAAATGCCCTATGGCATCAGCCCGCGCCTTAACGGAGGGAACGAGATGTTCATGTTCCTTCACGGCCAACGCGCCAACGCCGGCATCCTCGCCGATCACGGCCTAACCATCTACGAAGCGGCACTGCTCTACGGTCCCGGTTACGGCCACTACCACACCCTGGACAACTTCAAAGCCGACAACCTCTGCTGGCTGCACCACCTGATCACCCCCTGGCGTGACTGGGTCACCGCCCACGGCAAGCAACAGACCTGGATCGGCCTCGGCTGGGGCGACGACGAGGAGTATGCCGGCTCCACAGCCACCGGTGGCGGCTCCTTGCCCCGGGCCAACCAGGCCTGCACCGACGATCAATGGGCCCTGGTGCAAAATGCCGTTGAAAAAGCCCCAGCCGCAGAAAAGCTGCTGCTCAGCCACTTCACCTACGTTAACTACGCCACCGATATCCTGCTGACGACCGGCAACAGCAAAATAGACGCCGATGACGTGTCGCCGGGCGATATCGGCCCGGGGGACCGGGATAACCTCGACGAAGACAGTTTCCACGACAACCGCAAAGCGCTCTATGAAACCTACATGCTCCCCGGCAAAATCCACTACACCTTCTCCGGCCACAGCCACCGGGCGGGGGTTTACCGGCTCACCGGCGAGCCCGGCTATGTCACCCGCAAAATCACCACCCGGGGCGACTACCCCGATGGCTACACCCACCCGGACGGCACCGCCTGCCTGCTGGTGGCGGGTTCCGGCGGTCCCATCACCCGGCAGAACCGCGAGGGAGAGTACGCCGGTTACGGCATCGAGGCCCCTCAGGGGCTGAAGCTCGATACCAAAATCGGCAAGGTCAGCATCGTGCGCGATGCACAAACCAGACCGCGCATGGCGGTGTTGCTGGACTACCTCTGGTACGAAGGCGAGCACAAGGCGCTGCAATACGGCCTGAAAGGCGATGGCAGGCAGTTCCGGCTGCGCCTCGATCAGCGCTGGATCAATGCCAGCGAACACGGCGGCAAGATACTCGATGAGATCCACCTGCACCTGCACAGCGGCGGCAAAGCGGGCTATCAGGGGTATATCCAACTGAAGCAGGCCGCCTGCGAAGCAAGCCAATGGACAGAGCGAGTAAGCCTCGGTCGGCGCTCGTGCCGGTTCGTGGGGTCGATGTGGAGTATGAGGTTGCTGAAGGGGAAGGGGGGATTCTTTAAAGCTCAAGGAAAAAATATCAGAGCGTGACGTATTTATGTACTTCCTCTCCATCCACCTCAAACAGATCGAACACGGCCGCCTGCATAACCATTACGACTACGACTCGCCCTGGTGTTTTCCCGCAAGTGTGTCTGAGTCTGGGAAGGGTGAGAACAGGCTCGTGGTTATCCGGCGCAAGGGAGGCGGGAGAAGCGATGTGCCGGATTTTAAAGGCGATATATTCAAACGCAGTATCTTTGGCGAAGTTTATGATTACGCGCTCAAGAGTAAAATATGATCATTTTACATCATAAGCGAATCGTTATTGGAACCCTGCTTATTCTATTATCAACTATGGGAGTTGCCATGAGCCTCACACCCCCGCTACCCCCCGGCAGTGAACTGAAAGCGCTGCTGCAAGATGTCGAACGCCTCAATGCAGCCCTGGAGCAAAACCCCGACCTGCTCAGCGATACCCGGCTGAAAGATCTGGAGCTGACCGGCCTGGTGCTGAAGAACGCGACCTTGAGCAACCTCCATTGGCGCAACGTCCGGCTGATAGATGCCCAACTGACAGAAGTCACTATTCAAAGCAGCCGATGGATCGGTGTGCAGTTTAAAGAGAGCACCTTTCATAAAGTAACCTTCCGTGATGTGAAAATGACAGTGGACAAATCGGTCTATCACGGCAACACCAAGTTTTTGGGTGGCATCATGGACGATGTGCGTTTTTATGATGCCGAGTTATGGGACATCGACATGATTGGTCTCAAAAAGAGTCGGATCTGGTTTGAGCGCGTCAAACTAAAAAGAGAGGATTTACCTCCCACCTCCCCCGATGGAAAATGGGGTAATCGCCTACTCAGAACTACAGTTTCATATCAAGGATTCTGATCTTAGTCCACATGGAATCCACAGTCTTAATTATCCCACTGAAGTCCTTATCGAAAACAGCCGCGTCATCGGCGGGGTGGGTGGCGAACTCAAAAGCCTGATCATCCGCAATAGCCATTTCGAAGGCCAAGGACCACAGCGGGCGGACTATGTGCTGGTGGAGGACTCTGCTATCCATATAAACATGTCAAAAGCAGTTTTTGCCCATTTTAAAAACATCAAGCATATTGATCGTAATTCCAAATCCATGGGTATAGGTACGGCCAAAAATCTGGTCATAGACGGTTGTCAAAACCCTCTTGATTTGACGTTATGGAAATCGCACATTGGCAATTTATTTGTCCGTAACTGTGAGTTGATTGATCCTTTCTTTGAAGATGTTCGGGTCGGACAAATGCAACTTTGCAACGTCCAGCTCTCGCTTAATTAGATGGCCCTGCGTACAGCAATATAAACATCGATGCCTGGAACAACACCTCCAACTCCACAACGTCCGGTTCCAGGGTGCATTCCCCCCCGCCACCGGACTCAAGATCGGCCACCTCCAAAGCGGACAGAGCACGCTCCCTGAAAAGCTCCGGGACGCCGCCAGACAGCAAAGCCCTCTGGCGGCCTGTCCGCCCCTGCCCGATACCGAACGCCTCAAGCGCGAAGCCCTCTCCGATGATCCCCCGCTTTCCCTGGCCGTTGAGCTCCAGGATCGCCTGATCGCCGACTACAAGACATCGGTTCCCCGTGCCAATCCCCCTTTTCATGAAGCTCTGTTCGACCACCTGCAGTGCCAGCTCCCGTTTCGCCATGAGTGGATAGAGCACTACCACAACCACTACGGCCTCGGCGCCGATCTGCTGCCACCCCCTGTACGCGGCGTCAGTCTGGTGCTCTTCGACGGGCGACTGGAGGCGGTCATCGGCGAGGGCTGTGAGGGTCGAGTACACTACCGCAACCCCGTCTGGCGCGCCGTCACCGGACCCTACGGGGAATCCCGCCAGCTGCTCGAGCTGAGCGCCATCAAACCGGCCCATCAGTTCTTTATCCCCGAGACCCTCAACCACACCGGCAACAGCCGCCCGTTCATCTGTCTCTGGTTCAACCCCCCCGGTGCCCCCCTGCACTATGACACCACCGACCCCTGGATGGTCGAGGTCAGAGCCGCCGTTCCCGAGGGAAAAACCCGGCATCAAGAGAGGCACCCCCTTGTCATCGGCCCGTGCTGGGATGAAAAACCGGCAGGATATCTTCCCCTGGAGCCGCCACCCTGGGAGATGGCATGACCACCGCTCTGCACCCGATAACCGGCGCAGAGCGTAATGACAGCCACCACCACGGGGCTCTCTACGAGAAATACCTGACCCACCGGAAGGACATCGATGTCGGTGAAATAGCACGTCAGAAAAAACTCAAACTCTGCTCTTTGTGTAGGCTAGTACTGAGCGTAGCAAATAAATTCTCTGTGTTATCTGTGTCCCTTTTGCCCATCCATTCAATACCCACTCAACGTCGACACTCCTTCCAAAATCATCACCCTCATCGTGTGACCGCTAACATGGCTAGCACTCTCTATGCCTGAGTGCTAGAATGAAAATATAGAATCAAGTGGGATTATAAATGAGCAAACAACTCGCTATGTCAATAGCCCTGCCTATCGGCAATATTGGAGCCTATATCAGCGCTGCTTACCGGTTGCCGATGCTGAGTCCCGAAGAGGAGCACTCTCTGGCTGTTCGTCTGCATGACAACGAAGATCTGGAGGCGGCCCGGGTTCTGGTACTCTCCCATCTGCGTTTCGTCATTCGGGTCGCCAAGGGATATTCCGGATACGGCTTGGCACTGCCCGACCTGATTCAAGAGGGCACCGTGGGCCTGATGAAGGCCGTGAAGCGCTTTGATCCGAACAAGGGCGTCAGGCTGGTCTCTTTTGCTGTTCACTGGATCAAAGCGGAAATTCATGAATTTGTCCTGCGCAACTGGCGCATCGTCAAAGTGGCCACTACCAAAGCCCAGCGCAAGCTATTCTTTAACCTGCGTAGCTCGAAAAAACGCCTGGGCTGGTTCTCCAATGAAGAGGTCCAGGGTGTGGCTAGGGATCTAGGGGTCAAACCAGAGACCGTACTGGAGATGGAAGCCCGTCTGAACAACTATGACGTCGCCTTTGACGGGACCGCTGTCGACGACGATCAGACACCGGTGGCACCGGCAGCCTATCTGGCGGATATGCGCATGGAGCCGGCTAGTCAGCTTGAACACAGTGACAGTGAATCAAGCGAAAAAGAGCAGCTCTACTCGGCTCTGGACGGTCTGGACGAACGCAGCAAAGCGATCCTTCAGGCCCGCTGGCTTTCAGGGAAAAAATCCACACTACACGATCTTGCCAACCACTATAGTGTATCTACCGAGCGAATCCGTCAGATCGAGAAAGCCGCCATGGCCAAGCTCAAGGGCAAACTGGCAGCCTGATCCGTAAACTATGAGGAGGCAGGCAACAAGTCTGCCTTCATATAACTTAGGTGTATCCGTCCAGAATTTGTTAAAAAAGAAACGCTGAGGATCGCGAGGACTTTTGTTATTTTTCAATCGGTGATCTTTGCGCACCTTTTACTTAAACCAACTGGCTTTGCAGCAATTTATTCTTCGAATACTTCAGAATAGCCCAACATCACGGGCTGACCTACCGAATTACATGCCGCAGCCAGTTTAGCATTGATCCTCTGTGAAGTATGCAAAGATTACAGTTTGAAAAATAAAGAAATTCTCTGTGTACTCTACGGTTCATTTCTAATGGCTTCATATCTAGGAGGGAGCCTCTGATCAATTCATGAATCGGTGTCTGACGGCTGAAATCTCCCGGCTCTGCGTTAAAAGTCTTGGCAATAGGCAGATATTGGCATAAACGTCACATTACCCTTTGATCTATTGCGAAATTCTTTTAATGTTCAGTCCACCAGATCTTGGCCCGAAGCTTGGCACAGATAATTGCACGACAGTAGAGTAGCATCGTCAGACACCACCCAGATTCCTTCCCGGCCGCGGGATTTTTGTTGCAGACCCGTTTATCAGTCCCTCGAGTTCTCGCCGAAGTTAAGAAAAAACAGCACTTTAATCAATGATGGAAAACTGAACCAAATCCAGACCGATTCGTGCTCTTTTGCATAAGGGTCCGGGGCAGTTTCTGATTCAAGGAGGATCTATAATAATGAATATCCGTAGAACTTTCTCTACAGTGGCTGTCAGCACACTACTCTGCCTGAGCGCAAGCCAGACTCTCGCAAGCAGCACTTGTCAAGGCCGGTACTTTTCTCGCCGTTACCGGTGACGCATCCTTCCTGGGTGATCCCGAGTTGAAAACGCTGCAGATGTACGTGGGCGAGATCAACACTAAAGGCGGTGTCGACGGCAAAACCATTGAACTGGTGCACTACGATACCGGCGGCAAAGCCAAAGAGGCGGTTAATTTTACCAAGCGTCTTTTTTAAGAAAGATAAGGTAGACATCATTGTCGGCGGCTCTACTTTCTCGGTAATGCCTCTGGTCGAGAAGAGTAAAACACCTTTCATCTCACTGGCAGTGATCGGTGAGAATTACCGATCCGGTACAGAAATGGACCTTCAAGATGTCTCACGCCGGCCGTATGGCGGTTCTGGAAAATCCGGCCGTGGTCAGAGTCTTGCCCTTGCACCGAAATATGGCCTTGGAGTGGTAGCGGATGAATCTTACGGTAAGAAAGATACTGACATGACCACTCAGCGGGCCAAAATCCGCAATACTGATGCCCAGGCAATCCTCAATTTCGGTTTTGGCTCCGGCCCGGCTATTGTTACCAAGAACGCGTGCCAACGAGGAAAAAGGGTGGCTCGGAACGGAACTGGCAAAAATCTACGATATCTTTCCTGTCCTGAAAGAGAAGTCACGTCAGGCTGTGGGCACCCTCTCCGGGGGACAGCAGCAGATGCTGGCGATTGGTCGTGCCCTGCTTGGACGATCCGCCCGTTGTTGCTGGATGAACCTTCCATGGGGCTGGCCCCGCTGCTGGTAGCTGAAATTTTCCGGGTAATTCGGGAGATGAATAAAAAAGGAGTCACTATCCTGCTGGTAGAACAGAATACGCGGGCCGCCCTTAGCATCGCCAATCGTGGCCATGTAATGGAGACGGGCAGTGTTGTACTGTCGGCGGACGCAGATGAGCTGCTTGCGGATGAAACAGTCCAACGGGCTTATTTGGGATACTGAATCAGTCTCCATACCTTCTCGCAAACATCTGCGCGGTGTTATTGAGAACTCAGATTATGGCCTGGCCAAATTTAGCCAGCCGAATCCGCAACGGGAGCATGTACGTTGCACAGATTATGTCGAGTGAAGTGGACACCGCGACCGAGGATATGAAACTGAGCCGCACGGCTCAGATAATGCGAGATAGCAACCGGCGTTTTTTACCGGTGGTGGATAGCAATAATTGCCCGGTCGGCATGTTCAGCCACGAGGTGCTAGCAAAATCCGAGCCTTCGGCTACCACCACCCTCTCGGTGGGAAAGGTCAACTATCTGACCGCCAAGGTCACTATCGGTCAGTTGATGCAGAAAAAACCGCTTTCCTGCGGCCCTGGAGCACTGGTGGAAGAGGCTGGGCATCTGATGCGGCATAACAAAAACTGGTTGCCTCCCGGTAATACAAGACAATCACCTAGTGGGCGTGGTCACGGAGGATGACATCCTCGACTTCCTCCTGGATATCATAGGCTGCTCCCTGACAAATACCGCGCGCATCGCCATCCACCTGCCGGATGCAACGGGAGATCCGGGAGTACTGATGGGAAAAATAAACGAATTCGGTGGCTATATCGCCACGGCGACTTCACCCGTCTCCAAAGACGAGACAGGCAAGCACATCGCCATTATCCGCTACCGCGCGGATATGACCTAATCACAGAAGAGTTACCGTAATTACTTGCCCCGCACGGATTTGTGCAAAGCAACAAAATTATTGGATACCACTCGTTTACAGGAATAGAATAGGTCTTTATGCTAGAGCAGGAACAGACACAAGCCATTGGCCGATGGATGGAAGCGGAGGACCGTTTCGTACGCCTGCTGGGGATTGAACTGGAGGAAGTGTCCCCAGGATACAGCAGAGCCTCACTCCAGGTTACGGGGGATATGCTAAATTCAGTGGGAATAACCCACGGTGGTGTCACCTTCAGCCTGGCCGACTTTACCTTTGCCGTGGCCTCCAACTCCCACGGCACGGTGTCGGTCGCACTTTCAGCACAGATCAGCTTCCCGACTGCCAGCCGCGAGGGAGATCGCCTGACTGCTGAAGCACGAGAAGAGAACAGGACCGGCCGCACCGGTCTCTATACGATTGAAGTTCACACTGGCGACAACAAGCTGGCTGGACTCTTTACCGGTACCGTATTCCGTCGCTCGGACAAGATGTCGGATTGGATGAATGATTCAGAGAGAAAACGATGATTCTGCATACCGATTCCGAAACAATGCCCCGGGAAGATCTCGAGGCACTGCAGCTCAAACGTCTGAGGGCCACCGTGGATCGCTGTTATCACACGGTTAAGTTCTATCGGGATGCGATGGATGAACTGGATGTAAAACCCCACCACATCAAGAGCATCAAGGATGTTCAGCTTCTCCCCTATACCAAGAAAGAACATCTGCGGCAGAACTACCCTTTCGGCCTCTTCGCAGTACCCACTGACCAAGTGGTCCGTACCCACGCCTCCGCCGGCACAACGGGCAAGCCCATGGTGGTAGGCTATACAAAACGCGACATTCAAACCTGGGCCCAACTGGTAGCCCGCTGCTTGGCAAGCTCTGGATTGCGTCCGGGTGCCCGGCTGAAAAACGAGATTCTGGACCGGTTCCGGGCCAGGAAACCAAAGCTGGTGGAGATCAACGAAAAAGCCTTTGAACTCGGCCGTGAGGCTGAAGCAACATTATGAGTGATTGGCACCCCGCATCCTGGCAGGAGAAGCTGGCTAAACAGCAGGCAAAATACCCTTCCATACAGGCTCTTGACGAGATACTGGATCAGCTTTCCCAGCTCCCTCCACTGGTCACTTCCTGGGAGGTCGATGCATTAAAAAGCCAGCTGGCCGAAGCATCGAGAGGCAATGCCTTCCTATTGCAGGGTGGCGATTGTGCTGAAAGTTTCAGCGACTGCACCTCTCCGGTCATCACCAATAAACTAAAGATCCTCCTGCAGATGAGTCTGATGATGATCCATGGCCTCAACAAACCGGTGATCCGGGTCGGCCGTATTGCAGGACAGTATGCAAAACCCCGCTCTGCCGATACTGAAACCCTGGATAACATCACCCTCCCCAGCTATCGCGGTGACTTGATCAACGGCCCCGCCTTTACTACCGAATCGCGAACACCCGACCCGGTACGCCTATTAAGAGGTTATGGCCGTGCCGCCATGACACTGAATTTTATCAGGGCTCTCTCTGAGAGCGGCTTTGCCGATCTCCATCACCCAGAGAACTGGGATCTGGATTTTGTCAGCCACTCCCCACTATCCAATGAGTACCATAAAGCGGTAAAGGACCTCTCCAACTCACTGAGATTCATGGAGACCCTGGGGAGCGCTAAAAACAGTGAGCTCAACCGGGTTAGGTTTAATACCAGCCATGAAGGACTACACCTGCATTACGAACAGGCGTTGACCCGTGAGGTACCCAACAGATCAGGGTACTACAACCTCTCGACCCATCTACCCTGGATCGGCCTCCGAACAGCAGAAATTGACGGTGCCCACATCGAGTATTTCCGCGGCATCAAAAACCCCGTGGGCGTTAAAGTCGGTGCCGATATGCCAACTGAGTGGATACAGGCCCTTGTTGAGCGTCTCAATCCTGACAATGAAGCAGGAAAACTGGTATTCATACACCGGTTTGGTGCAGAAAAGATCGCTGAAGGTCTACCAAAGCTGATTGATGCGGTAAGGCAGACAGGAAAATGCGTGCTCTGGGTATGCGATCCCATGCACGGTAATACAGAGACCACCGAAAACGGCTATAAAACCCGCCGTTTTGACAATATCCTTTCAGAGCTGGAGCAGACCTTCGATATTCATCATAGGGAAGGAAGTATTCTCGGGGGTGTCCATTTCGAGCTCACCGGCGACGATGTAACAGAGTGCATCGGTGGAGCCCGTGGCTTGGATGAAGCCGGGCTGAAACGGGCCTACAAAACCCAGGTGGACCCTCGGCTTAATTATGAGCAGGCCCTTGAGATGGCCATGGCCATCGTCAGAAAAACGGCTGGCTGAGTGTCACCCACCTCTGGATTCCATCAATCCATATGGGAAGCATGGGTTTGAGAGCAAGCTAATCGACGCGTCTGTTAAGTGTTTCACCCACTGAATTGTGTTGGCGTCTCAATTTCATATATGGCTTCAGAAATCGTATCCAATCTACTCTCTAATATGGACTGAGCATCCGACAAACCACGATTATAAATACGCTCCAGCTTCTTCATAAAAAGAGTCCAATAGAAATTCAGCATCAAACTAGCCAATATTTTGATTTAGCTCTTCACTGAAATAAAGTTGAACCTTACCAATGAGGATCTCTTTTTCCTCTTTGAGAGAAATCTATCTTTGACACTCAAATACCCACTCTCTTTAAAGAAGCCTCTGATCAATTCATGAATTATGGTGGATTCAGGTTATAAATGCACCACCCGTACTTTTCAGAAGGCAGTATCGCAACAGTATTGCTCATTACTAACCGATAACCGATTCCTCACTTGGACCATCATCCTCTTAGTGACCCTATTTTCTATTACTTCCCCTGTGGTGCAGCTCTCTCCGGCAGCACATCTTTCAGCTTTGCCGTCATGTCCCGCAACAGATTTTCTGTGGAGTCCCAATCTATACAGGCATCGGTCACTGAAACACCATACTCAAGTTTACTCAGATCGCCCGGTATCGACTGGCTTCCGGGATTGATATTACTCTCCAGCATAATGCCCAGAATAGAGTTATTCCCTTCAACTATCTGACTAGTAACATTTTCCGCCACCAAAGGCTGCAATTCCGGTTGTTTGTTGGAATTACCATGGCTACAATCTATCATGATGTTCTCCCGCAATCCGGCCTTTTTCAGCGCCTCTTCACAAAGCGCCACATGCACCGAGTCATAATTAGGCTGGACATTACCACCGCGCAGAATGATATGACCACAGACATTGCCCCGGGTACGGATTACAGTTACCTGACCACGCTGATTGATTCCCAGGAAGCTATGAGGATGAGAAACCGACTGCAAGGCGTTGATAGCGATCTCCAGACCGCCATCGGTACCATTTTTGATGCCTACCGGCATTGAAAGCCCGGAAGCCATTTCACGATGAGTTTGTGACTCGGTGGTACGTGCGCCAATCGCCGACCAGGAGAAAAGGTCAGCAAGATACTGTGGACTGATCGGGTCCAGCGCCTCGGTCGCCGCGGGCAATCTCAATTCAGCAAGCCAGATCAGCAGTTCACGCGCCCGGTGAATGCCCTTTTCAATATGAAAGGAATCATCCATTTGGGGATCGTTGATCAGCCCCTTCCAACCAACCGTGGTACGATGCTTCTCGAAGTAGATACGCATGACGATATGGAGTGTATCCCCCAGTTCATTATGCAGCTTTTTCAGTCGCAGGGCATAATCCTTGGCCGCCTCAATATCATGAATGGAACAGGGGCCCGTCACCACCAGAAAGCGGTGATCCTCACGACTAAAAATCCTTTTGATGGTCTGACGCCCAGCCCAGACTGCCTGCTCACCCTCTTCCGACAAAGGGAGGTGACATTTCAGGTCCGCTGGAGAGATAAGTACCCGCTCGGAGGCGACATTGGTGTTATTAAGGTTGTCTTTAAGCATATCGGCATCAAGTCTAATAAAAGAGGTTGAAGAATAGGGGATTTGGCCCGCTTTCTCCAGACAGATAAGCTCCTGCAGGCCTCATGTGTAGCCTAACAGGCCAGAAAGTTACTTCAAGCAGGAGCTGGTATTTGTGAAAGTATCAGATATGCCTCATACAGATCTCATATCCAATAAATAACGACAGAGGTCAGCTTATCGGAATAAAGCAACCCTGAGTCAATGTTCAACTACGACTATATCCAATTGTAGATCACCGGCATTTGCCTTTTCCATTTAATCCATATGCCAGGATCTGTAATCAGATCAGCCATAAAATAGCCTACGTTACTTCGGCTGGTAGTAGTAATCGTAGAAGCCAGATTACACACTTCTGGCCAAAGGAAATCGGTTCGGAAAGGTCTCTGTTGCTATTGTCTGTGGTCTTCATGAGGATAAACTTGACCGGGGTCTTCCGGTTTGTTTGCCTTAATGGCATTGCATAATCGACGAGTGGCATCGCCCACAAGCCAGCGGGGATGAAAGTAAATACCTTAAAACCTAGATTGTATCCAAGGCACGAAGCTACTGCCTCACACCCTTTGACACGCCCCCCTATCTCGGAAATTATTGTCAAAAGTGGACGGAGCGGCAAAAAAGTTCAATCCACAATTTTTCTATAAATACTCACCCATCCGACTTCTCCAGGTAGTAGGCGTTGTATTTTAAGGAGCCCTGAAGGGCTCAAAACACCATCCCACAGGGAATGCCCAGACCCTCAGCGACCTGTTCGACAACATAGCCCCCCGCTCTCCCGAACCTGAATGGGCACAGCGCCAATGGCAAAACAGCGCCGAAAAACATAAGGCTGAAAAATAATATTTTTCGAGTAACCATACCTATTTTGCTTCGGTCTTTTAGCACAGAGACTAATGGCAGGATCGCAACAGATTACACCTGACGGTGAGCATGCTCTATATACCTGCAGTGCTTCATAGCATAAAAATCAAAACCCCAACCGGACATTGGAGTAACCAATATCCTATAATGAACCTTCTACACAGCTCGTGGAACCGCCATCGGAACAGCGCATGTACTACGGAGAAAAATTCAATAGCATATCCCACTTGGTCGGCACTATTTTAGCGCTGATCGGTTTTGGTGCTTTGCTGACAGTAGGCATTCAACAGAACAATTGGGCTGCCATTATAGGCTTCACGGTATTTGGCGTTACACTGATCGTGCTTTATACCATGTCGACCCTATACCACAGCTTTTATCCTCCCAAATTGAAACGCATATTCCGAAAACTAGATCACGTTGCGATCTATCTGCTGATCGCCGGCACCTATACACCCTATATGGTACTTTCTCTGGGAGATGGCAGTGGCCCGGTTATGCTGAGTATAGTGTGGAGTCTGGCGCTGCTGGGTTTGTTGCTTGACTTGCTGATCAGTCGCCGAATTGAGGTTCTACAAATCCTTATCTATTTATTGATGGGATGGATATGCGCATTCGAATACTCCAGTTTACGTGCCTCGATGCCCACACCTGGCATCATGTGGCTCACCATAGGCGGCATAATCTATTCCGTAGGGATTGTATTTTATCTGTTGGACAACCTGAAAAAGCTACCCCATGCACATGGTATTTGGCACCTGTTTGTGTTGCTGGGCTCCATTAGCCATTTTATTTCCATTATCGGTTACGTCAGATAATCCTCCAACGTGAGGTATAACTGAAAGTGATGTTTGAAAGGCATTGAAAAAAGCGGCGTATCTGGTTGATCGAGGGTGTCCTGAATTCTGTGTAACTGTCTATCATTAAACCCAAGCATGGTTGAGGATAGGCACTATGAACAAGAAAGAACTATAGGCGATCGCTCATGCGGCAGCTAAAAACATCAAGATGGAAGACGACCTCAAAGACTTCCATCAGATGCTAACCAAGATTACGGTCGAAGCGGCACTGAACGCTGAGTTAGATGATCATCTTGGCTTTGAAAGGCACGAGCAGTCCGAAGCTGACAATAACCGCAACGGCTATGCCAGTAAGACTAACCGAACGGAAGCCGGCCAGTTCGAGCTCGATACACCACGCGACAGAGCTGGGAGTTTCGAACCCAAGCTCGTTAAAAAATACCAGCGTCAATTTACTTCCATGGACGACAAGATTATTTTCTTGTATGCCCAGGGCATGACAACACGAGAAATCGTCACGACCGTTAAAGAAATGTACGGTGCTGATGTCTCCGCCACCTTGATTTCCAAAGTGACTGACGCTGTTATTGAACAAGTGATTGAATAGCAATCTAGGCCACTAGATGCGGTCTATCCCATTTATTTATCTGGATTGTATTGTCGTAAAAATCCGGCAAGACAAGAAAGTGATCAATAAGGCAATTTATCTGGCACTGGGCGTGAACATGGAGGGCCACAAGGAATTGTTGGGGCTCTGGCTGTCAGAGAATGAGGGTACCAAGTTCTGGCTCAATGTACTCACAGAGCTCCAGAATCGCGGCGTGAAGAATATTTTGATTGCCTGTGTCGATGGCCTGAAGGGCTTTCCAGACGCAATCAATACAGCGCTTCCCGAGACTTGCGAGAGGTTTAGGATCTAAGAAAGTTGCGAACGGAATAAATCAGCACCGTTATCCGGACTTTGTAGTTTCATACTTTGCAGGATTCTGATGTTGAAGGAGGACTTTCCTTGCAAACCATTCCATCATAAATAGCTTACTAATTTATACTTAGATTATAGTTATAAATAATTCAGGGGTGACTAGATACTCATCTAGCAACAAAAAACTGGGCCATTACTCGCGGCTTCTGTACATCTACAGCAATCCGGCTATTCGACTTCCACAGCCTCTTCAGACAAATCCGGGCGATCGACCAGCTCAACATAAGCCATGACTGCCTTGTCTCCAGCACGATAACCGCACTTCAAGATACGCAGGTAACCACCAGCCCGCTCCTTGTAACGAGACCCCAGTTCATTGAACAGCTTTCCAACAACCTCATCATCACGAAGGCGATCGAAAGCCAAACGGTGCTTGGCAACACTATCAATCTTACCCATGGTCAAAATTGGCTCTGCGACACGTCGCAGCTCTTTAGCCTTGGGCAGTGTGGTTTTGATCAGCTCGTGACGTAACAGTGAGCAAGTCATGTTTCGAAACATGGCCTTGCGGTGTGTGCTGTTACGGTTTAGTTGCCGTCCTGACTTGCGATGACGCATGGATCGACTTCCTTAGTTAAATAGTTAATAGCAAAAAATTCGTTTACTGGATTATGCTCAGCAGGCAATTTACTCTAGGCCTTCCGGCGGCCAGTTCTCCAGCCGCATACCCAGAGAAAGACCTCGGGTGGCAAGCACATCCTTGATTTCAGTCAGTGACTTTTTACCCAGATTAGGAGTCTTCAACAGCTCAACCTCGGTGCGCTGAATCAAGTCACCAATCACGAAAATATTCTCGGCCTTCAAACAGTTGGCAGAACGTACTGTCAACTCCAGATCATCAACCGGACGTATAAGAATCGGGTCAATTGCCGGCTTTTCTGGCTCTTCAAGTGTATCAGCTGTGGTGTTTTCATCAAGACTGACAAAAGTGGACAGCTGATCCTGCAGAATTGTGGCTGAGCGACGAATCGACTCTTCAGGATCAATGGTACCATCTGTTTCCAGATCAATTACTAGGCGATCAAGATCAGTACGCTGCTCGACACGGGCTGCTTCAACAGAATAGGAGACACGGCGCACCGGCGAAAATGATGCGTCCAATTGTAGTCGCCCTATCGGATGGTCTTCGGTATCAGCTGATTGCCTTGTAGCAGCTGGCTGATAACCAATGCCTCTAGCCACCTTGAGCTTCATACTTATACTACTGCCCTCTGTGAGGTTGGCTATAATATGATCAGGGTTTGCTATTTCAATATCGTGATCAAGGGTAATATCACTGGCAAGAACAGGGCCAGCACCACTTTTGGTCAGAGTCAAAGTGGCCTCATCACGTACGTGCATAACCAATGCTAGATCTTTCAGATTAAGCATGATCTCAAGCACATCCTCATGTACACCTTCGATGCTGCTGTATTCATGCAGGACGCCATCAATTTCGGCCTCAACCACTGCACAACCACTTATGGATGAGAGCAGGATACGGCGCAGTGCATTACCCAGAGTATGACCAAAGCCACGCTCCAGCGGCTCCAGTGATATTTTGGCATGCCGCTCAGAGAGCTGCTGCACATTAACCAGCCGTGGTTTTAGAAATTCGCTAATGAATTCCGGCATTTCAACCTCTTAGATCTAGTCTTTTATTTGGAGTACAGCTCGACAACCAACTGTTCGTTGATCTCAGCTGGCAACTCTGAACGATCAGGGATACGTTTAAATGTACCCTTCATCGCTTTGGCATCAACTTCGATCCAATCCGAGAAACCGTACTGTGCGGCAAGTTCCAGCGCGCCTTTAATACGCAGCTGTTTCTTGGCTTTTTCACGTATGGTGATAACATCGTCCGCCTGCACATGATAAGAAGGCACATTTACCAATTTACTGTTGACTTCAATCGCCTTATGACTGACTAACTGACGAGACTCTGCGCGAGTACTACCAAAGCCCATACGATAAACCACGTTGTCAAGACGCTGCTCAAGCAGGGAGAAGAGCTTATCGCCTGTTGCACCTTTAGCCAGTGCAGCACTCTTATAGTAATTTCTGAACTGCTTCTCCATGACGCCATACATACGACGCATTTTCTGCTTTTCACGCAGCTGTACGCCGTAATCAGAGAGGCGGCGGCGACGTTCATCTGTCTGCCCTGGCTGCTTCTCCATGTTACATTTGGATTCCAGGGAGCGGGCACGGCTCTTCAAATAAAGATCTGTGCCTTCACGCCGGCTGAGTTTACATGTGGGTCCGATATACCTTGCCATGATCGTCTATAACTCCAGGTCAGACACGACGCTTTTTAGGTGGACGACAGCCGTTATGTGGAATCGGCGTAACATCGCTAATGCTGGTGACTTTGAAACCTGCGTTATTCAGCGCACGCACAGCGGACTCGCGACCAGGGCCAGGGCCCTTGACGTTTACATCCAGGTTTTTCACACCATACTCTTTGGCCACTTGACCTGCACGATCAGCTGCAACCTGCGCTGCAAAAGGTGTGCTCTTGCGCGAACCACGAAAGCCAGAACCGCCTGCAGTTGCCCATGACAATACATTACCCTGTCGATCTGAAATTGTAATAATCGTGTTATTGAAAGAGGCATGAATGTGCGCGACACCATCAGTAACGCTTACCATCACCTTCTTCCGCGAACGGCCGCTCGGTTTTGCCATTTGCTTGTTCCTGTGAACTTCTCTCTAAAATCCAGTCGATTGAATCAGTCAGACTGAACTTATCGCTTAATTGAACGACGAGGACCCTTGCGAGTTCGTGCGTTGGTTTGTGTACGCTGCCCTCGTACTGGGAGTCCACGACGATGGCGGATCCCACGATTGCACCCCAAGTCCATAAGCCTCTTTATGTTCATAGAGATCTCACGACGAAGGTCACCTTCAACCGTGTATTTGGCAACTTCTGTACGCAGGTTATCGACCTCACCTTCGGTCATATCCTGAATCCTTGCGTCCAGAGCCACACCCGCTGCTTTGCAGATGTCTGCTGCGAGGTTACCACCGATTCCATAGATTGAGGTCAACGCAACGACTGCGTGTCTACGATCCGGAATGTTGACGCCTGCAATACGGGCCATCGGGTTACTCCTGTCCTAAAGCTAAATTCCCGCTTGTAAAACAGGAAATTATAACTCAATATAATTAATAAATCAAATATAAAAAAATCAGCCCTGACGCTGTTTATGGCGAGGCTCTTTGCAGATCACGCGCACAACACCGTTGCGCTTTACGATCTTACAGTTTTTACAAATCTTCTTTATAGACGCTCTGACTTTCATGGCTTTTCTCCAAAATCTCGCAAATTCCTTAATTAGCCGAGGAGACTGTTGGATTTAATCCAAAGCTTCTACAGAAACCTCCCAAGCTTATCGCAGCAAACCGCCAGCGCCGCCGCCACCTTTCAAATTCGCCTTTTTCATTAGACCTTCATACTGATGAGACATCAGATGTGCCTGCACCTGCGCCATGAAGTCCATGACTACGACAACAATGATCAACAATGAAGTACCTCCAAAATAGAAGGGAACATTCCAGCCGACGATCAGAAACTCCGGTAAGAGGCACACTGACGTAATATAAAACGCACCGACCAGGGTGAGTCTCGACATCACGCTATCGATATACTTGGCGGTCTGCTCACCTGGCCGATAACCGGGTATGAATGCTCCTGACCGCTTCAGATTGTCAGCAGTCTCTTTCGAGTTAAATACCAGCGCAGTGTAAAAAAAGCAGAAAAATATAATTGCCAAGGCATAGAGAAGCACATAAAGCGGCTCACCCGGCGCTATTTTACCGACAATATCCTGCAACCAACGCATATTCTCCTGAACACCAACCCACTGCCCCAGCGTCGAAGGGAACAGAATAATACTCGAAGCAAAAATCGGCGGAATCACACCTGCCATATTCAATTTCAACGGCAAATGGCTGCTTTGGGCAGCAAACATCTTTCTACCCTGCTGACGCTTCGCATAGTTCACCGTTATACGCCGCTGTCCACGCTCGACAAAAACCACAAAGGCCGTCACAGCCGCAGCCAGCGCAAATAGCACCAATACCATTACAGCGTTCATTTCACCGATCCGCACCAATTCCAGAGTGCCACCGATGGCCGATGGAAGACCAGCAACAATGCCCGCAAAAATAATCAGCGAAATACCGTTTCCGAGGCCACGTTCGGTAATCTGCTCGCCCAGCCACATCAGAAACAGCGTCCCTGTTACCAGAGAGACCGCCGCAGTCAGAATGAATCCAGGGCCTGCCTGAACAACAACCGGCATGCCGCCTGCCTGCTGGCTCTGTAATGCCATGGATATACCGACAGCCTGGAAAGTAGCCAGAACAACGGTTCCATAGCGGGTATACTGGGTGATCTTGCGTCGCCCCTGCTCGCCCTCTTTCTTTAACTGTTCTAGTTTGGGAATAACCGCAGACATCAGCTGCATAATAATAGAGGCAGAGATGTAGGGCATGATACCCAGGGCGAGCAAGCTCGCACGCTTCAGGGCACCACCGGAGAACATGTTGAACATGTCCAGGATGGTACCTTGCTGCTGATCGAACATAGCAGCCAGTGCAATCGGGTTTACACCCGGAACCGGAATAAAGGTTCCTATACGGAAAACCAGGAGTGCGCCAAGGACAAACAGCAACCGCTGGCGTAGCTCCGTGAATTTACCCATGCCAGCTTTACCGCCAGCCATTGCCCCTTGTGCGACCATTTATTCCTCGATCTTTCCGCCGGCAGTCTCAATGGCAGCACGAGCACCCTTGGTTACACCGAGACCTTGAATAGTCACCGCTTTATCAATTTTCCCGGAAAGGAACACTTTGGCCCGCTTCATATTACGTGAGAGAATACCGGCATCCTGCAAAGCGTTCAGATCGACCACATCAGCATCAACCTTGGCCAGCTCATCGAGTCTGACTTCCGCGGTTGTGCGGCCGACAATCGAGCTGAATCCAACTTTGGGAAGGCGGCGCTGCAAAGGCATCTGGCCGCCTTCGAAACCTACTTTGTGGAAACCGCCTGAGCGTGAACTCTGGCCTTTATGGCCTCGTCCACAGGTTTTACCGTTACCGCTGCCGATACCACGACCAACGCGATTAGCACTCTTTCTAGAGCCCTTTGTGGGCTTGATGTCATTGAGCTGCATCTTACGCCTCCTCAACCTTGACCATATAGGACACTTTGTTAACCATGCCACGAGTGGCCGACGTATCCTCCACAACAACGCTCTGGTGCATACGATGCAGACCCAGACCATGGATACAGGCTTTATGCCTCTGCAGACGTCCATTAAAACTGCGTGACAGAGTCACCTTCATCATTTTCTTATCAGCCATGACTTACCCCAGGATCTCTTCGATCGTCTTACCGCGCTTTGCAGCAACAGTTTCAGGATCAGCCATTCTGGTCAGTGCATTGACAGTGGCGCGAACGACATTCATTGGATTATTGGTCCCGATGCACTTAGCAAGGACATTCTGTACACCAATCGCCTCAAAAACCGCACGCATAGCGCCCCCGGCAATAATACCGGTACCATCCGAAGCCGGCTGCATATACACCTTGGCAGCACCGTGACATCCGACAAGCGGATATTGCACAGTAGTCCCCTTCAGGGTAGCGCTACGCATATTGCGTCGCGCAGACTCCATAGCCTTCTGGATGGCTATCGGGACTTCACGCGCCTTACCGGTGCCAAACCCTACACGTCCATTGCCATCACCAACCACGGTCAGTGCAGAGAAGCCAAAGACCCGGCCACCCTTGACCACTTTAGCCACGCGATTAACGTTGATCAGTTTTTCGATCAGGTCATCGCCTTCCGAGTTTACACTGTAATTCGACATAATCTGCCTCTTAGAACTGAAGACCGTTTTCGCGTGCGGCGCCGGCCAACGCTTTCACCCGACCATGATACTTAAAGCCGGAACGATCGAATGCTACCCGCTCAACACCCGCCGCCTTGGCGCGTTGAGCAATTATCTTACCCACAGCGGCTGCGGCTGCACTGTTACCTGTTGCACCATCGAGTTCAGCCTTCACACCCTTGTCAACTGTTGAAGCACTTGCCAACACTTCTGAGCCGCTGGGCGCAATAATCTGCGCATACATATGCCGCGGAGTACGAAAAATAGTCAGACGATTTACGCCCAGCTCCCGAATCTTGGCACGAGCGCGACGAGACCGTCGAATACGTGAAGTTTTCTTGTCCATCGTCATATACCTTATTTCTTCTTGGCTTCTTTACGCAGCACGTGCTCGTCTGCGTAACGCACACCCTTTCCCTTGTAGGGCTCAGGAGGACGAAAGGCGTGAATTTCTGCAGCCACCTGTCCAACCTTCTGCTTGTCACTACCGGAGACTACAATCTCGGTCTGGGACGGGGTTTCAACCGTGATATCTTCTGGTATCCCATAATCCACAGGGTGCGAAAAACCCAGGTTCAAATTCAGCACCGTACCCTTGACCTGGGCACGGTAGCCCACGCCAACCAACTGCAGTTTTTTGCTGAAGCCAGTAGTAACACCGGTGACCATGTTGCTGATCAGAGCACGAAAAGTACCCGCCATAGCCCATTGATTTTTTTCATCACTTTTGGGTGACACCCGCAAAGAATCATCGCTCTGCTCTACCGTGACGAAGTTGTGCAGTGCAAGTTGCAGCGTTCCTTTGGAACCCTTAACGGTAATACCTTCATCGGAGATATTGATATCAACACCCGATGGAATCGTAACCGGACTCTTAGCTATACGTGACATCTGTCGTCTCCCGGTTACGCCACGTAGGCCAAGACTTCACCACCACTGCCCACAGCACGGGCAGCACGATCAGTCATCAAACCTTTGGACGTGGAAATAATGGCAATACCCAGACCAGCACGCACCTTAGGCAACTCTTTAGCGCCTTTATAGACACGCAATCCAGGACGGCTTACCCGCTGGATCTCTTCTATTACTGGTTTACCCTGGAAATATTTAAGCTCGATGGTGAGGGTTGGTTTACCACCTTCTTCAGCTGCTGAAAACCCGCTGATGTAGCCTTCATCCAGTAGTAACTGGGCTACTGCGCTCTTCTGCTTTGACAACGGCATAGAAACCGCAACCTTCGCGACCTGTTGGCCATTACGGAGACGCGTCAACATATCCGCGATCGGATCAGACATACTCATTTTTAAAACCCTCCGGGTCAGCCACCACCAAGCGCGATACCCAAACGACCGCACGATATCCACCGTAAGATGGAGCTAAAACCCTCTTAAAATTGATAAGAGGGCCGCGTATTGTACATTACCAGCTGGCTTTTACAAGCCCTGGAATATCGCCACGCATCGCAGCTTCACGCAATTTGTTACGGCAAAGACCAAACTTCCGATATACACCGTGGGGTCTGCCACTGACGCGACAACGATTACGCTGACGAGTGGAACTGGCGTCCCGAGGCATTTTCTGCAGTTTGATAACTGCGTCATCCACCTGTTCGTCACTACTGTTTTGGCTGATGATGGCAGCCTTCAGCTCAGCACGCTTTGCAGCATACCTTGCGACTTCTTTAGCCCGCTTCGCTTCGCGAGCGATCATGCTCTTTTTTGCCATGCTAGCTCTACTTGGTTTTGAAAGGAAACTTGAATCCAGCAAGCAACGCCTGCCCCTGTTCATCGGTCTTAGCGGTGGTTGTGAATGTAATATCCAGGCCACGCAGCACGTCGATCTTATCGTAATCAATCTCAGGGAACATGATCTGCTCCTTTACTCCCATGCTGTAGTTACCACGGCCATCGAACGATTTGACACTCATACCACGAAAATCCCGAATACGTGGAATGGAAATATTGATCAGGCGATCAACGAACTCATACATCCGCTTACCGCGCAGGGTTACTTTGCAGCCAATAGGCCAACCCTCACGCACCTTGAACACAGCCACAGACTTACGAGCCATATTAACGACTGCCTTCTGGCCGGCTATCTTCTCCATATCGCCAACAGCGTGTTCCATCACTTTTTTATCGCCAATAGCGTCGCCGACACCCATATTCAGTGTGATCTTGGTGATCTTCGGAACTTCCATCACACTTTTAAAGCCGAACTTCTCTTTCAGCTGGGCAACGATCTCGTCGCGGTAAAGTTGTTGTAATCTTGCCATCTCTCTATCTGCCTCAGATGTCTACGACTTCGCCGTCTGACTTAAAGTAGCGCAATTTGCGTCCATCTTCCAACGTCTTGATGCCAACCCGGTCTACTTTTGTCGTATTGGGATTATAGATTGCAACATTGGAAGCATTCAATGACATCTCTTTATCCAGAATACCACCTAACTCACCCTTTGCGGGATTTGCCTTGGTGTGCTTTTTCACCATATTGATATTTTCAACAACGACCTTTTCGTCAAAAACGCGCAGGACTGCGCCCTGCTTGCCTTTATCCTTACCTGCAATAACAATGATCTGGTCACCTTGTTTGATTCTACGTAATGCCATGATTCACCCCCTAGAGTACTTCAGGCGCAAGCGAGATGATTTTCATAAAACGCTCGCTACGCAATTCACGGGTAACCGGCCCAAAAATACGGGTACCGATTGGTTGCAACTGAGCGTTCAACAGCACCGCAGCATTTCCATCGAAACGGATCTGGGAACCATCAGGACGTCTCACGCCTTTTTTGGTGCGAACAACCACCGCATTATATACATCGCCTTTTTTCACTTTACCGCGGGGAATAGCATCCTTGATGCTCACTTTTATAATGTCCCCGATACCGGCATAACGACGGTGTGAGCCACCCAGTACTTTAATGCACTGGACCTGCTTTGCTCCGCTGTTGTCGGCAACGTTCAGCATTGTCTGCATCTGAATCATTGGTCTATCCCAATTCTGAAAAATCACTAATCCGAAATCTGTTTGATTTCTCTGGCCTGTGTTCAGTTAGCCTTTTCGACAACTTCCACCAGACGCCAGTTCTTGCTTTTTGACAGCGGCTTGCACTGTTCAACAATTACCAGATCTCCGATACCACATTCGTCGTTTTCATCGTGCGCATGAACTTTACTTGAACGACGAATGAATTTACCGTAGAGCGGATGCTTCACCTGACGCTCGACCACTACAGTGACACTTTTACCCATCTTGTCACTGACAACGCGACCTTGGAGCATGCGATTGCTGGGTGTCTGCTCGCTCATGATGACTCACCTGCTTTTTTCTCGTTCATCACTGTCTTAACCCGGGCTATATCTTTACGCACCCGTCTCATTGCCGATGGGCTAGAAAGCTGTCCGGTTCCTTGCTGCATACGTAGATTGAACTGCTCTTTACGCAGATCCAACAGAGTCTCTCCCAGCTCTGCAGCTGCTTTCTTTCGAGCTTCACTTGCCTTCATTACAGTACCGTCCGCTTCGCGAAAGTGGTTTTAAACGGCAGTTTTGCAGCTGCCAACTGGAACGCTTCTCGCGCCAGTTCTTCACCTACACCTTCAATTTCATAGAGCATGCGACCAGGTTGAATCAGCGCTACCCAATACTCAACATTACCTTTACCCTTACCCTGACGAACTTCCAGTGGCTTCTGGGTAATTGGCTTATCGGGGAATACACGTATCCATATCCGACCACCGCGTTTTACGTGCCTGCTGATGGCTCGACGAGCCGCCTCAATCTGCCGTGAAGTCATTCGACCACGACCTACAGCCTTTAGCCCGAACTCACCAAAACTTACTTTGCTGCCTCTATTGGCCAAGCCACGATTTCGGCCTTTCATCTGTTTCAGGAATTTTGTCCGCTTTGGCATCAACATGACTTAGCCTCTCTTTCCGGACCTGCGTTTGGGTGCCTTTTCCTCTTCCAGGGGAGCATCACCAAACACCTCGCCCTTGAAAATCCACACCTTCACACCAATTATTCCATAGGTGGTATTAGCCTCTGCAAAACCGTAGTCGATATCGGCACGCAGAGTATGAAGAGGAACACGTCCCTCTCTATACCACTCACTACGAGCAATTTCTGCGCCATTAAGACGACCAGCAATATGCACCTTGATTCCACCAGCGCCCAGACGCATGGAGGTCTGCACAGAACGCTTCATCGCACGTCTGAACATAACCCTACGCTCAAGTTGCTGGGTAATACCTTCAGCCACGAGTTGGGCATCCAGTTCAGGCTTACGAATCTCTTCCACGCTGACATGGACCTGAACACCCATCCTTTTGGTAAGTTCGGTTCTCAACGCATCAATATCCTCACCCTTCTTGCCAATCACAATACCAGGGCGGGCTGTATGAATGGTGACGTGGGCATTCTGTGCCGGCCGATCAATCTGGATACGGCTGACAGACGCCTGGGAGAGGCGCTTTTTCAGATAACTCCGAGCTTCAAGATCGGCATTGAGCAGGTCGGCATAGTCTTTTGATTCAGCATACCACTTCGAGGTGTGCTGCTTGACGATACCCAGCCGAATACCAGTTGGATGTACTTTCTGACCCATAGTGGCCTCTCTTGCCTTACTTGTCCGAGACAGTCACAGTGAAGTGACTGCTGCGTTTCAGAATCCGTGCTGCACGCCCTTTGGCACGCGCACGAATCCGCTTCATTGTCGGTCCCTCGTCAACCATGACGGACGAGACTTTCAACTCATCGACATCTGCGCCTTCATTGTTCTCTGCATTTGCAATCGCAGAGTCCAGCACCTTCTTCATCAAATCCGCACCCTTCTTCTTGCTGAAGGCGAGGATATTCAGAGCCTGCTCAACCGGCAAGCCTCGAATCTGGTCTGCGACCAGACGGCCCTTCTGGGCCGAGATGCGCACATAGCGCAGTTTAGCAACTACCTGCATGATTCAAACCCCAATTATGATTTCTTGTCTGCCGTGTGTCCCCGATAAGTACGGGTCAACGCGAATTCGCCTAACTTGTGTCCGACCATGTTCTCTGAAATCAGAACAGGCACGTGCTGGCGTCCGTTGTATACCGCGATGGTCAATCCAACCATATCCGGAGAAACCATAGAGCGACGTGACCAGGTTTTGATCGGGCGCTTGCTGTTACTTGCCATTGCTTCATCGACTTTCTTGGAAAGGTGATGGTCGATAAAGGGGCCTTTTTTAATTGAGCGTGGCACTGTTGACTTACCTCAGTTCCGTTTACTTACGGTTGCGACGGCGCACAATCATCTTGTCAGTGCGCTTGTTAGTACGTGTTTTGTAACCCTTTGTGGGTACGCCCCAAGGAGTAACCGGATGCCGGCCACCAGAGGTACGCCCTTCACCACCACCATGCGGATGATCGACCGGGTTCATGACCACACCACGAACGGTTGGCCGTACACCGCGCCAGCGAGTGGCACCGGCTTTACCCAGCTTGCAAAGACTGTGCTCGGAGTTACTGACCTCGCCCAATACTGCACGGCATTCTGAACGAACCTTGCGTATCTCGCCTGAGCGGAGGCGAAGGGTAGCATATTCACCCTCTCTTGCAACCAATTGCGCCGAGGTTCCTGCGGAACGGGCAATTTGCGCACCCTTACCAAGCTTCAACTCGATGCAATGGATCACCGAACCTATCGGGATGTTACACAGTGGCAGGCAGTTTCCCTGGCTGATTTCAGCCGTTTCACCGGACATCAGCACATCACCGGCCTTGATACCTTTGGGCGCAATAATGTAACGTCGCTCACCATCCGCATACTTGACCAATGCGATATTAGCAGTTCTGTTAGGATCATATTCGAGGCGTTCAACCAAACCTGGAATGTCGTCCTTATTACGCTTGAAATCAATAACACGGTAGCGCTGTTTGTGGCCACCGCCGCGATGACGACTGGTAATGCGACCGTTGTTGTTACGACCACCACTTTTCGCTTGCTTTTCCAACAGCGGCCCATAGGGGTCACCCTTGTGCAGATCGTGGTTTACAATCTTGACCACAAACCGGCGACCGGCTGATGTTGGTTTCGTTTTAACAATTGCCATTGTCTTGCTTCCGCTCTAACTCTTTCTGCCGAAGGTGCCTGTCAAGCACCCGCACCAAAATTGATATCATTGCCTTCGGCCAGCCTTACGTAGGCCTTTCGAACGCCATTACGGCGACCCATAATGGTCCCAAAACGCTTGGACTTACCCTTTATGTTCACCACTTGGACCTTTTCCACCGTCACGTCGAACATCAGTTCAACCGCTTTCCTGATCTCAGGCTTGGTGGCATTTGGCAGCACACGAAACACAAACTGACGGCCCATATCTGCTGCTATAGTACTTTTCTCAGAAACGACCGGCCCGAGCAGCACCTGCATTAAACGCTCTTTATTCATGACAGACGCTCCTCCAGTTTCTTCACTGCTGCGGAGGTAATAAGCACCTTGGCGAAGCCAACGAGACTCACCGGATCGACATCGTTTACATCACGCACATCAATATTGATCAAATTGCGTGCAGCAAGGTAGAGATTTTCGTCCGGCTGATCGGTAATAATTAGCGCCTCATTCAAATTCAAATCACTCAGCTTTGCAGCCAGCTCTTTGGTCTTGGGTGCATCAACACCAAAACTGTCCACCGTTATCAGACGCTCACTCCTCACCAGCTCGGAGAGAATAGCTCTCAATGCACCACGGTACATCTTGCGATTGACCTTCTGGGTGTAATCCCTTGGGCGTGCGGCAAATGTCACTCCGCCTGAACGCCAGATAGGACTGCGGCTGGTACCAGCACGAGCACGGCCCGTACCTTTCTGGCGCCATGGTTTGGCACCACCACCACTCACGTCAGCGCGGTTCTTCTGAGCGCTGGTTCCAGCACGAGCACCTGCCATGTAGGCAGTAACGACCTGATGCACCAGTGTCTGATTAAAATCCACAGCGAATACATCATCGGAAACCTGTACGGTTCCGGCCTTGCCGCTGCCTGCTTGTACATTGAGGTCCATCAACATTACCCCTTATTCTGCATCTTGATGGCAGGAGTGATGATCACGTCTCCGCCACGGGAGCCAGGTACGGCACCCTTCACCAACAACAGATTACGTTCCGCATCCACACGAACCACTTCGAGATTCTGCGCAGCACATTGAACATTACCCATCTGCCCAGCCATCTTCTTACCCTTGACCACGCGACCCGGAGTCTGACATTGACCGATGGAGCCGAGTGCGCGATGGGAAATGGAGTTGCCGTGAGTGGCATCCTGCATCTTGAAGTTATGGCGCTTCACGCCACCCTGGAAACCTTTACCCTTGGAGGTGCCGCGAACATCGACTGCTTGGCCCGCTTTGAAGATATCGACTTTGATTTCACCACCAACTTCAACCCCCTCGCCTTCGCCATCAACCAGACGGAACTCCCACATACCGCGACCGGCTTCGACACCCGCCTTGGACAAGTGGCCAGCCATCGCCTTATTGACGCGGGAAGCCTTGCAACTGCCAGTAGTAACCTGGATGGCGCTATAACCATCAACCTCAGATGTACGCAGCTGGGTTACGCGGTTTGGCTCCACCTCGATCACCGTTATGGGGATGGATACCCCCTCTTCGGTGAACACCCGG
Organism: Candidatus Vondammii sp. HM_W22; assembly: GCF_022530855.2. Taxonomy (GTDB): domain Bacteria; phylum Pseudomonadota; class Gammaproteobacteria; order Chromatiales; family Chromatiaceae; genus Vondammii. The sequence goes on along the minus strand of NZ_CP099567.1, from coordinate 353,578 downwards.
GTCATCCCTACTTTACGTCCGACAATTCCAATCGCCATGTTCTCAACCTCAGTTCAGTTTAATCTGAACATCTACGCCGGCAGCAAGGTCCAGCTTCATCAAAGCGTCGACCGTCTTGTCAGTCGGATCAACGATGTCCATCAAACGCTTATGCGTGCGAATCTCGTACTGGTCACGGGCATCCTTATTTACGTGCGGAGAAATCAACACGGTATAACGCTCTTTCTTGGTCGGCAGCGGAATCGGTCCGTGGACCTGTGCACCAGTGCGTTTCGCGGTTTCCACGATCTCACGTGCAGACTGATCGATCAGTCGATGATCGAAAGCCTTCAGTCGAATACGTATATTCTGATTGGCCATAATCTGATTCTCAAAAATTACTCAATGATTTTCGCAACAACGCCAGCACCAACAGTACGGCCACCTTCACGGATCGCGAAACGCAGACCCTCTTCCATGGCGATCGGTGCAATCAGCTTTACCACCATCTTCACGTTGTCACCCGGCATCACCATCTCAACACCTGCTGGCAACTCACAAGCACCGGTCACATCCGTGGTACGGAAGTAGAACTGGGGACGGTAATTATTGAAGAACGGCGTATGACGACCACCCTCATCCTTGCTCAGGATATACACTTCAGCTTCGAAGTGAGTATGAGGGGTAATCGATCCAGGCTTGGACAGCACCTGACCACGCTCAACCTCTTCACGCTTGGTACCACGCAGCAGTACACCTACATTGTCACCCGCTTCGCCCCGATCCAGCAGCTTGCGGAACATCTCGACACCGGTACAGGTGGTCTTGGCGGTCTCTTTGATTCCCACAATCGAAAGCTCGTCACCAATATTGACAATGCCGCGCTCAATACGACCGGTTACAACCGTACCGCGACCCGAGATAGAGAAGACATCCTCAATCGGCATCAGGAACGATTTTTCAGTATCACGCTCCGGTATCGGGATGTAAGCATCCATCTCCTCTACCAGCTTGTTGATCGAGGGGACACCAATATCAGAGGTATCACCTTCCAGCGCCTTCAGTGCAGAACCCACGATGATCGGGGTATCGTCACCCGGGAAGTCATACTGGTCCAGCAGCTCGCGAATCTCCATCTCAACCAGCTCCAGCAGCTCTTCGTCGTCGACCATGTCAGCCTTGTTCATATAGACAAGGATGTAAGGCACGCCAACCTGACGGGAGAGCAGGATGTGCTCACGGGTCTGAGGCATTGGGCCGTCAGCCGCAGAGACAACCAGAATAGCGCCATCCATCTGCGCCGCACCGGTGATCATGTTCTTGACATAGTCAGCATGTCCCGGGCAGTCAACGTGGGCGTAGTGACGATTCTCAGACTCGTACTCCACGTGAGCCGTAGCGATAGTGATTCCGCGCTCACGCTCTTCAGGGGCGTTATCAATATCCGCATAATCTTTGAACTCACCACCACGCGCCTCAGCCATCACCTTGGTGATCGCTGCGGTCAGCGTAGTCTTGCCGTGATCAACGTGGCCAATAGTGCCTACGTTGACATGGGGTTTTGTACGTTCGAACTTTTCCTTGGACACGATAATTTACCCTCTAAGGATTACTATTTCTTACCGATAGCCTCGGCAATACTGGCCGGAACTTCGTTATATTTGGAGAACTCCATGCTGTATGTAGCACGGCCCTGAGTCGCAGAGCGCAGATCGGTTGCATAACCGAACATCTCCGAGAGCGGCACCTCTGCTCTAATCTGCTTTCCTGAGGGAGAATCCTCCATACCCTGAACCATGCCGCGACGGCTGCTCAGGTCTCCCATTACATCACCCATATAATTTTCAGGCGTAACTACCTCAACCTGCATAATAGGTTCAAGCAGGACCGGCCTGGCTTTAGCCGCACCCTCTTTGAAACACATGGAGCCGGCAATCTTGAACGCCATCTCGCTCGAGTCAACGTCATGATAGGAGCCATCATAGAGAGTGACTTTCACATCCACTACCGGGAAGCCGGCGATAACACCGTTTTTCATCTGTTCCTGGACGCCTTTGTCAACGGCTGGAATGTACTCTCTGGGTACCACGCCACCAACAACCTCATTGACAAATTCATAACCAGCACCAGGCTCTTGAGGCTCAAGCCGGAGATAGACATGTCCATACTGGCCACGACCACCTGACTGACGAACAAACTTACCTTCCTGCTCGAGGATTTTACGAATGGTTTCGCGATACGCCACTTGCGGAGCACCCACGTTCGCTTCCACGTTAAACTCACGCTTCATGCGATCGACAATGATCTCCAGATGCAACTCACCCATGCCGGCAATAATGGTTTGACCAGACTCTTCATCAGTGCTGACACGGAAAGAAGGATCTTCATGAGCCAGCTTGGAGAGAGCAACACCCATTTTCTCCTGATCACTCTTGGTCTTGGGCTCCACGGCCACAGCAATAACCGGTTCAGGAAACTCCATACGCTCGAGAGTGATGATATCGTTCAATGCACAGAGGGTATCACCTGTGGTGACATCTTTCAGACCGACAGCTGCAGCGATATCACCGGCACGAACCTCTCTGATCTCTTCACGCGTGTTGGCATGCATCTGCAGAATACGACCGATACGGTCCTTTTTGCCCTTCACCGGGTTATAGATACTGTCACCTGAATTCAGCACGCCAGAATAGACACGGAAAAAAGTCAGGTTCCCAACAAAGGGATCAGTGGCAATTTTAAAGGCCAATGCGGCGAAAGGCGCATCATCCCAAGAGGGACGCTCAGCCTTAGTCTCAGCCGCATCATCAAGAATACCGGTTATAGCAGGAACATCTGTCGGAGCAGGCAGGTATTCAATCATCGCATCCAACATCGCCTGCACGCCTTTATTTTTAAAGGCAGTACCGCACAACATCGGGGTGATCTCATTGGCTAGAGTTCTGGCACGCAACCCACTTTTGATCTCTTCGGCGCTAAGCTCAGCCTCTTCGAGATACTTCTCCATAAGCTCATCATTGGCTTCAGCAGCCGCTTCAACCAGACGCCCACGCCACTCTTCAGCCAGCTCTTGAAGATCAGCAGGAATATCCTGCTCTTCAAAGACCATCCCCCGGGACTCTTCATCCCAGATAATGGCTTTCATCTTAACCAGATCGACGACACCCTTGAAATCCTCTTCGGCACCGATTGCAATCTGCAATGGAACAGGATTGGCACCTAGACGCTCCTTAACCTGCTCTACTACACGCAGGAAATTAGCGCCCATGCGATCCATTTTATTAACAAAGGCGATACGGGGAACACCATATTTATTGGCTTGACGCCATACGGTTTCAGACTGGGGTTCTACGCCGCCAACGGCGCAAAAAAGAGCACAGGCACCATCCAGTACACGAAGCGAACGTTCAACCTCAATCGTGAAGTCAACGTGCCCGGGGGTGTCAATAATGTTGATACGGTGCTCTGAAAACTGCTCGCTCATGCCCTTCCAGAAACAGGTGGTAGCCGCAGAGGTGATAGTAATACCACGCTCCTGCTCCTGCTCCATCCAATCCATAGTCGCGGCACCATCATGCACCTCACCAATCTTATGGGAGACACCGGTGTAATAAAGGATGCGCTCGGTCGTTGTGGTTTTTCCAGCATCAATATGCGCCATAATACCAACGTTACGATAGCGATCTATAGGTGTGCTACGTGCCACGGCTAATTCCCGTTCAACAATGTTAAAGAGCAAAAAAAAATAAAGGTATCTGTTTACCGTTTACCGCTTTTGTTACCAGCGATAGTGTGAAAACGCCTTGTTAGCTTCAGCCATACGGTGCGTGTCTTCACGCTTCTTGACTGCGTTGCCACGGGACTCCGCCGCATCACCCAGCTCACCCGCCAAGCGCTGTGCCATGGACTTCTCACTGCGCTTGCGCGCGGCTTCTATCAGCCAGCGCATTGCCAGTGCATTGCGGCGAATCGGGCGAACCTCAATCGGAACCTGATAGGTTGCACCACCAACACGACGAGATTTCACCTCGACCATGGGGCGAACATTCTCCAGCGCTTTCTCCAGCAGCTCCATCGGTTCACCACTTACACGCTTACCCAGTGTATCCAGCGCATCATAAAGGATCTTTTCAGCCACTGCTTTCTTTCCATCAACCATTACCATGTTGATGAACTTTGCAAGCAGCTGACTACCGAACTTTGGATCAGGTAGGATTTCTCGTTTTGATACAACTCGCCTTCTGGACATGACTCTAGACTCAATTCTCTATGTGATACTGAATAATCAGCTCTTAGGCCGCTTAGTGCCGTATTTTGAACGACCTTTCCGTCGACTCTCGACCCCGGAGGTATCCAGGCTACCGCGCACTACGTGATAACGAACACCTGGCAGATCCTTCACACGACCACCACGGATCAATACCACCGAGTGCTCCTGCAAGTTATGACCCTCGCCACCAATATAGGTACTCACTTCAAAGCCATTGGTCAGGCGCACACGCGCAACCTTACGTAGAGCAGAGTTCGGCTTTTTTGGTGTCGTCGTGTAGACACGTGTACAGACACCACGCTTCTGAGGACTAGCCTCCAAGGCCGGTACCTTGCTCTTTTCCACCCTGCGCTTACGAGGCTTGCGCACTAACTGATTAATTGTTGCCATCTTTGTAATTCCGTCTCCAAGAGTACGCTTTTCGCGTCCCTATCGCACCAGAAAAGCGAGCGACCAACCCCACCCAACCCATCCGTTTAAAGGATCGCCGGAGGCATTCGGCCTCAGGCTTAAAAACTTGTATCCAGAACTCTCGTACATCCCGTCCCTAAACAGAGACCAGCTCCAGCCATGCTGGACCAGCTCAGCAGAAGAGCGCGTATGCTACGCAGTCTGCAACACCCTGTCAAGGCCTATCGCTCTTTGATTAAAGAGTGAAAAAAGCCGGGGAATGAGCTCCAGTAGTTTCGCCCTGGTACCTCGCTCCCCATCAGGCTTTTGGCCTGTTAGTTGATCCCCTGGCAAGCCGTACAGCTTAGGTTTCAGCTGTATTCAACGCCTGCTTGATCGCCTCTGATACTTCATCCACATCCATCTCGACCTTATTATCAAACGCCTCTGTCTCAAGCTCCTGATCACGCCGGTTATGGCGCTCATCGTGGTAGAAGAGGCCGGTACCCGCCGGAATCAGACGACCAACAATGACATTTTCCTTGAGACCGGCAAGGGTATCGCTGGATCCACGCACCGCCGCCTCGGTCAGGACACGTGTTGTCTCCTGGAAAGAAGCTGCCGAGATGAAGGACTCTGTCGCCAGGGAAGCCTTGGTTATACCCAGCAATATAGATTCCCATAGTGCCGGCTGCTTGCCCTCAGACTCGAGTTTCTCGTTGACTTCCATCATCCTGGTACGCTCTACCTGCTCACCGCGCAGGAAGTGCGAATCACCCACGGCAGTCACTTCAACCTTACGCAACATCTGACGGTTAATCACCTCAATGTGCTTATCATTGATCTTCACACCTTGCAGACGATAGACATCCTGAATCTCTTTTACCAGATAGGCCGCCAACTCAATCACACCTTTGAGGCGAAGAATATCATGCAGGTTCAGTTCACCATCAGAGATGACCTCGCCTCTATCAACATGTTCACCCTCAAACACATTGACATGCCTCCACTTGGGAATCAGCAATTCATGGGTCTCGCCATCTGCATCGGTAATGATCAGGCGCTGCTTGCCCTTGGTGTCTTTACCAAAGCCAATGGTACCCGTTGCCTCCGCCAAAATAGCCGGCTCTTTCGGTTTTCTGGCCTCGAATAGATCGGCAACCCGGGGAAGACCACCCGTAATATCACGGGTCTTGGATGACTCCTGAGGAATACGGGCCAGCGTATCACCCACCTGCACCTCGCCACCATCGGTCACAATAACCACAGCACCTGCAGGCAGATAGTAGTGAGCCGGAATCTCGGTACCTGCAATATTCAGATCCTCACCCTTCTCATCCACCAGCTTCACCATCGGGCGCATATCCTTGCCGGCAGCGGGGCGCTGCTTCGGATCGATAATCACTAGTGATGCCAGCCCGGTTACATCATCCACCTGACTCTGCACACTGACGCCGTCAGCAAACTCGACAAACTGCACCTTGCCTTCCACCTCGGTAATGATCGGGTGGGTGTGAGGGTCCCAGTTGGCGACCATTTCGCCACCTTTAACTGAATCGCCATCGGCCACTCGGATATTGGCACCATAGGGCACTTTATACCGCTCACGTTCACGGCCTGATGTGTCCACCAGAGTCAACTCACCCGAGCGGGATACTGCCACAAGGTGTCCACTGTGGTGTAGTACTGTCTTGATATTGTGCAGATAAACATTACCTTCCGTCTTAACTTCAATACTGTTAACCGCTGCCGCACGAGATGCGGCGCCACCAATATGGAAGGTACGCATAGTCAACTGGGTACCAGGCTCACCGATAGACTGGGCCGCAATAACACCTACGGCCTCGCCATGATTCACCTGATGTCCACGAGCCAAGTCTCGGCCGTAGCATTTGGCGCAGACACCCACCTTGGCATCACAGAGGATGGGAGAGCGCACCTTGACATGATCCACTCCCAGCTCTTCCAGACGATCGATCCAATTCTCGTCAATTAGCGTATTTCTTTCGCAAATAAGCTCATCCGTACCTGGCTTGTAGAGATCAGCCCCAGTCATGCGACCTAGGATACGCTCGCCAAGAGGCTCAACAACATCACCACCCTCAATAACGGGATGCAGATCCAATGCATTTTTGGTCCCACAATCATCTTCCAGCACCACCATATCCTGGGCTACATCCACCAAGCGGCGAGTCAGATAACCAGAGTTAGCTGTCTTCAACGCCGTATCAGCTAGACCTTTGCGGGCACCGTGAGTAGAGATGAAGTATTGCAGAACATCGAGTCCTTCACGGAAATTAGCGGTAATTGGTGTCTCGATGATTGAGCCATCCGGCTTGGCCATCAGGCCACGCATACCGGCCAACTGACGAATCTGAGCGGCTGAGCCTCGAGCACCGGAGTCGGCCATCATGTAGATAGAGTTGAACGACTCCTGCTCCACCTCATTGCCTTCACGGTCGATCACACTCTCTTTGCCGAGATGATTCATCATCGCCTTAGCAACCTGATCATTGGTATGAGACCAGATATCAACCACTTTATTGTAGCGTTCGCCGTTTGTTACCAATCCGGATGCGTACTGGAGCTGAATCTCCTTTACCTCACGCTCAGCAGCGGCAAGAATACGCTCCTTCTCATCCGGAATAATCATATCGTTCATACCGATAGAGACACCCGCCTTGGTTGCAAAGCGGAAGCCCATGTACATCACCTGGTCGGCGAAAATAACAGTCTCCTTCAAACCAACCCGACGGTAACAGGCATCAATCAGGCTCGATATGGCACGTTTGCCCATCATCCTATTAATCAGTTCGAAGGAGAGGCCTTTGGGAAGTATCTCAGAGAGCAGGGAACGACCAACAGTAGTTTCCCACAACTTGGTCTGTTCGACCTTTTCACCATCATCACCATGAGAATAATCGGTCAGGCGTACCTTCACCTTTGCCTGCAGTGCCACATGACGAGACTCATAAGCGCGATGAACCTCGGCAATGTTGGCAAAACACATACCCTCACCCTTTGCATTGATGCATTCACGAGTCATGAAGTAGAGGCCCAGCACCACATCCTGTGACGGGACAATGATCGGCTCGCCATTAGCTGGAGAGAGAATATTGTTTGTCGACATCATCAAAGTACGCGCTTCCAGCTGCGCCTCTATCGAGAGAGGTACATGAACCGCCATCTGATCGCCATCGAAGTCCGCATTGAATGCAGTACAGACCAGCGGGTGAAGCTGGATCGCCTTGCCTTCTATCAGTATAGGTTCAAAAGCCTGGATACCGAGACGATGAAGTGTAGGCGCACGGTTCAGCATTACCGGATGCTCGCGAATCACCTCTTCCAGAATATCCCATACTTCACCTGTGCCACGCTCTACTAGCTTTTTGGCCGCCTTGATAGTGGTAGCCAGACCGCGGAACTGTAATTTGGAGAAAATAAAGGGCTTGAACAATTCCAGCGCCATCTTTTTTGGCAAACCGCACTGATGCAGCTTCAAGGTAGGACCAACCACAATCACCGAACGACCGGAGTAGTCGACACGCTTACCCAACAGGTTCTGACGGAAACGTCCCTGCTTGCCTTTGATCATATCGGCCAGTGATTTCAGCGGACGCCTGTTGGTTCCGGTGATGGCACGGCCACGGCGACCATTATCCAGCAGAGCGTCTACAGATTCCTGCAGCATGCGTTTCTCATTGCGCACGATAATGTCCGGGGCATTCAGATCCAGCAGCCGCTTGAGACGGTTGTTCCGGTTAATTACCCGGCGATAGAGATCATTCAGGTCAGAGGTGGCAAAACGACCACCGTCCAGAGGCACCAGCGGACGCAACTCTGGCGGCAGTACCGGCAACGCGGTCATCACCATCCACTCGGGACGGTTACCCGACTCATTGAGTGAGTCAACCAGCTTGAGGCGCTTGGTCAGCTTTTTCAGCTTGGTTTCGGAGTTGGTGCCGAGAATCTCTTCACGCAGTGTCTCAATTTCATGCGGCAGATTAAGCGTACTGAGCAGATCATAAACAGCTTCAGCGCCCATTTTGGCATCAAATTCATCGCCATTCTCCTCGATAGCTTCGAGGTATTGCTCATCGGTCAGGAGTTGACCACACTCCAGCGGTGTCATCCCAGGATCAACCACTACAAAAGATTCAAAGTAGAGTACCCGCTCAATGTCCCGTAAGGTCATATCCAGCAGCAGACCAATGCGTGACGGCAGTGACTTCAGAAACCAGATATGCGCCACCGGACTGGCCAGCTCAATATGGCCCATGCGTTCACGACGCACCTTAGCCAGTGTTACCTCTACGCCACATTTTTCACACACCACACCACGATGCTTCAGGCGTTTGTACTTGCCGCAGAGACATTCATAGTCACTGGTCGGACCAAAAATTTTGGCACAGAACAACCCGTCACGCTCAGGCTTGAAGGTGCGGTAGTTAATCGTCTCTGGTTTCTTTACTTCACCAAAAGACCAGGAACGGATCATATCAGGCGAGGCCAGACCAATTCGGATTGCATCAAAATCCTCTGTCTGACCCTGCTGTTTCAGCATTTTTAGTAGATCTCTCAAGGTCGTATCTCCTATCGGGTTCCGGTTGTCGTCTCAGTTCTCTTCATACAAGAAGCGAATCCGGAACCTATTCCCGTTCCAATTCAATATTGATTCCAAGTGAACGAATCTCTTTAACCAGCACATTAAAGGATTCAGGCATGCCCGGCTCCATCTGATGGTTACCATCCACGATATTTTTATACATGCGGGTACGGCCGGTAACGTCATCGGATTTAACCGTGAGCATCTCCTGCAAGGTGTAGGAGGCACCATAGGCTTCCAAAGCCCAGACCTCCATTTCACCAAATCGCTGACCACCAAACTGCGCCTTACCGCCCAACGGCTGCTGAGTTACTAGGCTATAGGGTCCGGTGGAACGCGCATGCATTTTGTCATCGACCAGATGATTCAGCTTCAGCATGTACATATAACCAACAGTTACCGGACGGTCGAACGCTTCACCGGTACGGCCATCATAGAGTGTAGTCTGGCCATCAACGGACAGCCCCGCCAACTCCAGCATACCTCTGATCTCATCTTCAGTAGCACCGTCAAACACCGGGGTCGCCATGGGCACACCGTCTTTCAGATTGCCTGACAACTCAATAATCTCATCATCACTGAAAGAGTCCAGGTCCTCTTGCTTGCCACTGGTGTTATAGACCTTGCCAAGGAATTCACGCAACTTGGTAATTTTTTCCTGAGCCTCAAGCATGGTGCCGATCTTTCGCCCCACTCCTTTGGCGGCCCACCCGAGGTGAGTCTCCAGAATCTGCCCAACGTTCATGCGTGATGGCACACCCAGAGGATTGAGCACCACATCAACCGGCTCACCATTTTCATCAAATGGCATATCTTCTGCCGGTACGATGGTGGAAATGACACCCTTATTACCATGACGTCCGGCCATCTTGTCACCTGGCTGAATATGCCGTTTTACTGCAACATAGACTTTGACCATTTTAAGCACACCAGGCGCCAGATCATCCCCCGTTGTCAGCTTCCGCTTCTTCTCTTCATACTTCTCACGGAAGGCCTCACGCTGCAGCTTGATCTGTTCGGCAATCGCCTCGAGCTGGGCCGCCGCCTCTTCATTGCGCAGGTGAATTCCAAGCCACTTGTCCCGATCCAGCCCTGTCAAGTAGCTTTTGATAACTTTGGAACCCGCCTTCAATCCGCTAGGGCCACCATCAGCCAATTTGCCCAGCAGCATTTTTTCTACACGCTGGAAAGTATCGTTTTCCATGATACGCAACTGATCATCTAGATCCTTCTTGACCCGTTCCATTTCGATGGCTTCGATCTGTAGTGCCCGGGCATCTTTTTCAACGCCATCCCGAGTAAATACCTGAACATCGATAACGGTACCCACTCTGCCGGATGAAACACGGAGAGAGGTATCTTTTACATCCGCTGCCTTCTCACCAAAGATGGCACGCAGCAACTTCTCTTCCGGCGTCAACTGGGTTTCACCCTTGGGGGTAACCTTACCCACTAGGACATCACCCTCTTTCACCTCGGCACCGACATAGACGATACCCGATTCATCTAGTTTGGCCAGGGCAGCCTCACCGACATTGGGAATATCACCGGTAACCTCTTCGGAACCTAATTTGGTATCCCGCGCCATGCAGGTCAGCTCTTCGATATGGATAGTGGTAAACCGGTCTTCCTGTACCACACGCTCGGAAACCAGAATGGAATCCTCAAAGTTGTAACCGTTCCAGGGCATGAAGGCGACACGCATATTCTGACCCAGCGCCAGCTCACCCATGTCGGTGGAAGGGCCATCAGCCATCACATCACCACGAACCACCTTGTCGCCCTGCTTCACCAGCGGTCGCTGGTTAATACAGGTATTCTGGTTAGAACGGGTATATTTGGTCAGATTATAGATATCAACACCTGACTCACCGGCAACAGCCTCTTCGTCATTGACCACGACCACGATGCGCGCAGCATCCACAGACTCAACCAGACCACCACGTTTGGCGATAACGGTAACACCTGAATCCACCGCGACAGCGCGCTCCATGCCGGTTCCCACCAGCGGTTTCTGTGCACGCAGGGTCGGCACCGCCTGGCGCTGCATGTTCGACCCCATCAGCGCACGGTTGGCATCATCGTGCTCCAGAAATGGAATCATTGATGCGGCCACCGAAACAATCTGTTTTGGCGATACATCCATATACTGAATCTGCTCCGTTGTTGAGAGGGTAAATTCATTCTGATGTCGGCAAGAAACAAGTTCTTCTGTCAAACTGCCATCTGCATCGGTGGCAGCACTCGCCTGGGCGATAACAAAACGTCCCTCTTCGATCGCTGACAGGTAGTCAATTTCACTGGTAACCCGGCCATTTTCCACCTTGCGATAAGGTGTCTCAAGAAACCCATACGCATTGGTCCTGGCGTAGACTGAGAGTGAGTTGATCAGTCCGATATTCGGCCCTTCCGGCGTCTCAATCGGGCAGACACGACCGTAGTGGGTAGGATGTACGTCACGCACTTCGAAACCAGCGCGCTCACGCGCCAGACCACCTGGACCCAACGCAGAAACGCGGCGTTTATGGGTCACCTCAGAGAGGGGGTTATTCTGATCCATGAACTGGGACAGCTGACTGGACCCGAAAAACTCTTTAATGGCGGCGGAGACCGGTTTGGCATTGATCATCTCCTGGGGCATCAACCCCTCAGACTCAGCCAGCGTCAACCGCTCCTTGACGGCCCGCTCTACACGTACTAGGCCAACACGAAACTGATTCTCCGCCATCTCACCGACACAGCGGATACGGCGGTTACCAAGATGATCGATATCATCCACAACACCTTTGCCATTGCGAATATTGATCAGCTCCTGGAGCACAGCGACAATATCTTCATTAGAGAGGATACCCTCACCGGTTACCTCTTCCCGGCCTAACCGCTTGTTGAACTTCATCCGGCCAACAGCAGAGAGGTCATAGCGATCCGGGCTGAAAAAAAGGCTTTTGAACAGGTTTTGGGCCGCCTCCTTGGTTGGCGGCTCACCCGGACGCATCATGCGGTAGATCGCTACCTGGGCCTCGAGCTTGGTGGTGGCGGAGTCGATCCTCAGAGTACTGGAGATATAAGGACCATTATCCAGGTCATTGGTGAACAACGTCTCCAGCTTCTTCATGCCGTTTTCAAGCAGGGATTCCAGCAGCTCCTCGGTGATCTCATCATTGGCATTGGCCAGCAGTTCACCAGTCTCTTTGTCCATCAGATTATGCGCAATCACTTTTCCCTGAAGGAATTCAAGCGGCACATCCAGGCTTTTGATGCCTGCCTTTTCAAGCACCTTGATGTGACGTGCGGTAATACGGCGGCCCGTCTCTACGATCACATCTTTGCCATCCTTGATATCAAAGATGGCCGTTTCACCACGCAGGCGCCCAGGCACCAGCTTTAGCTTTGCCCCTTTCTTGCCGAGACTGAAGGAGTCAGTCTCAAAGAACATGTCCAATATGTCTTCGGTATTGTAGCCGAGTGCGCGCAACAGGATTGTGGCCGGCAATTTGCGACGGCGATCGATGCGCACAAAGACACTGTCTTTATGGTCAAACTCGAGATCGAGCCATGAGCCACGGTAAGGAATCACCCTTGCAGAAAAAAGCAGTTTACCGGAGCTGTGTGTTTTACCCTTATCGTGATCGAAGAAGACCCCGGGAGAGCGATGCAACTGGGAGACAATGACGCGCTCGGTACCATTGATGACAAAGGTACCGTTATCCGTCATCAGCGGCAGCTCGCCCATATAGACTTCCTGCTCACGGATATCCTTAACCACTTTCGAGTTGGCAGGCGCGTCCCGATCATAGATCACCAGCCTGACCAGAACCCGCAGAGGTGCGGCGTAGGTCGCCCCCCGGAGCTGACACTCCCTGACATCAAAGACAGGTTCACCAAGGCGATAACTGACATACTCGAGAGCCGCATTGCCTGAATAGCTGACAATAGGCAGCACCGACTTGAATGCCGCATGCAGTCCTGCATCCGCTCTATCTCCTGGAGCTACGCCATCCTGAAGAAAACCGCGGTATGAATTGATTTGAGTCGCCAAAAGATAAGGTACTTCAAGAATACTCGGTCGTTTGCCGAAATCCTTGCGGATACGCTTTTTCTCGGTGAAAGAATAGGCCATGTTGCCGTCCCTCTAGCTCGTAAGATCTACCGATCTTCGGAAAATTACATATAGGTTCCAGCTCTGTTCCTTGCCGGAATACCTCCCTGTAGTTGTGTTCCTACCCGACACCCCCGTCAGGTTTGTGCTAAATTCAAGTTGTTTCCACTATTGAACAGGACTCAGTGAATCCGTTTCAGTAGTGACTCGCTACAAGCAGGAAAGGGCCGGTGACGAAGACGTTACCAGCCCGAACCACTTTGGTGTGCAATTGCCCGAAATCAAAAATTATTTGATCTCGACAGTTGCGCCTGCTTCTTCAAGAAGCTTCTTGACGTCTTCAGCTTCGCCCTTGGATACACCCTCTTTAATAGTGGTAGGTGCACCTTCCACTGCTTCCTTGGCTTCCTTCAGACCCAGGCCAGTGATGCCACGCACAACTTTAATCACGCCAACTTTCTTTTCACCGAAAGAGGTCAGAACAACATTAAACTCTGTCTTCTCTTCAGCAGTTGCGGCTTCGCCGCCAGCAGCAGGTGCAGCCGCAACGGCAGCCGCTGCAGTAACACCAAATTTCTCTTCCATCGCCTCAATCAACTCCACAACCTCCATTACGGTCATGCTGGCGATGGCCTCAAGGATATCGTCTTTAGATACGGCCATTATTAAACTCCTGATAACTGGTAAACACTGTTAGTGAAATAGGGTAAAAGCTATTACGCTGCCTCTTTCGCATCGCGGATCGCAGACACGGTACATACAAGCTTGCCGGGTACCTCATTAAGGGTACGGACGAGCTTCTCGACCGGTGCTTTCATAACAGCCATCAACATACTGATGGCCTGATCGTAGGTAGGCATCTTCGCCAGAATTTTCAGATCTGAGACCGGCAACAGCTTGCCTCCGATAGAAACCAGTTTTACGACCAGTTTGTCATACTCTTTTGAGAAGTCTTCGATCACGCGGGCAGCAGCACCTGGATCTTCCTGAGAGAAGGCGAAGACGAGCGGTCCTGTCATCCCCTCCTGCATACAGGCGAAATCAGTATCTTCGACTGCACGACGAGCAAGCGAGTTCTTAACGACACGGAGATAGACACCCGCTTCACGCGCCTTGGCACGCAACTCGGTCATCTCTCCCACCGCCAGACCACTATACTCGGCAGCAATCGCAGAATAGGCACTACTTGCCACTTCAGCGACTTCAGCGACGACAGCTTTTTTCTGCTCTAAATTGAGTGGCACTCGTCACCTCCTGATAATGGAAACGGCATCAACCGTTCCAATTCACAAAACCGGCAATCCAGACATCAAACCACCGATATTCCAACGTGCACCTTCACCAGGATTTACAAACCCGATTCGGGAGCTCCGTCTACGCAGGCTACTATTAAGCCCCATCAGCCACCGGCTAGAAGGGCACCTACGGTCTTTGACAGCACCCGGTCCGAAAAGACCGGAGCCCCAAAGCCCTTTAAACAGACACACCGCCCTATTGAGCAACACGCCTGTTATTATTTAGTAAATCAAATATCCAGTGAAGCCTGATCCACCACCAGTCCGGGACCCATGGTCGAGGAGACAGTGATCTTCATCAGGTAGATACCCTTGGCGGCGCTCGGCTTCAACTTTTTCAGATCAGCCAGCAATGCCTCAAGGTTCTGTTTCAGCAACGCTGGTTCAAAATTAACACGGCCTATGGGGCAGTGGAGAATACCGCCCTTGTCAGTACGATAACGAACCTGACCAGCCTTTGCATTTTTCACGGCCTCAGCCACATTCGGCGTTACGGTACCCACCTTTGGGTTGGGCATCAAACCGCGTGGGCCGAGAATCTGGCCCAACTGCCCGACGACGCGCATGGCATCCGGCGAGGCGATCACAACATCAAAATCCATCTTGCCGGCCTTTACATCCGCGGCAAGATCTTCGAAACCGACAATATCGGCCCCGGCTTCTTTAGCTGCATCAGCATTAGCGCCTTGGGTGAATACGGCAACGCGTATGGTCTTGCCCGTGCCGTTTGGCAACACGGTAGAGCCACGCACGCCCTGATCTGACTTACGAGGGTCAACACCCAGATTAACGGCCACATCAACAGATTCGGTAAACTTGGATGAAGCAAACTCTTTTAGCAGCGAACAGGCTTCATCCATAGGATAGAGCTTGCCGGCCTCAATTTTTTCTTGAATTGCGCGGGTACGCTTGCTTGACTTTGCCATGGCTTACACGCCCTCCACATCAATACCCATTGAACTGGCACTACCCGCAATGGTACGAATAGCCGCGTCCATATCCGCCGCAGTCAGATCGGGCATTTTTGCCCTGGCAACTTCTTCCAGCTGCTCACGATTCACCTTAGCCACCTTAACCGTGTTAGGTGTTCCAGAACCCTTTGGAATACCAGCAACCTTCTTCAATAGCACAGAAGCGGGAGGCGTCTTGGTAATGAAAGTAAAACTGCGATCAGAGTAGACGGTGATGACCACAGGGATCGGCATACCCTGCTCCATACTCTGAGTACTGGCATTGAATGCCTTGCAGAACTCCATTATATTGACCCCGTGCTGACCTAGCGCAGGGCCTACCGGTGGACTTGGGTTGGCCTGACCGGCCGCAACCTGAAGCTTGACATAAGCTTCGATCTTCTTTGCCATAATTTACCTCTCCCGGGTTCAAGCGTTAAGGATTGATTACCTCAACTCCCCATTATTGAAAAATATCGGATTCGCGGAACCCTGGCTAGCCTTTTTCGACCTGGCTGAACTCCAGGTCGACCGGAGTGGAACGCCCAAAGATCAATACAGATACTTTGAGGCGGCTCTTCTCGTAATCAACTTCTTCAACCACACCATTGAAATCATTGAATGGCCCATCGACAACACGAACCACTTCACCCGGCTCAAACAGAACTTTTGGCCGTGGCTTCTCTACACCATCCTGCACCCGCTGCAGAATAGCATCGGCCTCTTTATCGGTAATCGGCGCAGGGCGGTCACCGGTACCTCCGATAAAACCCATCACCTTGGGGACATCTTTCACCAAGTGCCAGGTCTCATCCGTCATCTCCATCTGGACCAGCACGTAACCAGGAAAAAATTTGCGCTCACTCCGGCGCTGCTGTCCTGCGCGCATCTCCACCACCTCTTCGGTGGGAACCAGGATTTTGCCGAACAACGACCCCATGCCAAAGCGCTTGATCCTCTCCTCAAGGGAGAGTTGCACTTTGGCCTCAAATCCAGAATAGGCATGTACCACATACCAATGCATTGCCATCCTATCCTCCTATCCGGTAATTGAACGAACGATAGCCATCAACATCATATCGAACAGCCAAAGCACGATACCGATCAGCAGAACCATTGCAAAAACAATCAGTGTAGTCTGAATGGTCTCCTGACGACTCGGCCAGACCACCTTGCGAACCTCAGTACGAGCAGCAACCGCAAAATCCCATACATTGCGTCCCGGCACTGATTGCAGGGCAACCGCAATCGCCCCACCGGTAATAGCCAACAGGCCAAGCACCCTCAACAACAGAGAGTACTCTTCGAACAGATAGAAAAGGGCAATTCCGCCGATCAGCAGAAACACCGCCACCAACAGTTTGGCAGTATCCCTTCCTGTACTTGCAACTTCGCTTTTTGCGTTCATTCCCGCCACAACGTCATGCTGACGTCTGAATTTGGCAGGCCAGGAGGGACTCGAACCCCCAACCTGCGGTTTTGGAGACCGCTGCTCTACCAATTGAGCCACTGGCCTAAAACTAAAAATACAAGAAGCGGAGAGGAAACGACAAGCCAGCTTCCACCCCAGCAGCCCTCTCTGTTCTCGCTATATAAAATTACTCAATGATTTTCGCAACAACGCCAGCACCAACAGTACGGCCACCTTCACGGATCGCGAAACGCAGACCCTCTTCCATGGCGATCGGTGCAATCAGCTTTACCACCATCTTCACGTTGTCACCCGGCATCACCATCTCAACACCTGCTGGCAACTCACATGCACCGGTCACATCCGTGGTACGGAAGTAGAACTGGGGACGGTAATTATTGAAGAACGGCGTATGACGACCACCCTCATCCTTGCTCAGGATATACACTTCAGCTTCGAAGTGAGTATGAGGGGTAATCGATCCAGGCTTGGACAGCACCTGACCACGCTCAACCTCTTCACGCTTGGTACCACGCAGCAGTACGCCTACATTGTCACCCGCTTCACCCCGATCCAGCAGCTTGCGGAACATCTCGACACCGGTACAGGTGGTCTTGGCGGTCTCTTTGATTCCCACAATCGAAAGCTCGTCACCAATATTGACAATGCCACGCTCAATACGACCGGTTACAACCGTACCGCGACCCGAGATAGAGAAGACATCCTCAATCGGCATCAGGAACGATTTTTCAGTATCACGCTCCGGTATCGGGATGTAAGCATCCATCTCCTCTACCAGCTTGTTGATCGAGGGGACACCAATATCAGAGGTATCACCTTCCAGCGCCTTCAGTGCAGAACCCACGATGATCGGGGTATCGTCACCCGGGAAGTCATACTGGTCCAGCAGCTCGCGAATCTCCATCTCAACCAGCTCCAGCAGCTCTTCGTCGTCGACCATGTCAGCCTTGTTCATATAGACAAGGATGTAAGGCACGCCAACCTGACGGGAGAGCAGGATGTGCTCACGGGTCTGAGGCATTGGGCCGTCAGCCGCAGAGACAACCAGAATAGCGCCATCCATCTGCGCCGCACCGGTGATCATGTTCTTGACATAGTCAGCATGTCCCGGGCAGTCAACGTGGGCGTAGTGACGATTCTCAGACTCGTACTCCACGTGAGCCGTAGCGATAGTGATTCCGCGCTCACGCTCTTCAGGGGCGTTATCAATATCCGCATAATCTTTGAACTCACCACCACGCGCCTCAGCCATCACCTTGGTGATCGCTGCGGTCAGCGTAGTCTTGCCGTGATCAACGTGGCCAATAGTGCCTACGTTGACATGGGGTTTTGTACGTTCGAACTTTTCCTTGGACATCGACTCAATCTCCGAAAGACGCTATAATACAATGCTAAAGGCAACAAATTCGTGCGCTTGGCCGCACTCCGGCAAAACTAATGGAGCCCATAAGCAGATTTGAACTGCTGACCTCGCCCTTACCAAGGGCGTGCTCTACCAACTGAGCTACATGGGCCTCTTAACCCTTAAAATCTTGGAGCGGGTGATGGGGATCGAACCCACGTATTCAGCTTGGAAGGCTGAAGTTCTACCATTGAACTACACCCGCACTGCATCGCATCGCTTACCATTTACCGCTACAACCAAAAACTGGTGGAGGGGGGAGGATTCGAACCTCCGAAGGCTGAGCCGTCAGATTTACAGTCTGATCCCTTTGGCCGCTCGGGAACCCCTCCCTGGAAAGCCGACTATTCTATGTGTTTCCGCGAAATGCTGTCAACCGGTTTTATGCTTTTCTTTACTCCCGGCTGCCAAGGTTAACTAAACACCACATGCGCCCTCAATTTGGTCTTGAAAATACAACAACTCATCACCATGAAATTTCTTAATTACCTATGAAACTCAGCTATGACGCAAGAAACATAATTACCTTGGATTCGATAGGTTACAGGGGCGTTATGTGCTGTTGTTTTTATATTAACGATAATTCGTATTATTTCGGCAGCACTATATGGACCTCGACCGAAGTATTTATGGGGTCTACAGCCCACAATTCGGCTGAGCAATAGCTGAGCTTCATAGGTAATCAGGTAAAATTTTGAATGATCATCCAGTTAATTAAACGACACCAAAGCATTAGAATTAAAGCATATTACAGAAATAATTAGGGTCTGCTTCAGTAAGTCAGACTGCCACTGTTTGACACAAAATACCTCTACCGGCCGGGTGTGCCGGTCGATGACAGAACAGCACCTTCTCAATTCGAGATAACGGCAATAGAACAACTGTAACGCGCTTCTTACAAAGTGCAAAAAAGATCCTTAACAGGATCAGGCTCATCACCAGGAAGATACTGCCTAGTCCATGCAGTGGAGGTGTCAACACGCCTCGCCCGGCTATCGTTTAATCGATAGCCGTTTTTTCCCTGACCGAACCTGCCTTCAACCGGAATACGCTGCAGGTACGCCTCATGTCGCTGTGCCTTCAAACGCTTCAGTTCTTCCCGGTTCGCTTCGGCGACTTTCTTTGACCATCCTAAATAGTTTGCCCGCAAAACGAGTGCTGTGCTGCTTGAGATAACGCCGGTTGCCTCGTGTCCCGTGAAGGTGCTCCCAGAGACGACTTCTGGATAGAAGCCATAGCGTGTTCGGTAAGCTCCAACCTGAGATTTCAGATCACCTCCTTGATGAAAAGCATCCCAACGAAGATCATCCATCAGGATCGCCCAATATCGATGTAGCAACCAACGGGGCAGGAGTGCCACTTTTGGCCAGTATTCCCCCCCATCGCTCGATGTGGTCCAGGTTCTGGCGCAAGTACTGCAACTGTTGCTTGATCCCCCAACGCCATACCTTTCCGGCAGGCCTCCCCTGCTTCACTATCGCGAGGTAAGCTTTATACGTCTTTTCACAATAGGTTCGAGGTTTCTTTTTCAACACCGTCCTGGGATGGAGGATGTCGATGATCTGCTCACCGAACTCCCTCAACAGACTCAGGTCGGCAGGATAACGAATTGCCCGTGGAGGGATTGTCGCATCCAGAATCAATTTGCCCTGGCGTTCCGATGCTTCTTCAGATGCACTCCCTGAAACTGAGGACGGTTCATCATCATCTTTTTGTTGCGACTTTCCTATTTCATCTGGTCGACTCTGAATGGCTGGGCTTTTTTTATCTTTATGCTTTACTAGCGCATCGATGACAGCACCATGAAATGCCTCAAGACCGACGGCCCCATCCGCTTGCAAATCTCAGCAGATAACGAAGGGGCAAACGGCACATCCATCTGATAACCCGATAGCCCTACGAAATACTGACAATAGGGATATTTCTGGATCTGCAGGACAATCTCTCTGTCGGAAAGGCAGAGCTTGTGTTTAATGATTACCGCGCCAATGATCAGTCGGGCATCTTTTGCCGAACGACCCTGTGTGTCGAAGTCCCTGATAGTAACTTTCTGCCAATTCATCCCTGGGAATACACTCGCTCATTTTAACCCAGTGGTTGCTTTAATCCAGTGCTGTTTGAAAGGGCCAATCAAATTCGGCGAGAGGGATTTGTCTATGGCTGTGATATCGAATCATAAGATGCACGGATTTTGGTGGATATGGCTCGCTTTTCAGGCGCTATTATACCTGATATGGCGTCTTTACGGCAATAATATTAGAGAGTTATGGTTTATCAGCAGGCTCTAATTACCTGGCCAAGGTAATGAAAGGTGTGCCATTTAAAGGTGGCATTGAGGTAAACAAGTCAGGCCAGATCGCCACTTAATAAAAGTGTGTATTCGATCTCGTGGTGCATTTTGAGACATCCCAGTTCCCAAAGCGCACTCGATCTTCAACAGTATGCCCCAGCCGGCCTGCGTACGTGTCGCCCCACCGCTACCGGGGTCTACCTGATGTCCCTTTGCCGCCTGTCAGGCACCAAAGCCGCCCGCACAAATTAACCGGGATATACTCGGCGCGATCATTAGGTTAGTTTCTGGAAAAGCTTTAACTTCCAGCAGGGGAACTCACACCTGACGGCAACCAATTCCCTCTATGGAACCGAGAGGCCTATCTCACCCAAACCCTTGGCCTCTGTGGCGAATGCCACACACCACGAAACCCTGATGGCAGCACCGTTCGCAATCGGTTTCTGGCAAGCACCTGCGGGAACCAAAAGGCAAAGACCTCCAACACATCACAGGGTCCAGGGGGCATGGCTGAGGTGGTCCGCAGCACTACCAGTAAACTTTCCGCCTATGACCCGAATGCAATGAGTAAGTATTTCCCGACAGTACCAACCCGCCCCATCACTGATGATGCAATCCCAACCAGATCCAACTAGAGTCTAAGTCCGTTACAGGATAGACAGCGCTTGCACGGAAACGGCTCTAATTTCTTCTCAAAAAAATGCAAAGAACTACGTTTTCATACGCCTCTACACCTAAGGCTCTTATAAATAATTAGCGGGTTATCAAGCTAATTAAGTCATCCTTGAAGTATCAAGCTGAGGATCTGGTTCCTTGAACCTTTCAGATCTGATTCTCCGCCCATTATCTGGAATAATCATACAGATTTTCCGCTAACCTTATCCAAGCACAATAAAACCAAGCTAACAACTTGGCTAAATTATATCCTGCTGCCGCCAAAACCATATCAGCTTCATTACCATATTCAGCTTTAAGGTAGTTTCGACTTAGCCTATTTGCAATCCCCCCGAAAAGTAATCGAGTTTTTAAGTAGAGACTTTTATGATGTTAATCAGAGGAAGTTTTTATGAAGAAGTCGAAGTTTTCGGACAGTCAAATTTTGTCCATCTTGAAGCAGCACGAAGCCGGTATTTCGGTGTCAGAGCTGGCGTGCGAGCACGGGGTTAGCACGGCACTGATTTATCAGTGCCGTGCCAAATACGGTGGAATGGATGCCTCCCTGATGAAAGAGGTCAAAGATCTACGTGCTGAGAATGCCCGACTTAAGAAGATGTACGCAGAAGAGCGGATCAAAGCGGAACTGCGACAGGAAGCCCTTGAGGGAAAGTTGTAGCGCCATCTCGTCGAAGGGGGATGGCGAAGCACACCGTGAGCCGTGATGGTATCAGTATCCGTTTAGCCTAGCTTTGGTTTGTGCTTTCTGTATCTACGCAATGTGAAAGGCTATGGCTGGAACCACAAGCGGGTGTATCGCATTTATCGGGAGTTAGAACTTAACCTTCGGATTAAGCCCCGAAAACGGATCAAACGGGATTATCCCGGGGAGTTGGATGTGCCCAAGGCAAAGAATCAAGTCTGGTCGATGGATTTTATGTCAGACCAGCTTCGTGATGGGCACCACTTCCGTACGTTCAATGTGATGGATGATTACAACCGTGAAGGGCTGGGAATTGAAGTGGATTTATCACTACCCTCATCGCGCGTGGTTCGGGCGCTAGAGCAAATCATTGAGTGGCGTGGAAAACCAGCGGCACTGCGGTGTGACAACGGGCCAGAGTATCTTAGTCAAACCCTGGTGAACTGGGCGAATGCGCACCGAATTACCTTGCTGTATATCCAACCGGGTAAGCCGACACAGAATGCCTGTATTGAGCGATTTAACCGCACAGCGAAGCATGAATGGTTGGACATGCACCCGTTTGAGAGCACTCCGCATGCCTGGTTATTAGCCACTCAGTAGCTTTGGCAATACAATAACGAAAAGCCACATATGGCCATTGGAGGAGTACCTCCGAGGCAACTGCTAAAGGCAGCTTAACCCTCTATTTAAAACTCAGGTTATAAATGGGGGATTACAAATTGTCTGATCTAAGGTGCCCAATAACCGGCTCGATAGCGGTTCGGCGCTTCATCCAGAGGGTGTAACGATTTCCGTGTAACTGCCCGGGTTAAATGTACTCCGCCAAGCGTTCTTCGAACTCAATCATAAATCTATTCAGTGCTGGTTTCCAATTGCGAATCGGCATGGTCCATTTTTTTGATGCTTGCTGCACCGCCAGGTACACCACTTTCATTGACGAGTCGTCGGTCGGAAATAGCTTCCGTTTTTTTAATTGCCTTGCGAACCACGCCGTTCATTGACTCGATGGCATTGGTTGTGTAGATTGCCCTGCTGATGTCCTCAGGGTAGCCAAACAGGGTATTAAGATTGTGCCAGTGGCTACGCCACGAACGGCTGAGCTGGGGATATTTGTCGTCCCATCGGTTAGAGAAATTATCAAGTTCCAGTAGCACTTCATCTTCGGTGACAAACTTATATATTTTCTTCAGGTCTGCCGCCACTGCCTTGTAGTCTTTCCAGGGCACATACTTCATCGAGTTGCGCACCATGTGAACAATACAGAGCTGGACCTGAGTCTCGGGAAACGCTGTATTGATTGCGTCTGGAAAGCACTTCAGGCCATCGATACAGGCTATCAGTATATCCTTCACGCCGCGATTCTGGAGCTCTGTGAGTACATTGAGCCAGAACTTGGCACCCTCATTCTCTGACAGCCAGAGCCCCAACAATTCCTTGTGGCCCTCCATGTTCACGCCCAGTGCCAGATAAATTGCCTTATTGATCACTTTCTTGTCTTGCCGGATTTTTACGACAATACAATCCAGGTAAATAATGGGATAGACCGCATCCAGTGGCCTAGATGGCCATTCAATCACTTGTTCAATAACAGCGTCAGTCACTTTGGAAATCAAGGTGGCGGGGACATCAGCACCGTACATTTCTTTAACGGTCGTGACGATTTCTCATGTTGTCATGCCCTGGGCATACAAGAAAATAATCCTGTCGTCCATGGAAGTAAATCGACGCTGGTGTTTTTTAACGAGCTTGGGCTCGAAACTCCCAGCTCTGTCGCGTGGTGTATCGAGCTCGAACTGGCCAGCTTCCGTTCGGTTAGTCTTACTGGCATAGCCGTTGCGGTTATTGGCAGCTGCGGACTGCTCGTGCCTTTCAAAGCCAAGATGATCATCTAACTCAGCGTTCAGTGCCGCTTCGGTCGTAATCTTGGTTAGCATCTGCTGGAAGTCTTTGTGGTCGTCTTCCGTCTTGATATTTTTAGCGGCCGCATGAGCGATCGCCTGTAGTTCTTTCTTGTTCAATAGTGCTTATCCTCACCCTTGTCTGGGTTTAATGATAGGCAGTTACACAGAATTCAGGACACCCTCTTTATCCATTTTCGGGTTGATCAAGCCGCCCTCTTAGGGAGCCTGCCACAGATCTTAACGTTAATTTCATCGCCTACGCGGGCTCAGAGTAGACCTAATGCACAATATGCACTCTTGAGTTTTCGGCTGCTCAAACTCTCCGCTTGTTCAAGTGGCCACCAAGGGTGTATGCCCATCATAAGGATTACCCGTCAAACGCCATGCGCCAACTAACCAGTTGCCTTTGGATCCGGTCACGAATGAGGCTTTATTGCCAAACTCGTAGCGCTTCTATACTGTGCCTTACACTCAATGTCTCTCATCACTTGGCCCAAACGTTTTAAGTTTTCCAGTCTGCCTCGCCGAACGTTTCATCTGCTGAGCATGAGAATATCGTCCTTGCATGATCAAGGCGTTTTTCCTACCTTGACATACCTCTGGCGTTATTTGGTGCCGCAGACACCAATAGATCACGCATTTTATGGTAGATGTTGGAAAGATGATGGCCTCCTACTGAGCAGTGGTGTCCACACTGACGTCCTCTAACTCACGCAAGCTCATTGCTTTAGTATTCAGCGCTAGCTCGATGGTTTGTTTCAACAGCGCGTCAAATTTATTACCGACCCGGTTGCGCCAACGAAACAGTCTGGAGGGGTGTAAGGGGAGTTTGTGTTGCAGCTATTGAGATCCATACAGAGTACGGCCAATATAGTTTTTTAACCCAGCGTTTCACAACGCTCTCATTAAAGGTGTACTTGAGGTAATGTAGGCCCGCCAGTGAGCGAGTAAGTAACGGGGGCTGGCCGGCATCTTCGTTGTAAATAACATCAATGCCAACCTCAAGTTTTTCCCAGTTCATCTTCTCGGATAACCGCACCAGTAGGTGCGAGAGGTTTAAGATCTGAGAAAGTTATGGATGGAATAGATCAGTACTATTATCTGGTTTTTGTGGTTTCATGTTTGCAAGGTTTTGATGATGGAGGTGGTGGAGACTCTGTTCTGCAAACCATTTTATCATAATATAGCTTATTAATTAATATTAATCATGTGATTGTACATAATTTATGGCGGCTTATAATTGATTCTTGGATAAAGCCGCCAACTATTTAGTGTAACTGCTCAGTAAAGCCATAAAGCGTTCCTTTACGCACTTGGCTGCCTTGCGAGAGGGTGTAGACTTTTAAAAAGTTTACTGCCAATAAAGTCAACCCGCTGAGTGCAACCGATTCATCACCCGCTGAAATTCGCCATCCAGAATACACTCCAGCGCCCGCTCACCCTCATCCAGAGCATCCTCGATAGCATCAGCATCCTGGCGTGAAGGACAACCCAGGACATGATCAACTACCTGCTTTGCATTACCAGGATGATCAATACCGATACGCAAACGCCAGAAATCACGCCCACCCATGGCACTCATAATATCCCGCAGGCCATTATGACCCGCATGCCCGCCATCCGGTTTCAGGCGCAGCACGCCAGGCGGCAGATCAAGCTCGTCATAAGCTACAAGAATCTGTTCCAGGGAAATTTTGAAATAGTTGGCCAGACTAGAAACAGACTGACCACTACGATTCATAAAAGTAGTTGGCTTCAATAGCCAGCACTCCCGGCCAGCGACGTTTATACGGCAGTTCTGGCCATGAAATTTCGACTCACTTTTAAATACACCGCCATGCCGACGAGCCAGCAGATCGACAAACCAAAATCCCGCATTGTGACGGGTCCCTTCATACTGGCCGCCCGGATTGCCCAAGCCGACGATAAGACGAATAGATGACATCTTGTCCAGACACCAGAGTAGGATAACTATATTTAAGTAAGAAATACCGTGCAGTATATTGCGAGAGAGTATGGACGAATTGACAACTTACAGACAGGGAAGCCGAGCTTCGGAATCGAAGTCTGAACTGCCATCGATCCCAAAGCCGGCTGAATCGGCTACTCTTACTCTTCCTCAGTATCTGCAGCCTCTTCTCCACCCTCAGCTTCACCTTGGCCTTCTTCAGCCTCGCCCTCATCGACAACATGGGCAGCATGGACGGAAGCAACAGGCATATCAGCCTCATCGCCCTGAGCCATGGCAGGTAATTCAATACCTTCAGGCAACACCAGTTCGGACATCATGACTGCATCGCCAATCTCCATTGAGGACATTTCGACCTCAATAAACTCAGGCAGATCCTTAGGCAGACAGCTCACTTCGACATAGGTAACGAGATGGGAAGAAGCACCGCCCATTTTGATACCAGGACAACCTTCTTCGCCAACAAAGTGCAACGGAACTAGAGTCTTAAGCCTCTCCTTGGCACTTACACGCAAGAAATCCACGTGCATAAGGAAGGGTTTACCAGGGTGGCGCTGCAAGTCTTTCAGAATCACTTGCTGTTTCTTACCACCTATCTTCAGACTCAGAATATGGGAATAGAAAGCCTCGTGCTCCAAATGCTGACTCAGCTCATTGTGGGAAAGGGCAATCATTACCGGATCTTTACGGGCGCCGTAGACAATGCCAGGTACCTGGCCAGTGTGACGCAGGCGGCGGCTCGCACCCTTCCCTGTGTCACTGCGCGGCTCCGCATCAATTTCAAAAAGTTCGCTCATGATTTTCTCCAAATCATCTGTTAGTAAAAAATCACCGCAGCTCCGCGACCAGAACTGCGGTGAAAAGTTAAATTTTTTAATGCCGGCAAGTCAGTCCATAAACAGCGAGCTAACTGACTCATCATTGGCAACCCGACGCATCGTTTCTGCCAGCAGCTCGGCAATACTGATCTGCCGGATCTTGCTACAAACCTGGGCTTCAGAGTGCAGCGGAATAGTATTTGAAACCACTAATTCATCCAACTCTGAAGCAGAAATGTTGCTGATTGCCGAACCAGAGAGCACAGGATGGGTACAGTAAGCAACCACCCGTTCGGCCCCCTTCTCTTTCAATGCCCTGGCCGCCTTACAAAGCGTCCCGGCAGTGTCAACCAGATCATCGATCAATACACAGGTGCGCCCCTGGACATCACCAATAATATTCATCACCTGAGACTCATTGGCCTTGGGGCGCCGCTTATCGATAATCGCCAAGTCGGCGTCATCCAGCTGCTTGGCCAAGGCACGAGCCCGGACCACGCCTCCCACATCAGGTGATACCACCATCAGACTAGGATACTTCTGCCGCCAGACATCACCTAGCAAAATGGGCAGCGCGTAGATATTATCTACCGGTATATCAAAAAAGCCCTGAATCTGATCCGCATGAAGATCCACCGTAATAACCCTGTCAGCACCGGCTGCAGCCAGCTGCTTGGCTACCAATCTGGCTGTGATCGGCACTCTTGCGGAGCGGGGCCGGCGATCTTGCCGGGCATATCCAAAGTAGGGCATGACTGCAGTGATCTTCCCCGCCGATGCCCATCGCAATGCATCAATCAGCACCAACAACTCCATCAGGTTGTCATTGGTAGGCTGGGATGTGGACTGCACGATATAGACATCCCGTCCACGCAAACTCTCTTGAATCTCGGCCATCACTTCACCATCGCTGAAGCAACCGACCGTGGCTTTGCCCAGAGGCAGGCTCAAACGCCCGATGATCTCAGCAACAAGCTCAGGATTGGCATTTCCCGAAAACACCATCATACCGCTGGCAGACACTGTGCAACCCTCTGTAGCGAGAACGATAAAGCTGAAAATAGCCCGGACGGCTTACCACCGTCCCGACAGACCGCCCCTGCGACCTCTTAAAGTTGGCTGGGGCGGCAGGATTCGAACCTGCGTATGCCGGGATCAAAACCCGGTGCCTAGCCGCTTGGCGACGCCCCAATAAATCATCCACTGGACCACATATGCTCTTCATGCGCTCTGGCAATGAGTGGCGAGCGGTTGAGACCACGAGCAACAAAGCCCTGTAATCCTACCGGTAATTCACCGAGCAATCTGCGCGCTTTTGACTCGTCATCAAAAGCTGCAAAAACACAAACGCCCGTGCCGGTCAACTTTGGCACCGCAAACTGCCCAAGCCACTCAAGGGCTAGGGCCACGTCAGGATAACGTCGACTCACCACGGGCAGACAGTCATTCAATGCACTGCCGGCAAAATAGTCGGCTATTGTCATCCGCGGAGAGTTCCGTGTCAATTCCTGATCAGAAAAAACTGCTGCGGTGGAGACATGGCAAGGAGGGATGAGCACAAGATACCAGGGTTCAAGCAGCTCCAGTGCAATCAATTCCTCGCCGACCCCTTCCGCCCAAGCCGCTTTCCCAAGGATAAAAACAGGCACATCGGCTCCCAGGGCCAATCCTAATCGGGCTAATTCAGACCGACTGAGCTGGGTATTCCAAATCAGGTTAAGGGCAACCAGGGTGGTTGCCGCATCGGAGCTTCCGCCACCCAGACCGCCACCCATGGGCAGTTGTTTCTCCAGATGGATATCAACTCCGGCAGAGGTAGCGGTTGCCTGCTGCAAAACTTTGGCGGCTTTCACCACCAAATCATCGGACTCAGGCACACCGGGGATTGTCGAGACGCGCCTTATCAAGGCATCGTCTCTCGGCTGAAAATCAAGCCAGTCACCAATATCTAGAAACTGAAAAACGGTCTGGAGCAGATGATAGCCATCGCTGCGCTGACCAATAATTCTCAGCATCAGGTTCAGCTTTGCCGGCGCTGGCCAGAAGCGCACGTTTTCGACCTTCACGGCGCCAAGCGCTGCATCACCTCAAGTATGTGCTTACTCTCAGGATCCTGATCCAAAACACCCTGCCAGACTTTACCTGCCTGCTCGTGGTCCCCGGTCACCCACAGCACCTCTCCGTAGTGCGCTGCAATCTCCGAATCCGGCAATGTCTCAAATGCCTGTCGCAGATAACGCAGTGCCTCCTGGTGATTACCCAACCGGTACTGAACCCACCCCATGCTATCCAGAAAAGCCGGTTCATCGTGCTTGATCTCAAGGGCGCGCTGAATCAACCCCAATGCTTCCTGTACCCGCTCCGCCTGGTCTGCAAGAGTATAACCAAACGCGTTGAGAGCGCCTGCATGCTTCGGGTTACTGGCAATTATTTTCCCTAGGTCCCTCTCCATAATATCCAGACGATTTTGACTGACGGCAAACAAACCCCGGGCATACAACAGCTCGACGTTCTCTGGATGTCCTTCAAGCGCCTTGTCATAGAGGCTCATCACCTGCCCAGGATTACCATAATCCCTCAGCAATGTGGCTTCCAACAGAAACAGCTGCACAGACTGCTTGGGGGTGCGTATCCGCAGCCCCTGAAGCCGCTCACGCGCCTCCTGGAGCTGCCCCTGGCCCGCCATCAGGCGGGCAGTACGGACCTGGGCCTTGTAGCGGTATTTACCCTTATTCACCTTCCGATACCACTCGATGGCCTGCTTCGGTTGGGACCCACCCTCTCTGAGCCGGCCCAGGTAATAGGCGGCGATATCGGCGCGTTTCCGTAACGTATAGAGCTGCTTGAAGTGCTTTTCCGCCGCCTCTTTCCTGTCCAGCTCTAGTGCCAGTATCCCGAGCCGGTAACTGGCGCTTTCATCTTCGGGGTCAAGTGTTTGCAATTTCAGAAAACAGTCATAAGCCTGCTGCATCTGTTTGCTGTCGACCAACATCCAGGCATAGGCGGCAACCAGCATCGGCTCATCCGGATTTTTATCCACTGCACCGGCCAGCAACTCTCTCGCCTCGGCTTTTCTGCCTTGGGCAACATACACTCGACTCAGCACCAGATAGCTCTTGAGCCACTGTGGATGGCGTTTCAGTAACACCATTGTCTCATTCTCAGCAACGGCATACAGCTTATGGTTCAGCGCAGTCAGCGAAAGGGCATGCCAGCCCCGGGGGTCGTCGGTATAGGCCTCGGCAAGGCGCCGCATCAGGCCAATTGCTACATCCGGTTTCAGGTCACGGCTAGCGGTCGCCATAGCATGGAGAAAACCGTTCTCTTTTTTACTTTCGCTAATCTCGACAATGGCCTTAAGCTGCTCAAACGCCGCCTCCCGCCTATTGGCTTTCAGATAGAGCACCACAGCAAGCTGTCTGGCAGCAAGATCGTTAGGGGTCAGTTGCACCCACTTGTTAACCGCGTTTACCGCCCACACAGTCTCTTTAATATGCAGTGCGATCCGGGCAGCCCGCTCTGCAGCCTTAGCGTCACCTGCCAGCGCCGCCACTGCCATCTGATGCCCGTAAGCCCTGGTCATCTCTCCCCGCTGCATGGCAACTTCACCCGCCAGCACATTGAATACCATATCAGGGGTCAGACCTTTGGCTGGCTGAACTGGCGCCTGAAACGGCATCGCTATCGTATCAGCTGCACCAACGGCACCTGTGCCCTGGGGTTCGCCAGTAGTAAGAGGATCTTGCTTTTCAGGTGCACTGCTACAGCCTGCAACCAGCGCAGCAAGCAATACCAATATCAATCTTTGAGTCGATAACTGCATCCATACCTACTAGGCCCGGTCAGACGGGCCAGCTTATAAAATGGGCCAATTTCACCTGAATCAAGTTCTCTTATACGCTATTCTTGTCGCTCTATTCTACATTCGGCTTGAATTCAGCCCATTGATAATTCAAAATTTCGGTTCCCGGCAGCGCGAAGGAGAGTGAATAAAACGATATTTCGAGCAGATTTTTCTGATTGCTTTCAGTCTATAGCATATACTGCAAGGTTGATAACAAAAGAAAAATCAAACTGCCCCCCCACTTTTACCAGCTATTATTCACGAAGACGCTTACTCATTTAAGCCAATAAAGCTCTTATGTCATTGCTAACACTCGGCCTCAATCACAAAACCGCCCCCCTAGGCATCCGGGAGAGGGTTACTTTTGGCCCGGATATTATTGTGGGCGCGCTACGCAGCCTCTCCGAGTGCCCGGGGATCATGGAGTCAGCGATCATCTCCACCTGCAACAGGATGGAGATATACTGCGACACTCAGGGAATTGGCCAGGAAGATATCAGCCTCTGGCTGAGCAAATTTCATGGCCTCGAGCTGGAGACCATCATCCCCCATCTTTATGGCCACGAAGGGCGAAAATGTGTCCACCACCTCCTGAGGGTTGCCAGCGGCCTGGATTCAATGGTTCTTGGTGAACCGCAAATTCTCGGGCAGGTAAAACAAGGTTTTCATACAGCAAATGAGGCAGCCACTACCGGCAAACTGCTGGGAAGGCTGTTCCAACACACCTTTTCCGTTGCCAAACAGGTGCGCACAGATACCGCCATAGGCCACAGCCCGGTCTCCGTCGCCTTTGCCGCCGCCAGCCTGGCGCGACAGATTTTCGGCGATCTCTCGGAGCAGACCGCTCTGCTGATTGGCGCCGGTGAGACCATCGAACTGGCGGCACGCCACCTGAATCAGAACGGAATCAAACAGATTATCGTGGCCAATCGCACGCTGGAGCGTGCCCATAATCTAGCCAACCAGTTCAACGGCTATGCCATTGCACTGACTGAGATACCATCACATCTGGCTGAGGCGGATATCGTCATCTCCTCCACAGCCAGCCCCCTGCCTGTGCTGGGTAAAGGCACCGTGGAGAGCGCCCTGAAAAAGCGCAGGCATCAACCCATGTTTATGGTGGATATCGCGGTCCCACGTGATATTGAAGCCGAAATAGCCGAGCTGAGCGATGTCTACCTGTATACCGTCGATGACCTGCAGGAGATTATTGAGGAAAACCTTCGCTCACGTCAGGAAGCCGCTAAACAGGCCCAGGAAATTATCGACCTGCATACTGAAGAGTTCATGGGATGGCTGCGCTCTCTGGACGCTGTTGGCATGATCCAGAACTATCGCGGGCAGGCCGAAAAAACCCGGGATGAGGTACTGGGGCACGCCCTGAGACACCTGGCCAACGGCAAATCAGCTGAAGAGTCCCTGAACTTTCTAGCCCATACCTTAACCAATAAGCTGCTGCACACGCCAAGCACACAGATCCGCCAGGCCGGTTTCGAGGGTCACACAGAGCTGCTGAACGCAGCGAACACCTTATTTCAGATTAAAGATAACCGCAGTAAATGAAGCCGTCCATCCAAAGCAAGCTGGAACAGATCACCGAGCGATTCGAGGAGATCACCGCACTACTGGCCGATCCTGACGTACAAAGCGAGCAGAATCGCTTCCGCAACCTGAGCCAGGAGTACGCCAAACTGGAGCCGGTCGTCTCCTGTTACAACCGGTACCGGGATCTTGAGGGGGAGATCGACAGCATTCATGAAATGCTGGATGACCCTGAGATGGTCGAACTGGCAAAAGAGGAGCTGGCTGAATCCCAGGCCCGGAAAGCAATACTGGAGCCGGAATTACAGTTGCTGCTGATTCCAGCCGACCCTAACGACGAACGCAATATCTTCCTTGAAGTGCGCGCCGGAACCGGCGGTGCAGAGGCGGCGCTGTTTGCCGGCGATCTTTTGCGCATGTATTTGCGATATGCTGAGCAGCAGGGGTGGCTATCGGAAACTATCAGTGAAAGCCTGGGTGAGCAAGGCGGTTATAAAGAGGCTATCACCCGAATCAGCGGTCGTAACGTATATTCACGCCTGAAGTTTGAATCAGGCACTCATCGTGTCCAGCGGGTCCCGGAAACCGAATCACAAGGCCGCATTCACACCTCAGCCTGCACCGTTGCCATCCTCGCCGAGGCAGAGGCGATTGATGAGGTGCGAATCAATAGCAACGACCTGCGTATCGACACCTACCGCGCCTCTGGGGCAGGCGGCCAGCATGTCAACAAAACAGATTCCGCAGTCCGTATTACCCACCTCCCCTCGGGCATAGTGGTAGAGTGCCAGGACGAACGATCACAACACAAAAACAAGGCCCGCGCCATGTCCCTGTTACAAGCCAGACTGCTGTCAGGCCTGCAGAAGAAGCAGACCAATAAGCAAGCTGCGGCACGCAAGCTCCAGGTAGGGAGCGGTGACCGCTCCGAACGCATACGTACCTACAACTATCCACAAAACAGAGTGACTGACCACCGCATCAGCCTCACGCTCTATAAGTTGGATGAGATCATGACCGGTGTACTGGATCAGGTAATCGACCCACTGGCCCGTGAGCACCAGGCTGAACTGTTGGCTGACAACGAGGCTTGAAGCACCCCTTCTGAGGTTCCAAAAAACCGCTCAAGTATGGCGTAATGCAAACCAAACAACCTTACACGATCAATCAGGCATTGCACCAAGCGGCAGATCGACTCAGCCGGTTACCGGATGCAGAACCGAGAATGGATGCAGAAGTACTCCTGGCCCATCTCCTGGACGTCTCACGCACTCATCTGTTCGCCTGGCCGGAGAAGGCACTTACTCCCGAGCAACAAACACACTTTAATAGCCTGATAGCAGAGCGCCTCAAAGGGAAACCTCTGGCCTATATCACGGGATGGAGAGAGTTCTGGTCTCTTGAGTTTGAAGTGACTCCAGCCACCCTGATCCCCCGCCCGGAAACTGAAATACTGGTTGAGCGGGCTCTGGAACTCATTCCCAAAAACACCCCTGCCCAAGTAACCGACCTTGGCACCGGCAGCGGTGCGATAGCAGCTGCGATTGCCAGTGAGCGACCGCTAACCGATGTATTGGCAAGCGACCTCTCCGAAAAATCACTGGCTGTCGCCCAAAAAAACTTCCAACGGCTCCAGCTTGGCAGCATTGACTCACGCCTTGGCAGTTGGTGTCAGGCACTCCCCCGGGATATAGATTTTGATCTGATTCTGAGCAACCCACCCTATGTGGCAGAAGGCGATCCTCATCTTGAGAAGAACGGCCTCCCTTGGGAACCGGATTGTGCTCTCACATCGGGATTAGATGGATTGGATGACATACACAAAATCATCACACAAGCGCGACAACACCTGAAGCCTGGAGGGCGTTTGCTGCTGGAACATGGATGGGATCAAGGCCCATCAGTGCGTGAGCTAATGGCATCCACCGGGTATCAGGCAATTTCCACGCGGCAGGATCTGGCAGGCAGAGACAGG
Organism: Candidatus Vondammii sp. HM_W22; assembly: GCF_022530855.2. Taxonomy (GTDB): domain Bacteria; phylum Pseudomonadota; class Gammaproteobacteria; order Chromatiales; family Chromatiaceae; genus Vondammii. The sequence continues at coordinate 319,456 of NZ_CP099567.1, read as the reverse complement.
GTAACCGAGGGCTGTGTGCCTTGTTGGAAACCGCTTGCAGAGACAGTGTATTAACCACTCATTTGCGTCCACCCAGGAACTCATAATTCACCACAAAGCGCACAGCATGTTATCAATAACGCCACACAAATTTGCAAGTGGGTATCACCACACCCCTCTTGAGAACATACTATACGCTTCGTGGTGAAAACGACATTTCTGAGAGAAGAGCAGCTAAGGTGTCTCTGATCAATTCATGAATCGGCGGCTCACTAATTTTTGCCCTAAAACTTGAAAAATCCCGCATAACGATTAGGCTTTACCGATATGGATATAGCACAATCGGAAATCATAAAGCAGCGGGAGATTGTCTTCGCAGAGATGCACCCGAATCCTGATCAGGCAAAAACAGCAGTACTCCTGCTCACCGGGATCGAAGGGATACTGACTGCGGAAAGAGAGGAGCCAACCCTACTCAGCATACGCTACAACCTGATGCAGGTATCCCTGGAACAGATAGAAAGCGCCCTCATCGAAACCGGGTTCCACCTCAACAGCAAGCTGATCTTTAAACTGCGGCGAGCGCTTTACTACTACACAGAAGAGACCCAGCGCGCGAACTGCGGTTGCCAGCGTGGCGACAACGGATGCACCCGAAAGATTTTCGTCAACCGCTATCAGCAGATGGACCACCGCTGCCGTGATCACCGCCCTGAATACTGGCGGAAATATCTCTAAAATAAGCTTCGAATAGTCAGGAATAGGGTGCTAGGATTAGTCAATTTTAGCCATCTTGCGTACCTGTTTCAATGAATGATGAGCAGCTCCTGCGGTACAGTCGCCAAATTATGCTTCCCTCTATCGGCATCGAGGGGCAGGAAAAACTACTGACGTCCAGAGTGTTGATCATCGGCCTCGGGGGACTTGGCTCGCTTGCAGCTATGTATCTGGCGGCCGCGGGCGTTGGCCATCTGATACTGGCCGATTTTGATAAAGTGGATCTCAGCAATCTGCAGCGCCAGATCATTCACTCCACAGAGAGTATCGGCAAGCTCAAGGTGGAGTCAGCACAAAGCACACTGCTCGCCATCAACCCAGACTGCCGGATCGAGACCATCAGCAAACTCCTCAATGAAACTGAGCTGCTGGCCCATGTAAGGAGTGCTAGTCTGGTGATCGACGGTACCGATAATTTCACCACCCGTTTCATGGTGAACGATGCCTGCGTCACAACCCGAACCCCGTTGGTATCCGGTGCTGCTATCCGCCTTGAGGGACAGGTTTCCGTCTTTACCGGCCAGCCGGGAGACCCATGTTACCGCTGCCTTTACGGAGATGGTCGCGACATGGATGAAACCTGCTCGGAAAATGGCGTACTGGCCCCGCTCGTTGGCATCATTGGCAGCTTACAGGCCACTGAAGCTATAAAGGTACTGGCCGGCGTTGGGGCACCCCTGATAGGACGGCTACTACTACTGGATGCACTGGATATGCAGTGGCGCACATTGAAACTCAAAGCAGACCACGCTTGCCCAACCTGTAGCGGCAGAGAATAAACCACAGATGGCAACACTCGACCAGACCACCCGCAACTACCTGAGAAAACTGCGCCAGGATATAGTTTTTAGTGAAACTACACGGGACCAGCACCTCACCTACCACACAACCTGGGGACTTTTCTCGCCGAAAAATCTCGACCATGGCAGCCTGCTGCTGCTGGACTACCTGCAGATAAACGAGGACGACGATACACTTGATCTCGGTTGCGGCTATGGACCACTCGGTCTTACCATGGCTCGGCTTGCCCCCAAGGGGAACAGTTTGCTGATCGACAAGGACTTTGTCGCCGTGGACTACTCCCGAAAAAATGCTGAGCTGAATAACATCAAAAATGCTGAAGTGATTCTCAGTAATGGCTTCTCACAAGTAGAGGACCGCCAATTTGACCTAATCGTCTCTAATCTTCCTGCAAAAACGGGAAAAGAGCTCTACTACCTCTACTTTTACGATGCCCTTGAGCGACTAAACCCTGGCGGACACATCTACGTCGTCACCATCTCAGGCCTGAGAAAATTCATCCAGAGGGCCTTTCAGGAGGTTTTCGGTAACTATAAAAAGCTCAAGCAAGGCCGGACGTATACCGTTGCCGTAGCACAATTGCCCAAATAACCACTATAATTTTACGTCTTTTACCTAATTGAGAGGGTAAATATCACCCAGCCACTCCCTCAGGATAAAGATTCAGCCCTCCAAGGTGGAAGTAGGTTGCATTGGCAAACCGCTTCTGTTGCGGAAACCTCTGCTATGCACCTTGGTCATCTTGATTCGGCTGTTGAGACCTTCTGACAGACCATTACTTACTTCCAAAACAACAGCGTTCAATATTCCCCACAGATGATCCTTGATTGTTCCCGGCCACTGCACACTGCCCATGACAACCACCGCTCACAGCCTTTCCTTGCCTATGTCTTGAGAGTGACATGGCAAACTCTTTGACCCCACAGGCACGGGCAGTCTCCAGCGTGCTGTCACGTAGCACCTTGAACCGTAATTTCGGTCTGCGCGTCATGTTCTCCGGGTTGTAGAGCCTATCATAACTAGCGGCCTTTAAGGCCCTCATAGCCTTCAGCCACCAGCGCTTTGTGCTCTTGGCGGCGTACCTTGTCCACCGCCTCACCGAGGTGCTTGGCGGCATAGGATTTATCGAAGGCAAGCTTTTCAGTGTGGCATTGATAAAGGCTGGCCACATATCCATAGAGACACGCTCTATCGCTTCTCCTTTGTCAGACTTTCGTACCATGTGCTTTGAGCATTGGCCTTTTTGCGGTCACTGCCCACGTGCAACACTGTACCTGCATCCTGGTCTGATAAGACTGTTACATAATCATGGCGTTTCTTGAAGGCCGTCTCATCAACACCTATACGTGTTGAGCTGATCTCTTTTCTACGTGCCAGCCCTCGCTTAACCGCTCGCTGCATAATTCCATCAATGGCATTCCAACTCAGCCCCATCAATCGGGAGACTGCCGAGATGGACTCCTCTTTCAACCAGTCGATCACCAGTACCTCAAACATTGCAGTAAATCCAGAGCCCGGTAAGATCTGCTCCACAGGTTGAATAACACTGCTTGGCACCTGCTCAACGTGTACCGTTACCTCTCTGACAGAGCCAACTCTACACTGCTAACCTGCCAAAGGATTTGGGCGTATAGATCCTCACCTCTATAATAGGAGAGTAGGTTAATCCGCCCACTCAATTAGGGGAAGAACCATTGAATGTTCATTATAAAAAACACCACGCAGCATGCGTCCCTGTCATGCTCCGCAAGGACAAGCGCCAGTACAGCGGCTCCCGATCAAACGAGTGTCACTGAATATGATTTCGGCCATTACGAATCAGGGTGAAGCACAGCTTCATGCTGTATGAGCCAGCCATGAATGCGAAAGTGCTGATCAAATTCCTAAAGGCACTGATTGAATCTACACCGGAGAAAGGTATTTCATTCTCATGGCCTTCGGCATAGCCATTGCCAGCAGAATCAGCGGTGAAAGCGCCAGCGGCAGTCTTGCCTTGCAATGGAGAGGTAACAGGGAGCGAGCATGGATGCATCCTTGTAGTGAGTGAAAGGTTTGAGCGCCACGATATCAAATGTTTAGGGGCGCATGTGTTGCCTTTCGCGCTTACCGACTTGCGTTTTTTCCTGTTTTACGGCTTGGAGAGTATCTTTAAGGTAAGCTGTAAACTCTTTAATTGTTCGCTGACCGAACTCGATAACGCGGTCAATCGTTCGAGCGATTGCGTTAACTGGTTGATCTGCTTCTGCTGCTCGATGCGCTCGTGTACGCTGTTCTGCTCTTCGTCCTGCTTCTTCAATGCCACGAGTAAGGCTTACTCTAGTTCGGTCATCTAGCTCCCCTCCCTGATTAAGCAGTAGATCTGAGCGGTTCACCAGCAAGATTGGAATTGCCATTTTTATGTTAAGCTTATGTTTTATATATAAATATAATCATTATTTAGGCTGTCATAGAAAGAGAACACGATCCTGTATGCGAACCTTGCAAAAGAGGCTTGAACGAGTGAAAAGTTACTCCAATGCGACACACATAAAGTACGCTGCCTAGTAAGTGTATTTGGCCGCTGGGTTAATAGTAGATAAGCCCTTTGGCTCCGCCATAGTATTGAGCAGATCGGCAACAACCTGTATCAGTCAAGTGTTTTTCAATTTCACTACAACGTCCCCCTATAAGCATGTATGTTCAGGGGCGATCCCCAGGTCGCCCAGCAAGAAATTGCTTTCCCTGCTCCATCAGCTCAACAAAACCTTTCTCATCGCCATCAAGTACCCGCCCTGCAACCTGGGTCACTGCATTGAGCAACGCGACCAAAGCACGCGGACTGAAGGCATTGAATGACTGTATCTCAAAGTAGAGGTAGGGGTTCTCTTCGGTCACACGACTGGCGATATCAAACTGTGCATCAAATGTGCTGCTTGAGAGTTTCGCCAGTGCCGAGGCGTCTTCGCCACTCTGGGCCAGCGCATTGAAAAATGCAATAGTGACCGCGTGGGATAAACCAAGAACGTAGGCCATTGCCCGGTCATGGCCATCGAGAGACATCTCGACTTGATCCACCATGGTCGAGGCAAACAATGATTTTGCCACCACCGTTGCCTCAGGCACCCCCAGATCCACAAAAATAACATTGCGACCTGATAACAACTCAGTATCTGGACCAAACATGGGATGAATCGAGGTCACCTTACATCCCGCGTGCTTCAAATCATCCAGCGCTGCCTTGAGCGGGCCCTTGAGTGAGCTTATATCGAAAATCACCCCGCTAGGCTTGCGTTTTGCCAACTCCTGCAAAATCTCCACTGTCCCGGTAATGGGCGCAGCAACCACAATCAACTCCTGGTCAAGATCTGCCGATGACAGACCAGAATAGTACTTGTATCCATCCTGTCCAGCTGTCGGGTCGCAGATCTCCACCTTATATCCTTGGGTCGTCAAAAAACGGACAAACCATTGCCCCATCTGCCCGGCACCGCCGATCACCAAAGCACGCTTACCATTGCCAGTGCCAAATGAGACCACTTTATCCTGCTCCTGGGTCGCGAGAGAGGCCCGGATAAGCAGGCGAAATATCGCCTCACCCAGATCTTCATCCATTTCCAAGCGCCGTGCCGTTTTCCGGGCCAGATCAAGGACCACTTTTTCTCTGGTATAGTCTCTGGTACCTCGCCCGGCGGAAGATTTTACCCGCCCGATCTCGGCCACAATCTCCTGGCGGCGAGCCACCATCTCCAGCAACTCTACATCTAGTCCGGACAGCTCTTTTCTCAGGCTTTCAAGATCCTGCATCTTTATATAATACCTATCGACAAATACAACTGTTCATTCCTGACCCACATCATATACAAAAGGCTGATGCTGGCTAGATAGTGTCGTCATGAGTTTAAATGAGTTGTATAATATTCAAGTTAACAACTAAAAACCAATAACACAATGACAACACCAGCACACAAAAGACACGACATAAACGACAACACATGAGAACTACTATCACCGTACCTTAGGGCAAAAAAGGATGCACGGTGGCATAGATGAAGATAACCGTTTATTTCTCAATGCGGTATTTTGGATTCTACGCACAGGCGCGCCGTGGCGCGACTTACCACCTAATTATGGTGATTGGAAGAATACCCATCGGCGTTTTTGTCGTTGGCAAGATAAAGGCATATGGGAAGATTTATTGTCCCAGATAATTGATGAGCCGGACTTTGAATGGATTAAGGACGGTCTGAAAAATTGAAGTTTTTCAGACCATCCTTAGATGCATGATGTTTTGGGCTAAAATCTTATGACGATACTATCTAGTCGACCCTGAAATATTCATTCCAGGCACTTAATAATACTGTTGTTTCTGTTTTGCAAACAGGAACAACAGTATGGACATGATATTTTTCAGCACAAAAATAACCTCCCTCATCCATTTTCTGAAGTTGAAGGCAGCCGCCGCCATAAGCAAGTTAATCTGATCCCCGGCAAAGCCTTTAAGAAAATTCCTTTTTAGCCTATGGTCACTCTTTAAGTGACCACAGGCTCAATGCCAGCTCGTCTTCTGAAACGTTTTCTGGCTAATGCCATGGCTTCTTCTGAGGTATTCTTCCTAGCAGGCTTTGGCGTTACTATCTGGGTGTCATTAACCTTTGATTTGCCCCGATAACCTCGATCAGCAATACTCACTTTGGGTACTCGATTGATGAGACGTTTCACCTGTGCCAAGACCTCAGGTACTGTGTGACCATCAAATACATTCTTCTCAAAAGCCAGGGCACCAATCACAACGCCCGCGTCCCTTGTGGTGGTGATTAATGCCTTGGTGCCAAACTCATAACGCTGCTGGGCCTTGCCTTTGCTCATACAGTAAACATGAGGTTCATGTAGGCTGTACAACTTGTTTTTATCAGCACGCTTCTGATTCAGTATGCGCTGGCACAGGGCGAACTTTTCTGCATAGAATTTCTGTTGTTCTCCGGTCATCTTACGCTGTATTTCACGCAGTAATCGGCCGCTGATGGTCTTTAATCGCTTGACGGCCTTACGTGCCTTTTTACGATTCCTCGGATGTGTGGCAAATCGGGTGGGGAGCTTGAGAATTTTTACTTCCTTCTCATGGCTTCGACTGAGCACGATACCTTCTGCTCGGGCCATCTTGAGTAACTGCCCGTGTATCTTTCGGTACTGCTTTGCATCAGTTGGAAAGGTAATATTTTTCTCTTGTACGGTAGTGTCGATACACATTTCATCTTCGATCGCCTTTTCTTGATGTAAGGCGATAGAGGCAGCCAGGACCTTTTCAAAACCTTCGTTGCCAATACGCTTTCTGAAGTAAGTCAGGTCGGAGGGGTCACAAGGAAGTTGCCATTGGAATTCGATCTCACCCGTAAAACTCTGGTAGTAGGGATTTTGTATCCAGCGTTGAATCAGAACCTCGTCACTGAGGTCTTCCAGATGCTTGAGTATCGAGAGGCCCACCATTAGGCGGATGGGTTTTGAGGGCTTTCCAAGATGAGAATAAAGCCGGGCAAATTCAGCATCAAAATATGACCCGTCTATCTGTCTGGCCAGTAGCAAAAGTGGATGCTTGGGGTTCAGCTGATCCAGTAAGTTCTGGTGCAGGAAACTTTGCTGGTTGGGATTGGCTGTCTTGGGTTTGCTCAATTATCCACCTCTGTTTCGTCCAGTTTTTCTCTGCTTTTACCCCTTTCCCGGACGTTTATTTTATCAAATTTAGACGCTTATTTTATATAAATCATTGCATTATGAGTATTTCAGGGTCGACTATCTAGTATACCAGCAACCAACCGCGCCTAACCTTTATGCCAAGAGCCTGTGGTACTTAGCTAATCACAGTAAGGGTAAAGCCACTTTCAGCCGTTTTTTTCACTTGGCTGCAGCGAATAGCTATTCATAATTTCACGAAATTGCTCGGGAAATCTGGCCAAGAATAGCTTTTCCGCAATAGACTCATCCTAAGTCCGGCAGGCTTCGAGTGTGACATAACTATCAGGCCCTCCCCATGCCATTGAGAAAACCCAGAAATCTCGCGCTGCAACGTTATGAAAAGCAGTGCCGCAGAAACCTGCTTGCTACTCCTATCCTGGCGCCCATGATTTTATTATCGTGCTGGACAATCTGAAAGCAGAATTCAACGTCCTTATGATATTACACAGCGCAGAGGCCTTCGCGCCAGGGAGGTCCATCTGACCAACATCGGATCTTTTGGTCCAGCACCGGCCAAAGGGGCACTCAAGAATATCCCCGCAGGTTTTTTTGGTACGTTTGGCGAATGCTACTCTGAACTAAAACAGTATGGCTGCACCCTGTTTACTCTGGAAGCAGGAATAAGGTGTAAAACTTGCCGAAGCGACACTTCTGGAAAAGAGCGGTTGCCAGGGCAATCCCGAACGGGTTTTGGACTGAGTTTCAGAGGAAGGTTCCAATGGCGTAGTGTAAATTGAAACGGCCCACCTTGCTGCGGCATGCGATGGAGATGTATCTGGAGTTCGCCCGGGAGCGGCGCAACCTATCGATGCACCTGATGGGGCAGCCGAGCACGGTACAAATGGATGGAGAACGGCCGCATGCAGGCGCCCGTTTGAGCAAGCCTGCGGCTATACCTATGTGACCCAGTACATCGCCACCAGTGCCCACAAGCCGTTGGTAGACATCCCCAAAGCGGAAGATCGGTTTCGGATGATGATGCGCTGCAGCTGCAGACGGGGTTCAATAATGCGGTAAACCTGCTGGCCCGGTTCCACCGGAGGAGGGGCCAGCCAAGGAGACGATGACCGCGCTGAGTCAGACGACGAGCGGATTGCCAGGCACCGGGAGAACGTTGGCAAGGCGCTGGCGCCGGAGTTGGGGCTGTTCGAGGAGGACACAGAATGACCAAGGGGTGGTTTACCCCCGGCGAGCTGGTCGGCCTGCCAGGCTTGCCTGGAACAGAACGCGGCATCAACAAAGCCGATGACCGGGGCAAACTGGAACGGCGCAAGTACCGCAAGGAGAGAGGATGGGAGCATGCACTGACCGAACTGCCCTCCGAGGCCCAGGCATCCCTGCTGAAGCACGAGAGCGTCACCGCCTCTGCCACGATGTACAAGTCCCCGGCGATCCGCGAGCCGTTCATCTACGATGCCGACCAGCTGGCCGAGGTGTACGACCACAAGACCGACCGGGCGAAGGCCACGGCCGGGAAGAAGCTGACACTGTTCCTGAACTTTGAGCGGTACCTAGCCGTCGGATACAGCCAGGATGCCGCGCTTAAGACCGCCGCCGAAGGGCACGCTGGTCCTGGCACCGGTTGCGGGACATCTACCACGGAAAGCCGGAGCGCGAGGAGCTGGCACTGCTGCGCGAAGGGCCGGAGGCCCTGGACCGATTGATGCCCGCCCAACGGCGTGACCGCTCGGTGTTCCACGCAATCGAGGCAGTCAACGGCGATGGCTTGGAGTTTACCGCTATTGTGTGGCCGACTGGAGAGCTGGCGCGGCCGCGGGTGTAGGTCTGGCAGGAATGACATGCTGGTCGCCTACCGGCCCAACGTATCGGAGAATGGCGACATGTTCCGCCAAGCCTTCGGGGACCTGATCAAAGGCTACGGGATAATGCGCATTGCTTATATAGACAACACGATGGCCGCCGCCTGTAAAAAAACACCGGTGGCGCGCGCAACCGCTTCCGCTTCAAGCTCAAGGCGGGTGATCCCATCAGCCAGCTGCCATCGCTGGGTGTTGATGTGCGCTTTACCATCCCGGCGCACGACCAATCAAAGCCCATTGGACGCGCCTTTAGGGATCTGCGTCAGACGATCGACAAGCATCCCAAGTTCGGCAAATGGGCACCACGGACAACCCACTGGCCATTAAGGAGTTTATTGAGGTCATGGAGGTAGAGATCGCCCGCCACAACGCCGATGAAGGCCGCAAGACGCCCGTCTGCCAGGGGCGAAGCTTCAAAACGAGGTGGGCCTGTCGGCCACCCTGGCCATCGTAGCGGAGCGCGGCGGCATCGTCAGTGTGTGCCCACCCAAGCCGCAGCGGACCACTGGCTTTCGCCGCTGATCGACCTGCCAGCACTGACCGCGCTGGTGGAACACTACCGGGGCGAGGAGATCGATATCGTCAGCGAGGCTGCTGCGGAATGTCCAATGCCATCCTGTCGCGCCGCTACGGCTACACCGAGCACGGCATCCGCAAGCTGCGCAGGCGGGTCGAGGGCGAGCTGAAAGACGCCGCCCAGGGACAATTGTTTGGATTTAAGGTCGCCAGTGAATAGCCTGATGAAGCTGGGCCTTCCAGCTCACCCCGGAACCCGTTCCCCCCTGGTATCTGTCTAGCATGACGGCATGAGCCGCACACAGCTATCCGATAACTTCTACCTGGACGAGTTCACTCGCTCGCAGACCGCCGTCCGCCACGGCATCGACATGTCTGTCAGACAGGGCGGTGTGGTCTATTTCAACTTGCGACGCCTCTGCAGGGTATTGTAGCCGCTGCGCGATGCGCTCGGCCCGGTGGATACACGTCTCCGTACACCATCCTCTATGGCCCTGCCCAGGCCGGCGCGTATGGAACAGCTGACCGCTATCAAGGAACTCCGGCTGATCGGCAAACCCCGCATCGCCTACGTCCCCCGGCTGTGCACCCTCGAAGAGGCGTGGCAGCTCCATCTCAGTAAAAAGGGGGCTGTCTAATGGGCTGGTCTGATATAAGCGATGCCATCACCAAGACCGCGCCGCTGGTCGGCACCTTGCTGGGTGGTCCGGCGCTGGGCGTCAACGTCACCAGCCGCTCGAAAGACAAGCAGGTATCTGCCGGGCAACAGCCCACGCCCGGCCTGATGGCCGCATTGGCAAAACGGTTGGCGAGGTAGTCATGGATGATGCAAACCGTGCCGGAGAGCGTATCGAGCGCTTCGAGGCCGCAGCACTGACCGCGCAACAGGAGCGCAGCCAGATGCGGGGAACCCCTGCATGATCGATGGCACGCCCCACTGCCCCGACCGCCGGGAGCAGCAACAGCGGAGAGTATATGGGAATTGATTATGGTGCCTGACGCTTCTGGTACGACATCGCCCTAGGTGGCATGGTGGCCAATCGCAGCAAGGCGAACCGGGGCGTGATCGGGTGGGTTGGCGGCCACCTGCTTCCGGTGAGTTCTCGGTACGCGAGCGGTTCAGCGATTACGCCGTGCTGGGGCACCAGACCGGGGCCTAATGGGACCCGAATACTGCAAAGACATCTGCACACGGGCGCGGTGCGACCCAAGATCAGTTGATGGTGAATACCAAGCGTTACCGCCACACGGTAATCCTCTCCGAATGCGCAGTGAATACCGCCGAGTAGCAACGCAACACCGCTGCCAGGCGTAGCCAGAGCGTGGTGCACACAGTATCCGTGTTGTACCCATCGGGATGGATTGTGGCTGCCAAACACGCTGGTGCCGGTGATAGATTCATGGCTGGGCGTTGATGCCGACAGGCTGATTGTCTCCGTTCAGTTTTTGCTGGATGGCGAGGGATGGCGCTCCGAGCTGCGGCTAATGCCGAAAGAGGCGTTCGACCTGGTGCCGCCTGAGCCTACCGCCGACGAGATGGAGAGTATCTTGTGAACTTGCGGTCCCTGCCTGCGTAACATACCCATCCGGGCGACTCGGGTGGCACCACGGGGCACCGCAATAATGGACCTCGCGATTATCTATAACGGCACCGAGCTGACCCTCGACCTGACCACCCTGGACGTCGATCTGGCCGCCAATGACGGTTTGCACAGTGCGGTGCTGGTGTCGCTGTTCACCGATCGGCGGGCAGCGAATGATGACCTGCTGCCATCGAGCGCCCTGGACCGGCGTGGTTGGTGGGCTGATGCCTAGCTCGATATTGACCGCGACCTGATTGGTTCGCGCCTGTGGCTGCTGAGCCCCGAGAAACAAACTGCCGAGTAGGTCAGAACCGGCATACTAGGTCTGTAGGTGGCCATCACCTTGGCCGACGGCAGCCGCTTTCAAGACGTTTTCAACTACCCACTGGAGGCCGTATAAATGGCATTTAACCGTCCCACATTGCCGGCACTGATCGAGCGCATCCAACAGGATATCGAGAGTCGGCTGCTAGGCCCCGACTCGCGCTTGCGCCGGGCCGTGCTGGGCGCGCTGAGCCGTAGTCTGGCAGGAACGGCACACAACCTGCGTGGACACCTGGACCGGCAAAGTCGGCAGATCATTCCTGACACTACCGAGGCGGAGATTCTGGAGAGGCGGTTGGCTTGGTGGGGTGTCGGCCACAGGCAATGCAACGTTCACCGGCACCCTTCTGGCCGGGACCACCCTGCAGCGTGTTGATGGCATCGAGTACACCACGGATGCCGAGGCGACTAACCGGTGGCACTGTCACTGGCATCACCTGCCTCAGGGGTGCAGAGCGACGCTACATGGCGGAGGGTGGCCTGACCGGCAGTGCTGACGAAGAGACCGGCGGCCCTGCATGCACGCTTGCATGCCCGTGTACAGGGCCCTCCCCACGGCGGCAACGCCGCCGACTATGAGGCATGGCGCTGGAGGTGGAGGACATGACCCGTGTGTGTTTCCACAGTGGCTGGGAATTGGCACCGTTGGGGTGTTTTTCGTGCGCGATGACGATGCCAGTTTTATCCCCGATGCGGCGGAGGTACAGGCAGTGCAGGATTACATCGATGCGCTACGCCCGGTGGCAGCTGATCTGACGATCAGCGCCCCCACCGAGGCGCCGGCCGATGGTGAGTTTGATCACGTCCTGGCTACTCCGTTGGCTGATGTGGTGTTTTCTGCCGGTGAGATCGGCTCCCTTGGCAACATCACCTAGCAGGCGCTGCAATACTTACGGCAGCAGCATTGCTACCGCCCGGCCGCCTGTGGACCGCTCTGGCCGAGGAGTTCGCCCGTGTGAATGACCGCGCCGAGTCGCTACTTAACGAGGCCAATCCGCGTGCCACCTATGAATTACTGGCCGAGTGGGAGGCGTTCGCCAACCTGCCGGACACCTGCACCGGCAGCACCCTGACACTCCAAGAGCGCCGGGCCGTGCTGGTGCAACGTCTGACCGCCACGGGTGGAAACAGATCCCCTCTTGAAGATCAACCGCGCAGAAGACCTTGAATGCGTGCTGCGCCGGGTGAAACCGGCTCACACATCCCTGTTTGTGTCCTACGAAGGAGCCTAGACCATGGACTATATACCACCCGTTGGAGGCGCCGCCGACGCTCCATACATCGACGGCAACCCCAACACCGGCACAGAGGGCAGTATTCCGCCCGCAGCAGCCATCGAGCACCCCATGCGGGAGATCGTCAACGCCATCACTGCCCTGGGCGGCGAGGCGGATAGCGGGGACCTTACCCAGCTTGGGACGGTAATCGCGATGGCTATTGCAGCGGGGCAGTCGCCCAGCGTACCAACCGGCACGGTGATATCCGGCTATTACGCCTCGGCTCCAATGGGGTATATCGAGACCGCCGGCGTAGAGCTGTCCCGCACAACTTACGCGAATCTCTACAACCATGCGGCGGCTGAGGGGCTGATCGTAACCGAGGCCGCCTGGCAGGCAGGCGAATGCGGCATGTTCAGCAATGGGGATGGTGCCACGACATTCCGGACACCGGACCTGCGCAGCGAGTTTCTACGGGGCTGGGATCATGGGCGCGGACTTGATGGCGGGCGGGCGCTGGGGTCGTTGCAGTCCGATCAGTTGATAAGTCATGATCACGCCATTTATCAGCGTACTAGTGTAAATACGATCCAAGCCGGTTCCAACACTATACAGAACACTCTGCAGGCGACCAGTGATAATAATGATAAACTAACCGCTGCTACGGGACGGCGCCGAAACCCGGCCCCGCAACGTCGCAATCATGTACTGCATCAAATACTAGAAGCGCATTATGTCGGCACCTATCTATCACCAAAACCGGCGAGTACCTAGGGCCGGTTACCGCCTCACTCGACCCGCTGGAGACCAAACTGGCTGGACAGACGGTCTATGCGCCCTCCCGCTCACGCTCACGCTGCGGCTGATGCCCCTATTGGGGCGGCTGAGCGCGAGGTGGATATCTACATTAATGGCGTATGGACTCTCGTGCCAGATCATCGGGGTACCATCTACTGGTTACCCGATGGCTCGCGTCATAAGATCACTGATCTGGGTATCGAGCCGCCTATCGAAGCGCTGCCAGAAGAGCCTGTGATTCCTCCCACCGAGGCTGAAATCATCGCGGCAATGGAACGCGCAATCGAATCCTACATGGATACCATCGCCCAGGGACGACGCTGGGACAACCGCTGGACCTGCGTCGCTCGCTCAGGATATCCCAACGCGTGGCAGTCGGAGGCGGTTGCATATGGACAGTGGATGGATGAGTGTTGGGCGTATGCGTTCCAGGTGCAAACCGATGTACAGGCCGACAACCGGACTGTGCCGACTGCCGAGGAGTTGATCGCCGAACTGCCGGAGATGGTCTCGCCAGATTAGAAAGGAGCCCCTTCTGAAGGAATCGGAAGGGGCGCTGGATGCGGGCATCCTCGCGGCACATAACCCAAGTAGAACAATAGCGGTTTAATAAACACCAAGGAATCAGAATTATCTGACAATTGGAGTAAGAATACGATTATAAAGTTTCTTCACTGGGGCCTTGGGGTGGAGGTTCCTTCTAATTCAGCTGGAGGGTAAGGACGTTTTACCGAAGCTTTAAACCTCAGGCTATTTTGGCGTGATCGGCGTTCGCAAGTTAAATGTCCAGCGTTCGCATTTCATGCGGTGCGCTACAGGCTGATGATTTGCCACGGATGCCAGTTCATTGTCTCTGCCCGCTACTCTTTCTCTGGATTTTCGGCAAGTACGCCAAAGTCATCCAGAATGCTGAACATTGCGGGAATGACCAACAACACCAGCGCGGTGGTGGTCAGCAGCCCGAAAACAATACTGGTAGCAAGCGGGATCAGGATTTGGGCCTGCATGCTTTTTTCCAGCAGAAGTGGCGTTAACCCGGCGATAGTGGTGACGGATGTGAGCAACACGGCACGGAAGCGTTCGCGGCTGGCGAGCTTTGCCGCTTCGACCACGGGATGGCCCTCCCGTACCCGCAACTTGAAAAACTCCACCAGCAGGATGGAGT